>NZ_CANCLE010000166.1 GCF_947378715.1 Phenylobacterium aquaticum
CGGGTGGCGGGCGCCGAGCCGCCCGACGGTCTTGAGGCCCAGCGGTCGGACGATCATGTCGCGAAGCGCCAGCAATCCCTCGACCCAGGCCGGCGTCACCCCTTGGGCCCGCGCGGCGATTTCGGTCGCGGTCAGGGTCGGGTCGCGAAGGTCCGCCTCCCAGGCGTCGAGGTAGGTGGCCTGGGCGATCTTGGCCTGCAGCCGACTCTCGGACGGGAAGGCGATTTTCCGGACGGACGGCATGGCGGGCTCCCGGCTACTCGGCCTCGCCATAGGCCTCAGCCAGCCAGGCCTGGACCTCGGCGTCGAAGTCCCCGCGGGTCTCCAGCCGAACCCGGTGGCTGAACATCGCGTTGAAGCTGCCCGACAGCTCCAGTCGCCCGACCGGCGCGCGGTTCTTCAGATTGAGCCCCAGGTCAAGGCGGGTGCGCGTGCTGGGCTGGACCAGGGCGAACTGCCTGCGCCGCCTCAGGCTGACATTGGCCTTCTTGGGTGCGACTTCGACGTCCCCGCCCAGGCCTGCGGCGAAGGCGACGACCGCGTCATACAGTGGACGCAGCGCGGCCTTGTCGCCCTCGAATAGATGGGCCGCCGGATCGTCCGTCGATCGGGGCGCGGCGGCCTCGAGGGCGCGCTTGGCCACGTGATTGGCGTGGCCGTGGGAGAGGCCGTGATCCGCCTTCAGCCAGGCCATGATCTGTCCGTGCTTCTCGAAGCCCTTGGCCTGGACGAGATTCACCCACTCGGCGACCGCCTTGCCGGTCTGGGCCGCCAGATTGCGTTCGAAGGTCGAGACCGCCTGATCGAGCGAGGCCATGCCCGTCTCCATGGATTGAGCGGACCAGCCTGACCTTGCCGGCCGCCCCTGACCAGCCGAAATCGGCGCGACGGCGGCCTGATCCCGTCCACGAAAACGGCCCCGGAGGTTTCCCTCCGGGGCCGCTTAAGCGTTCAAGACCTGCCGCGCGAGCGCGCGGCGCGGGTCTTACTTGATCACGACGGTCGCGCCGGCTTCGGTCAGCTTCTTGGCGACTTCTTCGGCGTTTTGCTTGGAGACGTTCTCGACGACGTTCTGCGGAGCGCCTTCGACCAGGTCCTTGGCTTCCTTCAGGCCGAGGTCCGGACGGACGCCGCGGACTTCCTTGATCACGTTGATCTTCTTGTCGCCACCGGCGGTCAGAACAACGGTGAACTCGGTTTGCTCTTCCACGGCTTCCACAGCGGCGGCGGGGCCGGCGGCGGCCACGGCCACCGGAGCGGCGGCGGAAACGCCCCACTTTTCTTCCAGCAGCTTGGACAGCTCAGAGGCTTCCAGGACGGTCAGGGCGGAGAGGTCTTCGACCAGCTTTTCAAGCTTCGACATTTGGGTTCAGTCCTTTGATAGGGTGTGTTCGGAAGATGACGATCAGGCGGCGTCTTTGGCGGCGTAAGCCGACATGACGCGCGCGAGCTGTGCCGCCGGCGCCTGCAGAACGCCCGCGATCTTGGTCGCCGGAGCTTGCACGAGGCCGATGATCTTGGCGCGGAGCTGGTCGAGAGACGGCAGAGTCGCCAGAGCGCTCACACCGGACTTGTCCAGAACCTGTAGACCCATGAAGCCGCCGATGATGGCGAGCTTCTCGTTTTCCTTGGCGAACTGGGTCGCGACCTTGGCGGCGGAGACAGGGTCCGGCGCATAGGCGATGGCGACAGGGCCGGTGAAGAGGGCGTCGCCCTCCGCGCCGATCGAACCGTCCAGAGCCTTTTGAGCCAGGGTGTTCTTCACCACCTTCAGCTGGGCGCCTTCCTTGCGGAGGCGGCCCCGAAGATCGGTCATTTCCGCAACGGTCAGACCCAGATTGTGGGTCACGACCACGGCGCCGGCGTTATCGAAGACGCCCTTGAGCGTATCGATGAACTCCTGCTTTTGAGCGCGGTCCATTGCGGTCTCCATACTCAGGTCCGGCCCCGGGACGATTCCCGAGACCGCAAATGATCCCGTGCACGGGACAAGCCCGCGCTTTGAGATCAGCCTGTCCTTGAGAAGCCGCAGTCTCCACGCCCGCGCCGCGATGCGGCCGGACGGCGAAACCTCATCTTCCCGTCTCCCTGCGACCGGGGGAAGGCTCTCCCCCCGCGTTACGGCTTCCGGTGACCCCGGAGACCTCGAAGTTCATGGACAGGATCGGGGGGCTTGGCCCCCCAACCCGCCTCCCCTTACGGAGAAGCGAAACTCTAGAAGGCGCGGCTCTTACACGGGAACGCGGGGGAACTCAACCGCCCTCAGGCGACGGCGACGTCCGTCAGCGAAAAGTCGTCCCCCTTGAAGAGCAGGGCCGCGCCATGGGTGCGGGCGCAGGCATAGGCGAAACAGTCGCTCATGTTCAGCCGGGCGGGATGGCGGCCCTTGCCGTAGCGGTCGAAAGCGTCGAGCGCGAGCTCGCGTTCCGCCTCGCCGATGGGGACCAATCTGATGTCGTTCACCCTAAGCATGTCAGTCACATCCTGGCGCGCCGCTTTGACGTCTCCCTTGACGGACCGGGCCACCACGGCGACCGTTTCATAGACGGCGACCGCCGAGGTCAGCAGCCCCGTTTCGCCCAGCAACCTCGCCGCCAACATGTCAGCGTCAGGCTCACCCAACAGGATGGCGCACAGGGCGGAAGCGTCGACGAAGATCAAACGTCTTCCTCACCGGACAGCCAGTCGAAGAACGCCTTGTCAGCCACGAAGCCCGTCCGGCCGCGCTCAGCGATGCGCGCCTGAATTTCGCGGATCCGATCCATTTGCGACGGCGCCTCGCCCACGCGCTCAAGTTCGGCGGCGACGGCCAGCTTGATGGCGTCGGTGATGCCCACCCCGCGTTTGCGGGCCAGTTCGCGGACCAGGGTGTCGGTCTCGGGGTCGCGTACGTGAAACGCCATGGGGCCTCCGTCTAGACGGATAGATAGCATGATCTAGACGTGTAGCGAAACCCGGCCTCAGCCGGTCCAGACCGCCTTGCGCTTCTCCGACCAGGCTTTCACGCCCTCTTTATAGTCCGGCGCCTTGATCATCTCCTCCAGCAGCCGCTCGGCCGCCTGGACGGAGGCCGCGGCGTCGCGGTGCAGGTCGCGGTAGATCTGGCGCTTGGTCTCGCGCGCCGAGCCGGGAGCGACGCCCTCGGCCAGCATCCGGGCATAGGCCATGACCTCGGCCATCAGGGCGTCGGGGGCGACCAGGCGGTTCAGGAAGCCCATGGCCAGGGCCTCCTCCGCCGTGAACACCCGGCTGGACAAGAGGATGTCATTGGCGTGGCTCAGGCCCACGATCCGGGGCAGCACCCAGGACAGGCCGAACTCGGCGGGGAAGTTGAACCGGCCATGGGCGGCGGTAAACTTGGCCCCGGCCGCAGCGAACCTCAGATCGGCGAAGGCGGCCAGCACAAGGCCAACGCCAGCCGCCGGGCCATTGATCGCCGCGATGATCGGTTTGCCGACCCCGAAGTGATAGGCGAAGCTGGCGTCGAAGGCCGGGTCCACCCCAAAGCCGGGATTGGCGATGTCCTCGTCGGTGCCGGGATCATAACGGCCCTTCTCGGCGTGACCGTCGAGGGCGCCAAGATCGGCCCCGGCGCAGAAGGCCTGGCCATCGGAATCGCCGGTCACCACGATCACCCGCACCTTCGGATCCAGGTCGGCTTCCCGCAGGATCCAGCGGTATTCGGTATGCATCCGCCCAGTCCAGGCGTTGCGCCGCTTGGGCCGGGCCAGGGTGACAGTCGCTATGCCGTCATCGATCGCGTAGCGGGTGGTCTTCAGCTCCATGACCGCCTCCCCCGCCCCGGCGCCTAGGCCCGCTCGAAGATCGCCGCTATGCCCTGGCCACCGCCGATGCACATGGTCTCCAGGCCATAGCGAGCGTCGCGACGCTGCATCTCGCGCAGCAGATTGGCCAGGATTCGGCCGCCGGTGGCGCCGATCGGGTGGCCGAGCGAGATGCCCGAGCCATTGACGTTCAGCCGGTCGCGCTCGTCCCAGCCCCAGCCCTTCAGCACGGCCAGCACCTGGGGGGCGAAGGCTTCGTTCAGCTCGACCAGGTCGATGTCGTCCCAGCCCATGCCGGTGCGGGCGAACAGGCGCTCCACGGCCGGAACCGGACCGATGCCCATCCGCGACGGCTCGCAGCCCGCGGCGGCCCAGCTGACGAACCAGCCCATGGGATCGAGATTCAGCTCGGCGAGCTTGTCCTCCGACACCACCAGGCAGGCGGCGGCGGCGTCGTTCTGTTGGCTGGCGTTGCCGGCGGTGACCACGCCGTTCTTCTCGATGGCGCGCAGCTGACCGAGGCTCTCGGCCGTGGCGTCGGCGCGCACGCCCTCGTCCCTGGCGAAGATGACGGGATCGCCCTTCTTCTGCTTCACCGAGACCGGAACCAGCTCGTCGTCGAACTTGCCGGCGGCCCAGGCAGCGGCGGCGCGCTGGTGGCTCGTCGCGGCGTATTCGTCGCATTCCTCTCTGGAGATCTGATAGTCGCGGGCCAGGTTGTCGGCGGTCTCGATCATGCCGGAGATCACCCCGAACCGCTCGACCGGCTGGCTCATCACCCGGCCGCGCTGCAGGCGGTCGTGCATCGTCACTGAGCCCATGCGCGCGCCATTGCGCATATCGGTGGTGTAGTATTCCACATTGCTCATGCTCTCGACCCCGCCGGCCACCACCACATCGGCGACGCCCGTCTGGACCATCATGGCTGCGTCGATCACCGCCTGCAGGCCGGAGCCGCACCGCCGGTCCAGCTGGTAGCCGGGCACCGAGATCGGCAGGTCGGCGGCCAGCGCCGACCAGCGGGCGATGCAGGGCGCCTCACCCGAGCCATAGCCCTGGGCGAAGATCACGTCGTCGATGCGGGCCGGGTCGATCTTCGTCCGCGCCACCAGCTCGCGCAGGATCACCGCGCCGAGTTCGCCCGCGGTCATGCTGGCCAGGCTACCCTGGAATTTGCCCACCGGCGTGCGGATCGGCGAGACGATGGCGGCGCGTTTCATGGGAATTCCTCCGACGGGTTTTCACCGTCAGTGAAGTCCGCCGGGGCGCCGGTCAAGTGCGTCAGACACGAAGAAGGGCGCGACGTCGCCGTCGCGCCCTTCCCTGTTCCGTCAGATCGCAGGGATCAGACGCCGATCGAGCCGGCGTCGATCTTGAAGCCCGGGCCCATGGTGGACGAGAGGCTGATCTTCTTGATGTAGGTGCCCTTGGCGCCGGACGGCTTGGCCTTGTTCAAGGCGTCGACCAGAGCGCGGACATTGGCCAGGATGGCGTCGTCGGTGAAGCTCGCCTTGCCGATGCCGGCGTGGATGATGCCGGTCTTCTCGGTGCGGAACTCGATGGCGCCGCCCTTGGCGTCCTTCACGGCCTGAGCCACGTTGGGCGTCACGGTGCCGACGCGCGGGTTCGGCATCAGGCCGCGCGGGCCCAGCACCTTACCCAGACGACCGACCAGGGCCATCATGTCCGGCGTGGCGATCACGCGGTCGAATTCCATGAAGCCGCCCTGGATGCGCTCGACCAGCTCCTCGGCGCCGACGATGTCGGCCCCGGCGGCGGTGGCTTCAGCGGCCTTGGCGTCCTTGGCGATGACCGCGACGCGGACGTCACGACCGGTGCCCGACGGCAGGCTGACCACGCCACGGACCTGTTGGTCGGCGTGACGCGGGTCAACGCCCAGATTGACGGCGATCTCGATGGATTCGTCGAACTTGGCGGTGGCGTTGGCCTTCACCAGCTTCACGGCGTCGGTGACGGCGTGGGCGACCAGACGGTCGCCGGTCCAGGCTTGGATGCGCTTGGCTTGCTTGGTCATGGCTTAGGCCTCCACGATCTGCAGGCCCATCGAACGGGCGGAGCCCTCGATGATCTTGGCCGCGGCGTCGATGTCGTTGGCGTTCAGGTCCTTCATCTTGTGCTCGGCGATCGCGATCAGCTGGGCGCGCGTGATCGAACCGGCGACCTCGCGGCCCGGCGTCTTGGAGCCGGACTTCAGGCCGAGCGCTTCCTTGATGAAGTGGGTCGCGGGCGGGGTCTTGGTGATGAAGGTGAAGGACTTGTCCTGATAGACGGTGATGATCGTCGGCAGGGGCGTGCCTTTGACTTCCTTCTCAGTGCGCGCGTTGAACTCCTTGCAGAAGCCCATGATGTTCACGCCGCGCTGACCGAGCGCCGGCCCGATGGGCGGCGAAGGCGTGGCGGAGCCCGCCTTCACCTGCAGCTTGATATAGCCCAGAATTTTCTTGGCCATGTTCTCCTCTTTGACCGGTATCCGGTCTGTTGAGCCGTGGTGCGGAGATTGGCGCTCCTCCCACGGATTTGAGCCGCAGCCGGTGGACCCGGCGCGGCGAAAGGCGGGCTCTTAGCAGGGGCCGGGCCGGGACACAACCGCCCGGGCCCTATGAACCACGAAGGACGTATGTGGTTCGTGGTTCGAAGCGGCGATCGGGCGCGCATCGCCCCCTCAATCGAAACATGAGGCGGGCGGAAAGACCACTCAGGCGGGGATAGCCCGCCTTCGCAAGATCAGGAGGTCTTTTCGACCTGGCCGTATTCGAGCTCGACCGGGGTGGCGCGGCCGAAGATGGAGACGGTGACGCGCAGGCGGGCGCGCTCTTCGTCGACCTGTTCGACCGAGCCGTTGAAGCTGGCGAACGGACCGTCGGTGACCCGCACCTGCTCGCCGATCTCGAAGGAGATGGTGGGCTTCGGCCGCTCGACGCCCTCTTCGATGGCGCCGATGATGCGCGCGACTTCCTTTTCCGAGACCGGCTGCGGCTTGTTCTGGCTGCCCAGGAAGCCGGTGACCTTCGGCGTGTTCTTGATGAGGTGGTAGGCCTCGTCGGTGAGCTCCATCTTCACCAGGACATAGCCCGGGAAGAACTTGCGCTCGGCATTGACCTTGCGGCCGCGACGGATCTCGACGACGTCCTCGGTGGGCACCAGGATGTCGGAGAAGGTGTCGTCCAGGCCCTGATTGTGCGCCTGCTCACGGATCGATTCCGCGACCTTCTTCTCGAAGTTCGAATAGGCGTGGACGATGTACCACTTGTGGCGCGGATTGGCGGCCACGGGCGTTTGGGTCTCGGCGTTCATTTCTCTTATCCCGCCTTCGCGAATTTCAGGACCAGACCGACGAGGAAGCCGATCAGCGCGTCGGCGCCGAACAGGAACGCCGAGGCCATCACCACCATGATCGCCACCATCACCGAGGTGATCCAGGTCTCCTTGCGGCTCGTCCAGGTGATCTTGCGCGCCTCGGCGCGGACCTCACGGGCGAACTGGGCGGGGCTGGTGCGCTTCTTGGGGGCGGCCGCCGGCTGAGCCAGGGCGGACGCCGGCGCCATGGCCGCGGCCGTCTTGGCGGCGCGATTTTTCATCGCTTGCGGCGTTGAACCCGGTTTCCTGGCCATCAAGGCGTCTCGACACTCTCTAGATAAGGGCGGCGGACCTCCGCGCCCGGGTCTTACATAGTCATAGATTGGCAGGAGTGGAGGGACTCGAACCCACGACCCTCGGTTTTGGAGACCGATGCTCTACCAGCTGAGCTACACTCCTACGCACCTTCCCCTCGCGGGGCCGGTCTCCGGAACAATGAACAGCGCGCCGGAAGGACCTTCCGGCGCGCTCGGCTCATCGCCGGAGCCGCGCGGTTTAGCAGCGAGCCTGCTTCGGAGCAAGAGCGGCGGCGGTGTTCCCGAAAGTGAAATTGAAACAAAGAAAAGGCCGCCCGGGTTTCCCTGGGCGGCCTGGTCTTCAGCGTCACCCTCTGACGAGGGCGGCCCTTCGCTTACGCTACGGGCGTTCGGCGCGGCGATCGACAAATCGTTGTCGATCGCATCCGGTCCGCCTGAGCGGACCGGCGCTTCTCACTATTCGATGATCTTGGACACCACGCCGGCGCCGACGGTCCGGCCGCCTTCGCGAATGGCGAAGCGCAGGCCCTGGTCCATGGCGATCGGGGTGATCAGCTCGACGTCCAGCTCGGCGTTGTCGCCCGGCATGATCATGTCCCCGCCTTCGCGCAGCTTGATGATCCCGGTCACGTCCGTCGTGCGGAAGTAGAACTGGGGACGATAGTTGGTGAAGAACGGCGTGTGACGGCCGCCCTCTTCCTTCGTCAGGATATAGGCTTCGGCCACGAACTTGGTGTGCGGAGTGATCGAACCCGGCTTGCAC
>NZ_CANCLE010000167.1 GCF_947378715.1 Phenylobacterium aquaticum
CCCTCGGTGAGAATGCGGGCGAACAGCAGCATGGCGGCCAGCTTCGGCGCGCCGGCGAAGAAGCCGACGACCGGGGTGGGCGCGCCCTCATAGACGTCCGGGGTCCACATGTGGAACGGCGCGGCCGAGACCTTGAAGGCCAGGCCGCAGATCAGGAAGACCAGGCCGAACAACACGCCGGTCCCCGCCCCGCCATGCACGGCCGTGGCGATAACGGCGAACTTGGTCGAGCCGGCGAAGCCATAGATCAGTGACGCGCCATAGAGCAGCAGGCCGGAGGACAGGGCCCCCAGCACGAAATACTTCAGGCCGGCTTCCGAGGCCTTGGCGTTGTCGCGGTGCATGGCCGCCAGCACGTAGAGCGCCAGGGACTGCAACTCGACCCCGACATAGAGCGAGATCAGGTCGGCGGCGCCGACCATCATGCCCATGCCGAGCGCAGCGAGCAGGATCAGCACCGGGAACTCGAAATTGTCGACGCCGCGCCGGGCGAACCAGCGCTGGCCGAGCACGATCGAGACGGCGCTGGCGGCATAGATGGCGACCTGGGCGAAGGTCGAGGCGGCGTCGGACACCAGTCCTCCGCCAAACGCCTTGCCCACCGGGCTGACGGCGGCGGCGGCGGCGGCGGCGGCGAGCGCCAGGACGGCGCCTGTGCCGACCAGCAGGGTGCGCTTGGGCGCGAAGGCGCCTGCCACCAGGAGGAACAGGGCCGATCCGGCGAGGATCAGCTCGGGGACGGCCAGGGCGAGATCAGCGGAGAAGGTCATGTCGCTTTCGTCCCCTAGGCGCCGATCGCCGCGCGATACGTCGCGACGAGGCTGTCGACCGAAGCCTGGGTCAGGTCGAAGATCGCGCCCGGATGGACGCCCAGATAGAGGGTGGAGAGGATCAGCGGGGTGAAGATCGCCACTTCCCGCCAGTCCAGGTCGGTGATGGCGGCCAGCGCCGGATTGGTCATCTCGCCGAACACCACGCGCCGATAGAGCGACAGCGCATAGACCGCCGAGAAGATGACGCCCGAGGCCGCCACCAGGGCCGTCCAGGTCGAGGCCTGATAGGCGCCGGTCATGGTCAGGATTTCGCCGACGAAGCCCGAGGTGCCCGGCAGGCCGACATTGCCCATGGTGAACAGCATGAACACCGCCGCATACCAGGGCATGCGGTTCACCAGCCCGCCATAGAAGGCGATCTCGCGGGTGTGCATGCGATCATAGACGACGCCGACGCAGAGGAAGAGCGCGCCGGAGATCACCCCGTGGCTCAGCATCTGGAAGATCGCCCCCTGCACGCCGACGGCGTTGCCGGAGAAGATGCCCATCGTCACGAAGCCCATGTGGGCGACGGAAGAATAGGCGATCAGCTTCTTGATGTCGGTCTGACGGAAGGCGACCAGCGAGGTGTAGACGATGGCGATCACGCTCAGCGAGAACACCAGGGGCGTGAACATCTCCGAAGCCTGCGGGAACATCGGCAGGGAGAAGCGCAGGAAGCCGTAGCCGCCCATCTTCAGCAGAATCCCGGCCAGGATCACCGAACCGGCGGTCGGGGCCTCGACGTGGGCGTCGGGCAGCCAGGTGTGCACCGGCCACATGGGCATCTTCACCGCGAAGGAGGCGAAGAAGGCCAGCCACAGCCAAGTCTGGATCCAGGGCGCGAACTTGTAGTGCATCAGTTCGGGGATCGAGCTGGTGTGCGAGATGCCGATCATGGCCAGGATCGCGGCCAGCATCAGCACCGAGCCGAGCAGGGTGTAGAGGAAGAACTTGAAGGCCGCATAGACCCGGCGCTTCCCGCCCCAGATGCCGATGATCAGGAACATCGGCACCAGGCCGAATTCGAAGAAGGCGTAGAACAGGACGAGGTCGAGCGCGCAGAACACGCCGATCACCAGGGTCTCGAGGACCAGGAAGGCGATCATGTATTCCAGCACGCGGGTCTCGATCGATTTCCACGAGGCCGCGATGCAGAACGGCATCAGGAAGGCGGTCAGCAGCACGAACAGGATCGAGATGCCGTCGACGCCCATCCGATAGTGGATGCCGGCGAACCAGTTGGCGTCCTCGACGAACTGGAAGCCCGGATTGGCCCCATCGTACTGGACCACCAGCAGCACGGAGAGCGCCAGGGTCGCCAGGGTGGTGAAGAAGGCGATCCACTTGGCGGCCGTAACCGTCTTCGGGTCATCGGCCTGGCCGAACAGGCGCAGGATCAGGATAGCCGCCACGCCGAGGATCGGCGCGAAGGTGGTGAGGGAGAGAATGCCGGTCATCGGGTCGCTCCCTTAAGCCTGCCAGGCGACGAGAGCGAAGGTCAGAAGACCCGCGACCCCGAGCAGCATGACGAACGCGTAGTGGTAGAGGAAGCCGGTCTGCAGCTTGCCCGCCTGCTTGCCCACCGCCGAGGAGACCGCGGCCACCCCGTCGGGGCCCAGGCCGTCGATGATCTTCTGGTCGCCGACCTTCCAGAACACGTCGCCCAGGAACTTGGTCAGGCGCACAATGGTCGCCTCATAGAGCTCATCGAAGAACCACTTGTTGTAGAAGAAGGTCCAGAGGATCCCCTTGTTGGCCGCGATCCGCGCGCCCATGCCTTCCTTGACGATGTAGACGTAGAAGGCCCCGGCGAGACCGGCCATCGACACCACCAGCGGCGCCCACATCAGCCATTCCGGCGAATGGTGGGCGCGCTCCAGCACATGGTTAGCCGGCGCGTTGAAGATCGCCGCCTTCCAGAACTCGGCCCGCTCGTCGCCGACAAACTTCTCGACGAAGACGAAGCCGGCGAACACAGCGCCGATCGCCAGCACGATCAGCGGGACCAGCATGACCAACGGGCTCTCGTGCGGCTTGTGGCCGTGGGCATGGTCGTCATGCCCGTGGTCAGCATGGGCGTGGTCGTCGTGCGCATGGGCGTCGGCATGGGCGCCGTGCGCGTCATGAGCCTCGTCGTGACCCCACTTGGCGTGGCCGTGGAAGGTCATGAAAGCCAGGCGCCAGGAATAGAAGGCGGTCAGGCCGGCGGCCAGCAGACCGACGATGAAGGCGAAATAGGCGACGCCGCCATGCTCATGGCCGGCCGCATAGGCCGCCTCGATGATGGTGTCCTTGGAATAGAAGCCGGCGAAGCCGAGCTCCACGCCCGGGATGCCGAAGCCGGTGATGGCGAGGGTGCCGATGGTCATGACCGCATAGGTCACCGGCAGGTACTTCCACAGCCCGCCCATCTTCCGCATGTCCTGCTCGTGGTGCATGCCGTGGATCACCGAGCCCGCGCCCAGGAACAGCAGCGCCTTGAAGAAGGCGTGGGTGAAGAGGTGGAACATGGCCGCCTGATAGGCGCCCACGCCGGCGGCGAAGAACATGTAGCCGAGCTGCGAACAGGTCGAATAGGCGATGACCCGCTTGATGTCGTTCTGGGCCAGGCCGACGGTCGCCGCGAACAGGGCGGTGACCGCGCCGATCAGGGTGACGACCTGCTTTGCGACCGGCGCATATTCGAACATCGGCGACAGCAGGCAGACCATGTAGACGCCGGCCGTCACCATGGTGGCGGCGTGAATCAGGGCCGAGACGGGGGTCGGGCCCTCCATGGCGTCAGGCAGCCAGGTGTGCAGGAAGAACTGGGCCGACTTGCCCATGGCGCCGATGAACAGCAGCACGCAGGCCAGGTCGACGGCCGGCCAGACATGGCCCGCGAACAGCCAGCCCTTGCCGGCCATGCCCGCGATCTGCGGGAACAGCGGGGCGAACTGGATGGTGTGGAACTGCCAGAAGACCGTCATGATCCCGAGCGCGAAGCCGAAGTCGCCGACCCGGTTGACCACGAAGGCCTTGATCGAGGCGGCGTTGGCGCTGGGCTTGTGGAACCAGAAGCCGATCAGGAGGTAGGACGCCAGGCCCACGCCTTCCCAGCCGAAGAACAGCTGCATGAAGTCGGCGGCGGTCACGAGCGCCAGCATCGCGAAGGTGAACAGCGACAGATAGGCGAAGAACCGGGGCTTGGACGGGTCTTCCGCCATGTAGCCCCAGCTGTAGAGGTGGACGAGGGCCGAGACCGTGGTCACCACGATCAGCATGACCGCCGACAGGGCGTCGAGCCGGATCGACCAGTTGGAGATGAAGTCGCCCACATGGATGAAGGGGGCGAGCGTCAGGGTGAAGGGTTCGAGCCCTCCCCAGGCCCACTGGCTGAACACCACCCACGACAGGACGCAGGACAGCATCAGCAGGCCGGTGGTGATCGCCTGGGAGATCGTGTCGCCGAGCCGGCGGCCGAACAGGCCCGCCAGGGTCGCGCCGACCAGCGGCCCGAACACGATGACGGGGACGAGAGACTGCGCGTTCATGCCGTCAGCCCTTCATCATCGAAGCGTCGTCCACGGCGATGTCGCCGCGGTTGCGGAAGAAGGTCACCAGGATCGCCAGGCCGACCGCAGCCTCGGCCGCCGCCACGGTCAGGACGAACATGGCGAAGATCTGCCCGACCACGTCATGCAGGAAGGACGAGAAGGCCACCAGGTTGATGTTCACAGCGAGCAGGATCAGCTCGATCGACATCAGGATGACGATGATGTTCTTGCGGTTCACGAAAATCCCGAACACCCCGATGGTGAACAGGATCGCGGCGACCGCCAGATAGTGGGCGAGCCCGATGCTCATTCCGAAATCCCCTCGCCCGGTTTAATCTGAACAATGCGCATGCCGGTCTTGGGACCGCGCGCGACCTGGTCGGCGATGACCTGCCGGCGAACGCCGGGCTTGTGGCGCAGGGTCAGCACGATGGCGCCGATCATGGCCACCAGCAGCACCAGGCCCGCGGCCTGGAAGAAGTAGATGTAGTCGGTGTAGAGCACCCGACCGATGCTCTCGACATTGCTGAAGCCCTGGGTCGCCGCCTGGGGCGTGTCATGCCCCGCCGCCGCGCCGTGGGTCGAGACCGCAGTCGACACCAGGATCATCTCGAAGGCCAGGAAGCCGCCGATCAGGGCGCCGAGCGGCGCGTACTGGGCGAAGCCCTGTCGCAAGGCCGCGAAGTCGACGTCGAGCATCATGACGACGAACAGGAACAGCACTGCGACGGCGCCGACATAGACGACGACCAGCAGCATCGCCAGGAACTCCGCCCCCAGCAGGACGAACAGCCCCGCCGCGGAGAAGAAGGCCAGGATCAGGAACAGCACCGAGTGCACCGGGTTGCGGGCGGACACCACGCATAGCCCAGCCACGACGGTGACCGCCGACAGCAGATAGAAAGCGATCGCCTGCAAGGCCATGACGGCTCTTCTCAGCCCCTCTTCTCGCGCCGTTCCGAAACCGGAAACACGACGCTGTTCAGCACCCTTGGAATCGCGCGCCGGTCTTACCGGTAGGCCGCGTCGAGTTCCAGATTCTTCGCGATTTCCCGCTCCCAACGATCCCCGTTATCGAGCAGGCGTTCCTTGTCGTAATAGAGCTCTTCCCGCGTCTCGACGGCGTACTCGATGTTCGGCCCCTCGACGATGGCGTCCACCGGGCAGGCCTCCTGGCACAGGCCGCAATAGATGCATTTGACCATGTCGATGTCGTAGCGGGTCGTCCGGCGGCTGCCGTCCTCGCGCGGTTCGGCCTCGATGGTGATCGCCTGGGCCGGGCATATGGCCTCACAGAGCTTGCAGGCGATGCAGCGCTCTTCCCCGTTGGGATAGCGGCGCAGCGCATGCTCGCCCCGGAAACGCGGCGACTGGGGCCCACGCTCATAGGGGTAGAGCACGGTCGCCTTGGGGCGGACCATGTACTTCATCGCGAGACCGAAGGCCCCGACGAAATCGGCCAGGACGGCGCCTTTGATCGCTTGATTGATGCGCGACATCATCGGCTCAGTTCCTCTTGCACTCATAGGCGGCCATCCGCTGGGGATCACCCTGCGACTTCAGCGCCAGCTTCTCGCCCTTGGCTTCGCAGGCGGTGCGGGCGGTCTTGAGATTGTCATAGGTCGCGACCCCGCCGACGGACTCGCCGCCGGGCGCGCTGGCGCAGGCCGCGCAGGCGCTCAGGAGAGCCATGGCGAGGATCATTCTCATGCCGCCCCGCCGAACACGCGCCAGGCCGCCACCAGCACCACGGCGATGCCGCAGGTGGGCAGGAAGACCTTCCAGCCCAGGCGCATCAGCTGGTCGTAGCGATAGCGGGGCACGATGGCCTTCACCATGGCGATCATGAAGAAGAAGAAGCAGATCTTCGCCGAGAACCACATCAGGCCGTAGAAGCTCTGGGCCGTCGGGCTCCAGCTGTGGACGAAGGCGAAGTCGATCGGGGCCTGCCAGCCGCCGAAGAACAGCAGCGAGATCAGGGCGCACATCAGGACGATGTTCACCAGCTCGCCGATCATGAACAGCAGGAAGGGCGAGGAGGAATATTCCACCTGATAGCCGGCCACGAGCTCGGACTCGGCTTCCGGCAGGTCGAAGGGCGGGCGGTTGGTCTCGGCCAGCGCGGAGATGAAGAACACCACGCTCATGCCGAACATCACCGGGGCGATGAAGATATTCTTCAACCCGCCGCCCAGGACGTTCCAGTTCCAGAACCCGCCGGCCTGCTTCTCGACGATGGTCTGTAGGTTCATCGAACCGGACAGCAGGATCACCGTGATGATCACGAAGCCGATGGAGACCTCATAGGAGACCATCTGGGCTGCGGAGCGCAGGGATCCCAGGAACGGGTACTTCGAGTTGGAAGCCCAGCCCCCCATGATGATGCCGTAGACGCCCAGCGACGAGATCGCGAACAGGTACAACACACCGACATTGATGTTCCCCACCACCCAGCCGGGGGCGAAGGGGATCACCGCCCAGCCCACCAGGGCCAGGGCGAAGGTCAGGACCGGAGCCAGCAGGAACACGAACTTGTCGGCGCCGTCGGGGATCACGATCTCCTTCAGCACGAACTTCATCAGGTCGGCGAAGGACTGCAGCAGGCCGAACGGACCCACGACGTTGGGGCCTTTGCGCATCTGCACGCCGGCCCAGATCTTCCGGTCGGCGAGCATGAAGAAGGCCAGCGCCACCAGCAGCGGCAGGATGACCGCCATGATCTGGGCGACGGTGATCAGGGTCCAGCCGCCGGGGGTGGCCCAGAAGGAGGTGGGAGCCATGTCTATTCCGCCGCGATTTTGGCGGCGCCCGAAACCTGGGCGGCGCACTCGGCCATCGTCACGCTGGCGCGGGCGATGGGGTTGGTCAGGTGGAAGGCCTTGATCGGGCTTTCGAAGGCCTGGTCGGAGACCGCGCCCTCCCCGCCCACGGCGGCGAGATCGAAGTCGACCGGCCCGGCCACATAGTCGATCTGGCCGAAGGTCGGATGATCGGCGAACAGCTTGGCCCGCAGCTGGGCCAGGGTGTCATAGGGCAAGGTCTTGCCCAGCCGGTCCGACAGGGCCCGCAGGATCGACCAGTCTTCGCGGGCCTCACCCTTGGGGAACACCGCGCGCTGGCCCATCTGGACCCGGCCCTCGGTGTTCACATAGAGGCCGTCCTTCTCGGTATAGGCGGCGCCCGGCAGGACCACGTCGGCGCGGTGCGCGCCGGCGTCGCCATGGGTTCCCAGATAGACCGTGAAGGCGTCGGAGCCGGTCAGGCCGATCTCGTCGGCGCCCAGCAGGAACAGCACGTCCAGAGCGCCCGGCTTGACCATCTCGGCCGCCGTCCTGCCGCCCTCAGCCGGAATGAAGCCCAGGTCCAGGCCGCCGACCCGGGCCGCCGCGCTGTGCAGCAGGTTCCAGGTCATCTTGTAGGTCTTGGCGATCGCCGCCGCCGCCTTGGCCACCGCCGCGCCATCAGCGCGGGCAAGGGCGCCTGAGCCCAGGATGATGGCCGGGGACTTGGCGTCCTTCAGGGCCTTGAGGAAGTCGCCCTT
>NZ_CANCLE010000168.1 GCF_947378715.1 Phenylobacterium aquaticum
CGTCGGTGTCCGGGGAGTTCCTGACCCGGGTCGGTTGCGGCGACGTGAAGTTCAAGCCGGCGATCAAGGCGCTGGAGGGCAAGCAGGTGCGGTTCACCGACGACAGCGTCGAGGATGTGGACGTCATCGTCTTCGCCACCGGCTATGACATGCGCTTCCCGTTCTTCAGCGACCCCGAACTGGTCCCCGACGCCGATCACCGCCTGCCGCTGTTCAAGCGGATGATGAACCCACAGATCCCCAACCTGTTCTACATGGCCCTGGCCCAGCCCCTGCCGACCCTGGTCAATTTCGCCGAGCAGCAGTCCAAGCTGGTCGCCGCCTATCTGGCCGGCCAATACCTGCCGCCCTCCCCCGACGAGATGCGGGCGGTGATCGTCAAGGACGAGGAGACCCACCTCGGCCAGTACTACCAGGCCAAGCGCCACACCATTCAGGTCGACTTCGGCGTCTATTGCGCCGACCTGAAGAAGGAGATCGCCAAGGGCGAGAAGCGCGCCAAGGCCGCCGGCGGCAAGCTGCCGGTCCCGGCGCGGGCTGTGGTCGCGGCTTAGGTCCGCTCCGCAGGCCCCGGCGTCAGCAGATGCCGGATGACGCCCCAGAAGGCCGCGAAGGACGCGACCAGGGCCGCCATGAAGATCCCGGTGACCAGGTTGTTGGCCGGGTGGGCGTCGAAGGCCATGCCGCGCACCCCCAGGATCGGGGCCAGGATCGAGGCTGCAAGATTGCCCCAGCCCATGACCAGCAGGCAGGGAGCCAGCCAGGCCTCGCGACCGGGCGCCATCCCTGCCCCCAACCGGGTCGCCCCCGCCAGGGCCATGACCAGCAGGCCGTTCAGCAAGCCCTCGAGATGGGCCATGGTCCAGGCGCGGTGATCGCCCGCGATGGCCAGGGGCGACGCCTGGCCATAGACCTGCTTGGCGACCACGAAGGCGAGTGGAAAGCCGGCCAGGATCATGCCGGCCAGGATGATCAGCACCCCGTTCAGGACGATGATGCGTAAGGACCGGTCGCTCATCAGATACCGAACCGGGCCGGCTCGGCCTTGATCAGGGCTTCCAGCTTGGGCAGGCCCGCCTTGAGGCCGCCGGCCAGTTGCTGGGTGACCAGGAAGCCCAGGGGGAACACGGCGCTGGCGCGGCCGGCCCAGCGCAGCTCGCAGCCGGTGACGGTCTCGATCACCTGATAGTCCTCGATCGCCGCCGAGATCGGCAAGGTCGAGGCGGCGAAGCGGAAGGCCATCCGCTTGCCCTCCTCCCAGGCGAAGAATTCCTCCTCGATCCGGGCCGCCCCGACCTCGACCGTGCGGATCGTGCCCACGCCGAACGGCTGGGGGCTGGTCCAGGTGACCTTGGTGATCGGCAGCCAATGGGTCCAGGCGTCGGCGTCCAGCAGGGCGGCCCAGACCGCCCTGGCCGGGACCGGAAAGGCGTGGCTGACGCGCTTGGCGCCGGCGAGATAGTCCTCGCCGACGGACTTATGGGCGCGGGGCGGGCTGGCCATGATCGATCTCGTCCTGATGGGTGTTTTGCGCAGTTCGGCTCAAGCGCCCTAGGGGCAGTCAATCGGGTTTGCCTATCCGCGCGCGGCCTGGGCCATGGCCTTGGCCAGGGCCGCGCGGGTGTCACGGGCCGCGATCCGGCTGACCCCGGCGTCCGGGGCCCACTGGAAGCCGTGGAAGGCCCCGGGATAGACATGCAGCTCGACCGGCACGCCGGCCCGCAGCAGCCGCTGGGCGTAGGCCAGGTCCTCCTCCAGGAACAGGTCCAGCGAACCGGTGGCGATATAGGTCGGCGGCAGGCCGTCCAGGCGCTCGGCCCGGGCCGCCGCCGCATAGGGCGAGACGCCCTCCCCGCCCGGCGCCGCGCCCAACAGGCTGGCCCAGCCGAACTGATTGGCCTGGGGCGTCCAGACGAACTCGCCGGCATAGGGGTGTGGATCGGCGGTGACGCAGGTGCGATCGTCGATCATCGGATAGATCAGGTGCTGGAAGGCCAGGCTGTAGTCCGCGCGGTCGCGGACCAGCAGGGCCAGGGCCGCGGCCAGGCCGCCCCCGGCGCTCTCGCCCATGATCCCCACCCGCGCCGGATCAACGCCCAGTTCGCCGGCCTGGGCGAACACCCAGCCCAGGGCCGCGTAACAGTCCTCGATCGCCCCGGGGAACCGGGTCTCCGGGGCCAGGCGATACTCGACCGAGACGATGCAGCAGCCGAGCTCGGCCGCCATCGGCCGGTGGGCGGCCTCATTGCCGGTCGCCGAGCCGGTGACATAGCCGCCGCCGTGGATGTGGAAGATGCAGGGCAAGGGGCCGGTCGCGCCTTTGGGCCGATAGATCACCACGCCGACCTCCGGCGCGCCGTCCGGCCCGGGAACCTGGCGGGTGGTCATCTCGGTGCGTTCGAGATCTTCCGGGGCCACCGGAAACCGCGCCGGCCTGGACCGCATCATCGGCAGCACCGCCTCGGTGAGCTCGAAGGGCGGAATGCTGTCCAGCAGCGGCAGGAGCTCGGGATCGACGAGGTGTCGGCTGGCGGTCATGTCGGGGTCCTGTCTGGCGGCCCGGGCAGTTTGGCGGACCAGGGGCCAGGCGCAAGCCCGGACCGGCTAGGGCAGGACCAGTTCGCCGCGCGCGATGCGCTGCAGGGTTTCCACAAAGACCTCCGGCTCCAGGGCCGTGACCCTGGCCTCCAGGCTGTCGGCGGTCTCGCCGGGCGCGATGGGAACCGCGCGGCGGGCCAGCACCGCGCCATGGTCATATTCCTCGTCCACCAGGTGGATGGTGATTTCGCTTTGGGCCGCGCCGGCGGCGATCACCGCCTCATGCACCTTGCGGCCATACATGCCCTCCCCGCCGAACGCCGGCAGGGGGCCCGGATGAATGTTGAGGATGCGGTCGCGATAGGCGGCCAGCGTGACCGGACCCAGGCGACGCAGATAGCCCGACAGCACCACCAACTCGACCCCGGCCTCGGTCAGGGCGGCGGCCAGGCGCCGGTCGGCGGTCTCGGCGTCGGCCTGGGTGGGTATGCACAGCTCCGGAATTCCAGCCTCGGCGGCGAAGGCGAGCGCCGGGGCGGCCCGGTTGTTGCTGACCACCAGCCGGGCCTGCGCATCCAGCGTTCCCGCCCGGATCGCGCCCACGATGGCGCGCAGGCTGGAGCCGTTGCGGGACGCGAGGAAACCCAGCTTAAGCGACGGTTTAGTCATCAGATATCGACGCGCAAGTGATGTGAAAACCGCATGCCGTCATAGCCCGGCTCCACACCCTTGGGCAGCTTGCGCTTCAGGTCCTCATAGTCGAGGTCGATGTGCATGTTCGTCAGGATGGTGCGACGGGGGCGGGCGCGCTCCACCCATTCCAGGGTCCGCTCCACATGGGCGTGGGTCGGGTGCGGTCGCCAGCGCAGGGCGTCGACGATCCACACGTCCAATCCCTGCAGGGCGGCAAAGGCCTGGTCGTCCAGATGGACGACGTCGCTGGAATAGGCCACGTCGCCGAACCGATAGCCGACCGAGCGCACCCCGCCATGGTCCTGGTCGAAGGTCGTCACCGGGATGGCGCCGGACGGCCCGTCGACTCGCCACGGCGCGCCGTGGGCTGGGATCAACCGGCGGTCGGCGATGCCGGGATAGCCGCCCTCGCCCTCGAACACATAGCCGAACCGCCGCATCATCGAGGCCTCGGTGGCGGCGTCCATATAGGTTGGAATCCGCGCCCGCTGGCGGATGAAGAAGGCGCGGATGTCATCGATGCCGTGGGTCTGGTCGGCGTGATCGTGGGTCAGCAGGACGGCGTCCAGCCGCTTCACCCCGGCGTCGGCGGTCTGCAGCCTCAGGTCCGGCGAGGTGTCGACCAGCACCGTGGTCTCATGCTCTGCGCCCTCGCCCTTGCGGCGGACCAGCATGGAGCAGCGCGAGCGGCGGTTCTTCGGGTCGCGCGGATCGCAGTCGCCCCAGTCGCCATCCGCGCGCGGCACGCCGCCGGAGGAGCCTGTGCCCAGCAGGGTGATTTCCAGTTCGCCGCTCATGACGCCGCCACCGCCGGTCTTGGTATCTTGTCGAACAGGGCGAAGAAGGCCTCCTCGGTCCGCTGCTCGGCCTCGGCGAGGTCCCAGCCTCGCGTCCTGGCCAGGCCCGCCAAGACGTCGGGCAGGAAGGCCGGCTCATTGCGCCGGCCGCGATGCGGCACGGGGGCCAGATAGGGGCAGTCGGTCTCGACGATGATCCGGTCGGCGGGCATCTGGGCGATCACGTCGCGGACGTCCTGGGCGGGCTTGAAGGTGGCGATGCCCGACACCGAGAACCAGGCGCCCATCGCCGCCGCCCGCGCGGCCAGCTCCGCGCCCGAGGTGTAGCAGTGCAGCAGCATCTTGAACGGCCCGGCGGCGAATTCCGTCTCCAGGATCTCGGTCATCAGGGCGTCCGCCTCGCGGGTGTGGACCACCAGGGGCAGGCCGCTCGCGCGCGCCGCCGCCACATGGGCGCGGAACACCTGGGCCTGAACGTCGCGGGGACTGAAATCATAGTGGAAGTCGAGCCCGGTCTCGCCGATCCCCACCACGCGCGGGTCGTCGCAATAGGCCAGCAGGTCGGCGGCCGACAGTTCCGGGTTCTCCTTGGCCTCATGCGGATGGGTGCCGACCGTGCACCAGATGTCGGCCGCATCGGCGATCGCCCGCACCTTCTCGAAGTGCGAGACCCTGTCGCTGATATTGACCATCAGCTGGACGCCTGCGGCCCGCGCCCGGGCGATGACGGCCTCGCGGTCCTCATCGAACTGAGGCGCGTGCAGATTGACGTGGCTGTCTATGAGCATGCGAAGGGCCGAGGGTCAGGCGCGCGCGGCGTCGCGCAAGGTCGATAGCGCCGTGAAGAGCGCGTCCGTGCGGTCGAGGTTCACGGCCTCGACCTCGCGCGGCAGGCGCTGGAGCGTCTCCCACGCCGCGGCCCAGCGATCAAGACCGCCCCGGCCCTCGGCCGCCTTCTGCCGCAGCTGGCCGTGAATGCGCTCGGCCAGCCGGTCGAACAGCAGGGCGAACTGCGCCGCCCCCTCCCCGCCCCGGAACTTGTCGCTGAGCGACAGGGCCAGGGCCTCGTCCACCTCGGGCAGGTCGCGCAGCAGCTCGCGGGCCGCGTCGTCGATGGCGACGGCCCCGGCCATGGCCAGGGTCCAGGCCCGGCCCGGCGCGCCGCCGGACATCCGGGCCAGCCGGATGGCGTCCTCGGCGTTCACCCCCGCCCGGTCCTCGACGAAGGCCGCCACCTCCGCCTCCGGCAGCGGGCTGAAGCCCAGTCGGCGGCAGCGCGAGCGGATGGTCGGCAGCAGCCGGCCCGGCGAATGGGAGATCAGGAACAGCACCCCGCGCGGCGGCGGCTCCTCCAGGGTCTTCAGCACCGCATTGGCGGCGTTGATGTTCAGGTCGTCGGCCGCGTCGATGATCGCCACCCTGTGCGGCGCCGAGGCCGGCGACTTGGAGAAGAACTCCGACAGCCGGCGCGCCTCGTCGACGGGGATGGTCTTGCGCGGCTTGCCGTCCTCGCCGATCCGCTCCAGCACCAGGATGTCGGGGTGCGAGCGGGCGATGATCTGGCGGGCGACCGGCCCCTCGGGATCGGCCCCCAGCACGCCGAAGCGCGGATCGAGCGGCGCGCCCAGCAGCCGGCGCGCGGCGCGATAGGCGAAGGTCGCCTTGCCCACCCCCTCCGGCCCGGTCAGCAGCCAGGCATGGTGCAGGCGGCCCCGGGCGCGGGCGGCGTCAAAAGCCTCCTCCGCCGCCTCGTGGCCCTGCAGGCGGAACACTTCCTTCGGGTGCGGGATCGGATCAGCCATGGACGGCCAGCCGGCCCTCGACCGTGGTCCAGACCTGGGCCTCGACCGCCTCCAGCCCCTGGTCGGCGTCGATCACCGCGCAGCGCCCGGGCTCGGCGGCGGCTATGCCCAGGAAGGCCTCGCGCAGCCGGGCATGGAAGGCGGCGCCCTTGGACTCGAACCGGGTCTCGGCATGGGTCCGGTCGGCGGCCCGCGCCAGGCCGGCCTCGGGCGCCATGTCGAAGATCAGGGTCAGGTCGGGTCGGATCTCCTCGAGAACATAGGTCTCCATGGCCGCGATCAGGCCAGGATCGGTCCCGCCGGCCGCGCCCTGATAGGCCCGGGTCGAATCGGCGAAACGGTCGCAGACCACCCAGGCCCCGCGCGCCAGCGCCGGGCGGATCACCCGCTCGATATGGTCGCGTCGCGCGGCGTACATCAGAAGCGTCTCGGTGACCGGGCTCCAGCGGTCGACCGCCCCCTTCACCAGCAGGTCGCGGATGGCCTCGGCGCCGGGCGAACCGCCAGGTTCGCGGGTGGCCACGACCTCGCGCCCGGTCGCGCCGAGACGCGCCGCCAGCCGGCGGATCTGGGTCGACTTGCCGACCCCTTCCCCGCCCTCGAAGGTGATGAAACGACCCTGGGACACGGCCGCAACATGGCCGGTTCGCGCCGTTTGTCCAGCCGTCTGGCGCGGCCGTCAGAAGGGGCGCAGCACCCGGGCGTCGCCGAAGCCATAGGCCGCCACCCGATCGCGCAGGGCCCAGGCCTCGCCCTCGTCGGTCGTGCTCTGCAGCACCACCCGATAGAGGGTCGCGCCATTGCGCTGGACGGTCTCGATCACCGCGTCCCCGGCGGCGCCCAGCTGGCTGGCGGCGCGCTGGGCGTTGGCCTGGTCGCTGAACGCCCCGGCCTGGACGCGATAGACGCTGGCGGAGATCGGCGCGGGCGCGGACGGGGCGACCTGCACCGGCGGCGCGGCGGCCGCCATCCGGATCGGCGCGGGCTGGAGCAGCGGCGCGGCGACGGGCGGCGGGGCCATGGCGACGCCAGGGATCGGCGGCAGGGCGGCCGAGGCGACCGCGACCGAAGCCATGGGCAAGGCCGGCAAGGCCGCGCCGGTCAGGGGCGCGAGGGTGGCGCTGGGCCAGGCCGGCGTCGGCAGGGCCGGGGTTGGCAGGGCTGGAGTCGGCAGGGTCGCGCGCAGCGGCGGGGCGCTGATCGCCGGGGGCTTCACCTGGTTTGAGGCATAGCGCAGCCCGGCGTCCGGTCCGCCCAGGGTGGCCGGCCCGACATAGCGGACCCGCACATGGGCCAGGCCCGCCCGGTCATAGCCCAGCTCGCGGGCGGCGGCGTGGCTGAGGTCGATCAGCCGGCCGCCGACAAAGGGGCCGCGATCATTGACCCGCACCTGCAGCTTGCGGCCATTGTCCAGATTGGTGACCTCGACGATGCACGGCAGCGGCAGGGTCGTATGGGCCGCCGACAGGGCGGTCATGTCGAAGATCTCGCCATTGGCGGTCGGCTTCAGATTGAACTGGTCGCCGTACCACGAGGCCATGCCGGTCTCGTCATAGTTCGGCTGTTCCTTGGGCACGTACCAGACGCCGGCCACCTGATAGGGATCGCCGACCTTGTAGCGCCCGCCGGCCCCCGAGGGCGCCGTGGCGGCAGGGAACCGCGACGCCAGGCGCGGATGCGGCGTGGCGCAGGCCGCCAGGCTGGCGCCGGCCAGCAACAGCACGGCCAGGCTCCGGCTACGCGTCACCCATTCAGTCCGGGCCATGGCTCGCCCTCCCGCCTGCGCCGCTGAAAGCGGCTGTTTGAGGCTTGAGCATGGGCCAATAGGCTTGAGCCGTGGTTAAGCGGCTTGGTTAATTCATTAAGCCTCTCAAAGCCCCTCGCCCCCTCGCCCGGACTGCTGCTATAGGCGCGCGTCCCGGACGGGTGGCCGAGTGGTTTAAGGCAGCGGTCTTGAAAACCGCCGTAGGTGAGAGCCTACCGTGGGTTCGAATCCCACCCCGTCCGCCATCCTGCTTCGCG
>NZ_CANCLE010000169.1 GCF_947378715.1 Phenylobacterium aquaticum
CTCGACGCTGATGCTCCAGGCCGGCTCGTTCCAGCTGAGCTGCTGGGCGCCGAAGCCCTGGAGCAGGAAGACATCGAGCCAGAAGGCCGGCCAGGTCCGCGTGCCGGTGAAACCCAGGCCCGGGTGATCGAGGCCGCGATGGATCTCCAGCAGCAGATAGACGCCGAGCACCGCCAGATGCAGGGGAAACAGCCGGCCGACCCGGCGCACGGCGTAGCGCGCGGCCTCGGCCAGGGCGTTGATCCTGCCCTGATAGGCGCTGGCGATCACGAAGCCGGAGAGGACGAAGAAGAAGTCGACGGCCACATAGCCGTTGTTCAGCCAGCGGTGGCCGTGGGTCCCGGCATTGAGGTGGAACAACACCACCGCGAGCGCGCAGACCCCGCGCCAGGCGTCGAGGGCCGCGAAGCGCGCGGAGGGGGGAGCGGGGGAGGCGGGAGCGGCCATGGGCCCTTATGCCCGGCCCGCCCCCGCAAGCCCAGGGATCAGACCCGGGCGGGAATGACCACCTTCATGCTCTCATAGCCCTTCACGAAGGACGAGTAGACGCGCTTGGGCTCCTCCACGACCTGGATGTCGGGGAAGCGCTTGAGGATCTCTTCCCAGATCACCCGCAGCTGCAGCTCGGCCAGGCGGTTGCCGACGCAGCGGTGGATGCCGAAGCCGAAGGAGACGTGGGTGCGGGGCCGCTCGCGGTCGATGATATAGGCGTCCGGATTGGCGATCACCTCGTCGTCGCGGTTGCCCGAGACGTACCACATGACGACCTTGTCGCCCTTCTTGATCAGCTTGCCGCCCAGCTCGAAGTCCTGGGTGGCGATGCGGCGCATGTGGGCCAGCGGGGTCTGCCAGCGGATGGTCTCGGAGACCATGGACGGGATCAGCGCCGGGTTCTCGCGCAGCTTGCGATACTGGTCGGGGTGCTTGTTCAGCGCGTAGATCGAGCCGGTGATGGTGTTGCGGGTGGTGTCGTTGCCGCCGACGGTCAGCAGCACGACATTCCCGAAATATTCGCGCGGCGTCATGTTCCGCGTCTCGGCCCCGTGGGCCAGCATCGAGATCAGGTCGCCCTTGGGCGGCGCATTGACCCGCTCATTCCACAGGTTGGTGAAATAGGCATGGTACTCGATGAAGATCTGCATCTTCTGCTCGAGGGTGTCGATCAGGCCCTGGCCGGGGGCTGCGGTCACCACGTCGGACCAATAGGTCAGCTTGCGGCGATCTTCCTGCGGCATGTCGAACAGGGTGGCGAGGGTCATCGCCGTCAGTTCCATTGAGACCTTGTCGACCCAGTCGAACTCCTCGCCGATCGGCAGGCTATCGAGGATGCTGGCGGCGCGCTCGCGGATCAGGGGCTCGAGGATCGCCAGGTTCATCGGCGACACGGCCGGGCTGACGGTCTTGCGCTGAACGTCGTGCTTGGGCGGGTCCATGGCGATGAACATCGGCAGGGGGCCTTCGCCGGCGTCCTGGTTGGCGATGGTGATGCCGCCCTCGGACGAGAACACCTGGTGGTTCGTGTCCACCGCCATGATGTCGTTGTACTTGGTGATCGACCAATAGGGGCCGAACTCGTGCTCGGCCGAATAGTGGACCGGGTCCTCGGCGCGCAGGCGCTCGAAATAGGCCCAGTGGGCGTCGGCCTTGAACAGCTCCGGCTGGGCCGGATTGATGTCGGCGAGCGGCATGGAATAGGCCTTGGCCCGATGCTCGTTCTTCAGGTCGATATTGCCGTCGCTCATGGTGGGCCTCCCAGTCCTAATCCTCAACGCCTAGGCAAACCTGACGGTGGCGTCAACTTAATCGGTGACGCAGCGGCGCCAACCGCTCTGAGGCGGTGATTACTTTTTCTGGCCTTCAAGGTCGGGCTTAAAATCTATATAGATGATAGGAATTAAATTCGCCTCAGTTTCAGCGGAGCCGGCTCCATGTCCTCACGTCCCGTGGTCGTCATTGTCGGCGCTGGTTTCAGTGGCCTGCTGACCGCCCTGCACCTGGCGTCGGACCCCGGCGGGCCTCAGGTGCGCTTGGTCGAGCGGGCCGGAGTGTTCGGACGCGGCACGGCCTATTCCACGGCCAATCCGGACCATCTGCTGAACGTGCGGGTGGCCAATATGAGCGCCTTTCCCGACCTGCCGGACCACTTCACCCAGTGGCTGGCGGGCCGCAGCGGCTGGAGCGCCCATGGGGGCTTCGTGACCCGCGGGATCTATGGCGACTATCTGCAGGACCTCTTGCGGGATGCGCTTGAGCGCCTAGGCGCCGACCGGTTGCTGCTGGAGCAGGACGAGGCGGTGGATATCACCCCGGCCGGCGACGGCCGGTGGCGGGTGCGGCTCGCCCTGGGGCGGGAGCTGGCGGCGGACGCCGTGGTGCTGGCCTCAGGCGTGCTCAGGCCCGCGCCGCCGGCCGGCGCCGATCCAGGGCTGTTCGCCTCGCCGCGCTATTTCGCTGATCCCTGGAGCCGCGCCGATCGGCTGGCGGCCGAGACCGGGGACGTGCTGTTGCTGGGCACAGCCATGACCATGGTCGACGCCGCCCTGACCCTGGCGCGGCCTGGTCGGCGGATCTGGGCGATCTCGCGCCGGGGCTTGCTGCCCCGCGCGCACGCCCCGGTCGCGGCGCGTCCGCCGAGCCCGGCCCCGGGCGGCTCCCCCCTGGCGGTCCTGCGCCAGGTGCGCGAGAACGCCGACAGGTTCGGCTGGCATGAGGCGGTCGACGACCTGCGGCCGCATGTGCGCAGCCTGTGGGGGCGTTGGAGCCCCGCCGAGCGCGCCGCCTTCCTGCGCCATGCGCGACCCTGGTGGGATGTCCACCGCCATCGATTGGCGCCCAGTGTCGCCCGGCAGATCACCGCCATGGCGCGGGCGCGCGACCTGACCGTGCGGGCCGGCGAGATCCAGAGCCTGGTCCCGGTCGGCGACCGCATCGAGGTGGTCTGGCGGCCCCGGGGCGGGTTGGCGACGCGGCGGCTGAGCGTCAGCGCCGTGGTCAATTGCACCGGCCTGCTCGGCGACCTCGCCCTGACCGACGACGCCCTGCTGCGCCGGCTGCTCTCCCAGGGCCTGATCCGGGGAGACGCCCTGCGGCTGGGGCTGGAGGTCGACGCCGCCTCCCAGCCGGTGGGCCGCGACGGGACGACCCGGGTCGGCTTCCACGCGGTGGGACCGCTGACGCGCGGCGGGGTGTGGGAGAACACCGCCGTCCCCGACATCCGGGTCCAGGCCGCCGATGTGGCCGGCCAGATCAGTCGGGCCTTAACGCGGGCGGCCGCCGCCTAAGGCTCCGCGAACACCGCCGGCTCCATGCGCGGAGTCAGCAGGTGGATGACCAGCAGGGCCAGCAGATAGACCCCGCCGCAGACCCCGAAGATCGGACCATAGCCGCCCAGGTTCTGCAGCACCTGGCCCACGGACTTGGCCATGATCATGCCGCCGACCCCGCCCAGCATGCCGCCGATGCCGATCACCGAGCCCACCGCCGTGCGGGGGAAGACGTCGCCGGGCAGGGTGTAGAGATTGGCGGAGAAGGCCTGGTGGGCGGCGGCGACCAGCCCGACCAGGGCGGTGGCCAGCCACAGGTCATGCACCTGATTGAGCAGCAGATAGGGCAGGGCGGCCACGGCGCAGAGCAGCATGGTGGCCTTGCGGGCGAAGTTGAGGCTGCGGCCGGCGCGCATCAGCCGCGAGGACATCCAGCCACCGAACACGCTGCCCAGGTCGGAGATGAAATAGACCGCCGCCAGCACCAGGCCGAAGGTGGCGATGTCGAGGCTGAAGGTCTTCTTGAAATAGTCCGGCAGCCAGAACAGCAGCATCCACCAGACCGGATCGATCAGGAACTTGCCCAGCGCATAGGCCCAGGTCTCGCGCTTGGGCAGGACGGCCAGCCAGCCGACCTTGGCGGCCGGGTCGGCGGGGTCCTGGCGGATATAGGCCAGTTCGCCGGGGGTGACCTTCGGATGCTCGCCGGGCGAGCGATAGATGGCGATCCAGGCGATGATCCAGAACAGGCCGATCACCCCGGTGATGATGAAGGCGGCGCGCCAGCCAAAGGCCATCATGATCATGGGGGCGACGATCGGGGTGATGATGGCGCCGATATTGGAGCCGGCGTTGAAGACGCCGGTCGCGAGCGCGCGTTCCTTCTTGGGGAACCACTCGGTGACCGCCTTGACCCCGGCCGGGAAGTTGCCGGCCTCGCCGACGCCGAGCGCCATGCGGACCAGGAAGAATTGCGAGAGATCCCGGGCCCCGGCGTGGGCGATGTGGGCGATCTGCCAGATCACAAAGGCGACGCCATAGCCGACCTTGGCGCCGACCTTGTCCACGAAGGCGCCGAACACGAGATAGGAGATGGCGTAGGCGCCCTGGAACCAGAAGACGATGTCGGCGTAGTCGGTCTCCCGCCAGCCCAACTCCTTGGACATGAAGGGCTTGAGCACGCCCAGCATCTGGCGATCGACGTAGTTGATGACCACGGCGGTGAAGAGCAGGCCGCAGATCACCCAGCGATAGCGGCCAAGCCGGGGCTCTTCGAACGCCGGCGCGGCGGACGTGGATGGGGTGGTCATGGCCTCAAGCCCTCGCGTTTTCTTCCAGCGACATCTCGTTGTTTCCCGCCGCCGTCGCTGTGCGGTGGGATTGATCTCTCGTCTCTAGGCCGGCTTGGCCGGAACCGCTGCGCAGCGGATCTCGCCATGGCCTTCGAAGCGCACCGCGCCGGTCTGGCCGGCGATGATGTCATGGATTCCGGCTGCGGCCCCCGTGCAGACATATTGGCCCGCCTTGAGCGGCTTGCCCCGGCGGGCGGTGTTCTCGGCCAGGAAGCGCAGGGATTCGACCGGTCCGCCGGGCAGGATGAAGGCGCCGCCCTGGCCCATGACCTCACCCTCGATCACCGTCTCGCAGCGCAGGTCCTCATTGGCGAGGCTGGCCCAGCCCTCGATCTCGGCGCCGACCATCAGGCCGGCGTTGTTGCCGAAGTCGGAGACCACGGCCAAGGGGCCGATGACATTGATGTCGCGGAAGGGACTGCCGGCCGGCTCCATGCCGATGTGCAGGGCGCCGATCAGGCCGTGAGCTTCCTGCGCCGTCCAGTCGAGCTTGCCGGCCGGGGCGTCGACGCCGATGCGGACCACATATTCCGCCTCGACCGCCGCGAAGCCGCCGACGAAGACCGGGAAGGGGGTGAGGTCGCCTGGGCGCACGAACCACAGGGCGCGCTTGAACACCGGCCCGCAGAGGCGACCGGCGCCCAGCGGACCCTCATGCTCGGGCGGCACACGGCCGACCTTCCAGCCGATCACCTCGTCGGGCCAAAGCGCAATGGCGGCGTCCTGCACCCGATAGGCGGTGGCGAGGTCGGGGGGGAGGTCGCCCGGGAACGTGGGCAGGGGGGTCGCGTCAAGGCGCGCACGGACGAAGCGCGCGGCGAGCGCGTTCGCTGGAAACTCTTCGGCCAGATCCGTAGCCGGAACGCTCACCCGCATTCACCCCCCAAAAATCACGCCCTGACGAGCGTTGTGTTGTGTCTAAAGGAAACCGGTGTCATTTTCAAATCAAGTCCCAATCGCGAGCCGGTTTGCCCAGACCGGGCCGGCGGGCGCATAGGGACGCGGCAGGGAGTGGAAGAGCAGGGTCATGGGTAAGACGAGTTTGATGGCCGCAGTGGCGGTGACGATCATGGCGGCCCAGGCGGGCGGCGCTTGGGCGGCGGCCAAGGCGCCCGCGCCGGTTCCGGCTGCGGCCCCGCTGGCCTTTCCGGGCGCGCTGGGTTGGGCGGCGACGACGCCGGGCGGCCGGGGCGGCCGGATCATCAAGGTGACGACGCTGGCCTCCGAGGGGCCAGGGTCCCTGCGTGAGGCCGTCGACGCCAAGGGCCCCCGGATCATCGTCTTCGAGGTCGGCGGGGTGATCGATCTCGACCGCAAGACCCTGGTGATCACCGAGCCCTTCGTGACCATCGCCGGTCAGACGGCGCCCTCGCCGGGGATCAGCCTGATCCGGGGCGGTGTCGACATCCCCGGCCATGACGTGGTGATGCAGCACATCCGGGTGCGCCCGGGCGACGCCGGCCAGCCCAAGAAGAGCGGTTGGGAGGAGGACGCGCTCTCCACCCAGGGCGCGGCCTATAACGTCATCGTCGACCACTGCACCCTGACCTGGGGCACTGATGAGAACATGTCGGTCTCAGGTCCGCGCTTCACCGGCAAGACGCCGGACGACTGGCGGGCCGGCACCTCGCACCGGATCACCTATTCGAACAATATCGTGGCCGAGGGCTTGAGCTACGCCACGCACATGAAGATCGAGCACTCCAAGGGCTCGCTGATCCACGACAATGTCACCGACCTGTTGATCGTCGGCAATCTCTACGCCCACAACTATGAGCGCAGCGCCCTGTTCAAGGGCGGCGACCGGGCGGTGATGGCCAACAACCTGATCTTCGATCCGGGCCAGCGGGCCGTGCACTACAATCTGCAGGCCGAGGAATGGGGCGATCACCCCTATCAGACCGGCGAACTGTCGGTGGTCGGCAATGTGCTGCGGGCCGGGATGTCGACCCCGGACCAGCTCGCCTTCTTCGAACTCGGCGGCTATGGCGACGTCGAATATTATGGCCGCGACAACATCGCCGTGGACCGCATCGGCCGGCCGCTGCCGCAGCTGGGCCGCTACACCACCTCGCCCGCCAGGATCATCGAGACCAAGACCGCGCCGATCTGGCCCCAGGGCTTCACGCCCATGCCGGCGGCGGATGTCCAGAAGTCCGTGCTGCACAATGCCGGGGCCAGGCCCTGGGACCGCGACTATGACGATGTCCGCCTGCTGGCCGACGTCGCCGAGGGCCGAGGGATCATCATCAATTCCCAGGACGACATTCACGGCTATCCGCACCAGAAGGAGACCTTCCGGGCCTTCAATCCAGACGACTGGAACCTGTTCGACATGACGCCCAGGCGGCCCGAGGTGCTGGACAACGGAGCGCATTCGAAGGGGACGTAGGGCTGGCGTCAGGAGAGGGCGTCGTAGGCCCTCTCGACCGCGCCGCGCCAGGTGGCGTTGGCGACCAGCGCGCGCGGGAACACCTGCTCCAGGGCCAGGAAGGCGTCGACGCCCTTGAGCTCCTTCAGCGTCCCGGCGAGCGGATCGGTGATCTCCGCGCCCTCGGCGGCGCGGCGTTCAATGAAGCGCATCCAGGCGGCGATCGGCACGGCGAGGCGTGTCACTGAGCGGCCTGACGCCAGCGCGTCGGCGGTGGTTTCCAGGATGCGGAAAGGCAGCTTCTGGGTGCCGTCCCAGGCGATCTGGCTGAGCCTGTGGGCGATGGCCGGGTTGCGGAAGCGGGCCAGGATGGCGGCGATATAGGCCGGGGTGTCCAGGCCCGGCACGGCGCCCAGGGTGGGGGCGATATCCTCGGCCATCAGGGTCTCGACGAAGCCGGCGAGCTCCGGGTCGGCCATGGCCGCGGCGACGGTCTCGTGGCCCTTGAGCAGGCCGACATAGGCGAGCGTCGAATGGGCGCCGTTCAGCAGCCGCAGCTTGGCGCGCTCGAAGGCGGCGACGTCGGAGGTGAGTATCACCCCTGCGGCTGCGAAGGCGGCCGACAGATCGCCCAGCCTGTCCTCGATCACCCATTGTACGAAGCCCTCCCGCTGCACCGGCCAGGCGTCGAAGAGGCCGGTGGCGGCCTCGACCTGGGCGCGCAGGGCGTCGTCGGTGGCGGGCGTGATGGAATCGACCATGGTCGAGGCGAACAC
>NZ_CANCLE010000170.1 GCF_947378715.1 Phenylobacterium aquaticum
CAGCACAGCCGCCGTCTTGCGCTCCGGGCGCACAACCAGCAACTCCGACCGTCGGGCCAGGGGTCAAGCCCCAGCCCCCTGCCATCATCCAGTCGGCCACCACCAATGGCGTCACCGCCTCGGTCACCGGCCTCTATGTGAAGAACGACAATCTGTACGCCAATATCCGGCTCACGAACGCCACCGGCCAGCGCCTCTACTTCCAGGACGCCCAGGTCGATCCGGCGCAAGCCTTCGCCCTCGCATCGGGCGGGGTGCTGAGCGGCTCCTATGCGACCCAGATGCCGATTTGCACCAGTGACTTCGCCGGCTGTATCGACAGCCCCAGCCAAATGGCGCCGTCCCATTTCAGCTATGTCGATCCGAAGAGCACCTTGGACATCGGCCTGTACTGGACCATCGGGAGCTACAAGGAGACGGCCCAGGCGGGCTCGTTCTCGCTGGTCCTGATCGGGCGGCTCATGGCGTCCGACGCCGATACCGCGTCGGGCCCGCCGCTCCAGATGTACCGCTTCAACTTCACGGACATCCCGATTTCGCGCTGACCCGCTGGCCGCTAGATCTTCACCAGCTTGCCGATCGCCGCGACCGGGCCAATCGGGCGGTCATGCTTGGGAGCGTCCGGCTTCTCCACCGAGACGGCGATGGACGCGCCCTCCTGGGCGAGCTTGTCGAGGCCCTGGGGCATTGGCATGGACTTCGAGGTCCCCGGCGCGATCAGGCCCAGCGAATGCGGCTTGCCGTCGGCCGGGATCAGCCACAGCTCATGCACATGGACCGGATCAGTCCCCGGCGTCACCAGCGAGGTGACGATCAGCTTCTGGCGCACAGGGTCGTAGGCCGCCACGAACAGATGCTGGCCGCCTGACGTGTCGAGGCGGGCGTTCAGCAGTTGTCCGGCGCTCGGCGGGGCCTGCGGCGCGATGATCGTCGGCGGTCGGTTGATCAGCACCACCACGGCCGCCACGCTGGCGGCGGCCAAGGTCATCGAGCCCATGGCCAGGCCGCGCCACATCCGCGCTGCGGCCGAGCCGTTGTCATTGGCCGGCAGGGCCCGCTCAATCCGTGGCCAGACGCCCTCGGAGGGGGTCACCGCCGGAAGGGCCTCGAGCATCGGCGCCAGGCGCGCCGCCCAGGCCTCCACATGGGCCGCGAAGGCCGGCTCGCGCGCCATGCGCAGTTCGGCCTGGGCCCGTTGCGGCGCGGTCAGGACACCCAGGGCGTGTTCCGCGGCCAGGGCCTCGTCCTCGTGCAGTTCGTCACCCAAGGGCGGAATTGGCGGTTCGCTCATCGCTCCAGGCATCCCTTGAGCTTGAGCAGGCCCCGGCGGATCCAGCTCTTCACCGTGCCGAGCGGGGCCTCCATGCGGTGGGCCAGGGCCTCATAGGTCAGCCCCTCGAAGAAGGCCGTGCGGATCACCTTCTCGGTGCGCTCGTCCAGCTCCGACAGGCACTTGCCAAGCGCCTCCCCCGACTGGGCGGCCTCCAGCAGGGCCTCCGCCCGGGGGGCGTCGTCGGCGATCTCCAACTCGTCGATCTGATCGGCATAGGCCAGCGGCCCGCGCGCCCTCAACCGGTCGATCGCCCGGTTGCGGGCGATGGTCGAGATCCAGGTCATGACGCTGGCCCGGCTCGCTTCGAAGCGGTCGGCCCGGCGCCAGATGGTGAGGTAGACCTCTTGCAACACGTCTTCGCTCTCGTCTCTGTTGGACAAGATACGAAGGCACACGCCGAATAGCTTCGACGAGGTGGCCTGATAAAGTTGTCGCAGGGCGGCTCGGTCGCCGGCGGCGATGCGCGGCAAGAGTTCGGCGAGCGGATCTGAAGCGGCGGTGGCGGCCAAGGGAGCCTTCGGAAAACGGGGTTCGGGCGGAAGCTGCCCGTTTCGTCTCCTTCCGGCAAGGCCCAAGCTTACCCAGCTCGGTTCCGGCTCACGGCCCCTTGGCCACGACGTTGACGGCGCCCGGCGGGGCCTGGTCGATCACCAGCAGCACGGCGGGTCCGTCCCCCACGGCCTCGCCCTTGTGCCATTGGTCGCGGGACTCGATGGCGAACTCGCCGGCCTTGTAGCGGCGCACGATCCCGGTCTCCAGATTGGTCACCAGAATCTCGCCCTGCAGGATGTAGGCGTAGCGCGGATAGGGATGCTTGTGCGCAGGCAGCTGGGCGCCGAGCGGGATGGTGGTGCGCGACGCCCTCACCTCCAGAGGACCGGCCGGGACCGTGATCGGCTGGCCGGTCATGGTCTGGTCGAAGACCCCGATCGGGACCGACACCGGCGCCGGCGCGGACGCCTCGGCCAGGGCCGCCCAGGGCGCGAAAGCCAGGACAGCGGAGAGGATCAAACGCCTCATGAACGGGCTCCAAATGAGGTCCGACGCACAGCGTCGCGTCGGCGCAACAGATCACCCCACAAGCGTTTCGGCCAGACTTGCCATCAACTGACGATTGATCCAAAGTGGTATCGTCAAACTCGTAGGTTCGGCTGTATTCCAAGCGTCGCCAGGCGTACCGGACCTGCTTCCGACCCCCCCGAAATTTGATCCGCCGCGCCTGGGCTTGGGCGTTGGGGAATATCTATCCAAGGACGAATATCTCTATGTCTACCGGCACCGTGAAGTGGTTCAACGCCACGAAGGGTTATGGCTTCATCCAGCCTGATGAAGGCGGAGCGGACGTCTTCGTGCACATCTCCGCCGTCGAACGCGCCGGTCTTCGGAGCCTCAATGAGGGTCAGAAGATCACTTACGAACTCGAGCGCGACAAGCGCAGCGGCAAGATGTCCGCTGGCAACCTGCAGGCCTAGTGTCTGTCCTTGGCCCCTTGGGGCTCAAGGGTTTGCGATTTTGATGGGTCGGCCTTCGGGCCGGCCCATTTTCGTATCGGCTCCCGCGCAGGCCCTATGAGCTTGCGCGCATGCGACTCCGTCTCTAAACGGGCGCCTTAACCTGCAACCTGTCCGGCCACAGCGCGTCTGTCCGCGCGGCCCTCGCGCGCGAGCCATCGATGCCCAAACGTACAGACATCTCCTCGATCCTGATCATCGGCGCCGGCCCCATCGTCATCGGCCAGGCCTGCGAGTTCGACTATTCGGGGGTCCAGGCCTGCAAGGCGCTGCGCGCCGAGGGCTATCGGATCGTGCTGGTCAATTCCAATCCGGCCACGATCATGACCGATCCGGACGTGGCCGACGCCACCTATATCGAGCCGATCACCCCGGAGATGGTCGAGAAGATCATCGCCAAGGAACGCCCCGACGCGCTGCTGCCCACCATGGGCGGCCAGACCGCGCTGAACACGGCGCTCGCCCTCGAACAGATGGGCGTGCTGGCCAAGTACGGCGTCGAGATGATCGGCGCCAAGGCCGAGGTCATCGACAAGGCCGAGGACCGCCAGAAGTTCCGCGACGCCATGGACCACCTGGGCCTCGAGAGCCCCAAGTCCAAGGCCGCGCACAACATGGACGAGGCCCTGGAAGGCCTGGAGTTCGTCGGCCTGCCGGCCATCATCCGCCCCTCCTTCACCCTGGCCGGCACCGGCGGTGGCATCGCCTACAATGTCGAGGAGTTCCGCGAGATCGTGGAGCGCGGCCTGGACCTGTCGCCCACCACCGAGGTGCTGATCGAGGAAAGCGTGCTCGGCTGGAAGGAGTACGAGATGGAGGTCGTCCGCGACAAGGCGGACAACTGCATCATCGTCTGCTCCATCGAGAACATCGACCCGATGGGCGTCCACACCGGTGACAGCATCACCGTCGCCCCGGCGCTCACCCTGACCGACAAGGAATATCAGCGCATGCGCGCGGCCTCGATCGCCGTGCTGCGCGAGATCGGCGTCGAGACCGGCGGCTCCAACGTGCAGTTCGCGGTCAATCCCGCCGACGGCCGCATGGTGGTCATCGAGATGAACCCGCGCGTGTCGCGCTCATCGGCCCTGGCCTCCAAGGCCACCGGCTTCCCGATCGCCAAGGTCGCCGCCCGCCTGGCCGTCGGCTACACCCTCGACGAGTTGATGAACGACATCACCGGCGCCACGCCCGCCTCGTTCGAGCCCTCGATCGACTACGTGGTCACCAAGATCCCGCGCTTCGCCTTCGAGAAATATCCGGGCTCGGAACCCCACCTGACCACGGCCATGAAGTCCGTGGGCGAGGTCATGGCCATCGGCCGCACCTTCGCCGAGAGCCTGCAAAAGGCCCTGCGCGGCCTGGAGACCGGCCTGAATGGCCTGGACGAGATCGAGATCGAGGGCGCCGAGGATCCGGACACCGGCCACGCGGCCATCGTCCGCGCGCTCAATTCCCCCACCCCTGATCGCCTGCGGGTCATCGCCCAGGCCTATCGCCACGGCCTGACCGAGCAGGAGATCCACGCCGCCTGTTCCTATGAGCCCTGGTTCCTGCGCCAGCTGGAGACCCTGGTCCGGGCCGAGGGCCATGTCCGCGCCGCCGGCCTGCCGACCACGGCGCAAGGCTTCCGCGCGCTGAAGGCGCAAGGGTTCTCCGACGCCCGCCTGGCCAAGCTGACCCACAAGACCGAGGCCGCCGTCCGCGCCGCCCGCCACGTGCTGAATGTGCGCCCGGTCTATAAGCGCATCGACAGCTGCGCCGGCGAGTTCCGCGCCGCCACCCCCTATATGTACTCGACCTATGAGACCGGGGCTCTGGGCCAGACGCCCCAGTGCGAGAGCGAGCCCACGGGCGCCAGGAAGGCCATCATCCTCGGCGGCGGCCCCAACCGCATCGGCCAGGGGATCGAGTTCGACTATTGCTGCTGCCACGCCGCTTTCGCCCTGGCCGACATCGGGGTGGAGTCGATCATGGTCAACTGCAACCCGGAGACCGTCTCGACCGACTACGACACCTCCGACCGCCTCTATTTCGAGCCGCTCACCGCCGAGGACGTGCTGGAGCTGATCGAGGTCGAGCGCTCAAAGGGCGAGCTGCTGGGCGTCATCGTCCAGTTCGGCGGCCAGACCCCGCTGAAGCTGGCCCAGGCCCTGGAAGACGCCGGCATCCCGATCCTCGGCACCAGCCCCGACGCCATCGACCTGGCCGAGGACCGCGAGCGCTTCCAGCAGCTGCTGCACCGGCTCGAGATCGCCCAGCCGATCAACGCCATCGCCCGCTCCCGCGACGAGGCCTTCGCCGGCGCCCACCAGGTCGGCTATCCGGTGGTCATCCGCCCGTCCTATGTGCTGGGCGGCCGGGCCATGGAGATCGTCCGCGATGACGAACAGCTGGACCGCTATATCCGCACCGCCGTCCAGGTCTCCGGCGACTCACCCGTCCTGATCGACCAGTACCTGAGCCGCGCCACCGAGGTGGATGTCGACGCCCTGTGCGACGGGACCGACGTCTTCGTGGCCGGCGTCATGGAGCATATCGAGGAGGCCGGCGTGCACTCGGGCGACTCAGCCTGCTCCCTGCCCCCCTTCTCGCTCAAGCCCGAGACCATCGAGGAGCTCAAGCGCCAGACCGAAGCCATGGCCCGGGCCCTGGGCGTACGCGGCCTGATGAACGTGCAGTTCGCGATCGAGGAGCCCCACTCCGCCGCGCCCCGGATCTTCGTGCTGGAGGTCAATCCCCGCGCCAGCCGCACAGTGCCCTTCGTGGCCAAGACCATCGGCCAGCCGATCGCCGCCATCGCCGCCAAGATCATGGCCGGCGTGCCGCTGGCCAGCTTCGGCCTCACCGACAAGCCCTATAACCACATCGCCGTGAAGGAAGCCGTCTTCCCCTTCGCCCGCTTCGCAGGGGTCGACACCATCCTGGGCCCGGAAATGCGCTCCACCGGCGAGGTCATGGGCCTCGACTGGCGCCGTCCGGGCGAGGGCCTGGCCCCGGCCTTCGCGCGGGCCTTCGCCAAGGCCCAGCTGGGCGGCGGCGTCACCCTGCCCCAGTCCGGCGCAGTCTTCGTCTCGGTCCGCGACGCCGACAAGGCCTGGATCGCCGAGCCGGTCCGCCTGCTGCTGGCCCAGGGTTTCCGCATCCTGGCCACCAGCGGCACCGCCAGCTTCCTGGCCGAGCAGGGCCTCAAGGTCGAACTGGTCAAGAAGGTGCTGGAGGGTCGCCCCCACATCGTCGACGTGATGAAGAACGGCGGCGTCCAGCTGGTGTTCAACACCACCGAGGGCAAGCAGTCCCTGGCCGACAGCTTCGAGATCCGCCGCACCGCCCTGATGATGAAGACCCCCTACTTCACCACCACCGCCGGCGCCCTGGCCGCCGCCCAGGCCATAGCCGCCACGGCCGAAGCCCCGCTGGAAGTGCGCCCGCTGCAGAGCTACGCCTAGCCACGTCACCACCCCCGCCCCGCCAAGATGGGGAAAGAGGTATCGTGTCCCCGATGTTCCTATAGGCTTCGCTGAGAGACGGCGCTTGAGCGCTGCGGGGAGGGCGCATGCGACACCATCTGGCGATCCTGATGACGGCTGCGGGGCTGCTGTCCTCCCAGCCTGGCCTGGCGGCGCCCAAGCCTGTCGCCCACGCCGCGCCGAAGCTCGCGCCCGGCTGGGGGCCATGGGGCGGCATGGCGGGCAGTGAATGGGCGGCAGAGGATGGTTCGGCCGTCTATGTCTATCGCTGGAAAATTCCGGGCGAGATCCTCCTGGTGGAGGTCACGCTGGCCAGCGCAAAGCGCACCACGACCATCGCCCTGGACGAGACCGGCGAGGGGCTGACCTTGACCGCCTACGCCTCAGACGGCAGCCCTGTGGCCAACTGGCGACTCACCAACCCCCGCCCCGGCGTCAGCGTCCAGGACGACGGCCGCCATCAGGAGCACGTGGTCTATCGCTTCACGCCCGATGAAATCGTCGTGGATCAGTCCGCCCTGAAGGACGGGGTCTGGCAGCCGGCCTATCACGAGACCCGCCATCGGCTGGCGCGGGGCGACGCGGCCAAGATCATCGCGGCGCTGACGACGAAGCCAGCCGCCAGGCCGACGCAGCCCGCGACGCCTGTCGCCATCCCCCCGCAACCCGCAGTCTGGGGCAACTACCTGAACTTTGTGAACCGCACCTGGGTCCATACCGATCGGGCCTTAACTGAGACTCATAGCTATCGCTGGAAGACACCAGGCGTGGTTCTCCTGGACGAGTGGTCCGTCGTGGGCTTCGATGGCTCAAACAGCCACGACGTCGCCGAAATCAGCTTCGATCCGGACAAGCACCTGATCGGCGGCATGCAGATGGGTCCGGACGGCGGGCTGGTGACCCCTCCGTACGCCGTCGAGGGCAGGATGGCCCGCATCTACACACGCTCGATCGGGCCAGACCAGTGGGAGCGATTGATCCAGCAGCAGGCGAAAAACGGGGACTGGAGAACCATGATGATGGGCCGGACCGTCTTCCAGCGCGTCCTCACATCAGGCGAGCAACAGGCCGCCGACCAGGCGCGGCAGGAGCATGACGCCCGTGTGCAGGGCTTCCTGAACGGCGCGGTCAACGCCCTAGGCGTGATTGGACAGGCCGCCACCGACCCCAACTACAATCCCATGGGCGGCGCCTACACCAGCGGCGGCGGGCCGGACCTGACGCCAAGCACTCCTCAGATGTGGGGCGGCCAGGCCGGCGGCGGCGGAGCCTCGTCTGGCCTCACCATAGCCAGCCCCCCGCCGCCGAGCCCCCAGGCCAGTCCCAGCCAGAA
>NZ_CANCLE010000171.1 GCF_947378715.1 Phenylobacterium aquaticum
TCGCCTCTGGGCGGCAGCGGCGGCGAAGACCTGATCTCCGCCGCGCGCGACGGAACTCTGCGCGTGCTCTCGGCCTCAGTCCGAGACGGAGTGACGCGGGTGGTGATGACCTCCTCGACCGCCGCCTGCACGCCGGCCAAGCCGCTCAAGCGCGCCATTGATGAGACCGACTGGACCGATCCGGACCAGCCGGGCCTGGCCGTCTATCGCAAATCCAAGGTGCTGGCCGAGAAAGCGGCCTGGGACTTCATGGCCGACCACCCCGCGACCAGCCTGACCACGATCCTGCCCGGCGCGATCTTCGGCCCGGTCCTGAACAAGGACCAGCTGGGCTCGGTCGCCATCATCCAGCGCCTGCTCCAGGGCCAGCCGCCGGCCCTGCCGCGTCTGGGCTTCAACATCACCGATGTCCGCGACCTCGCCGACCTCCACATCCGCGCCATGACGAAGCCTGAGGCCGCCGGCCAGCGGTTCATCGCCATGGGCGAGGCCCTTTGGTACGCGGAGGTCGCCGCGACCCTGAAAGCCAGGCTGGGTGAAGGCGCGGCCAAGGTCACCACCGCCAACATGCCAGACCTCGTCGCCCGCACCCTGGCCCTGGCCTCGCCCCAGATGAAGGCGGTCCTGCCTCTGCTCGGCCGCACCCAGGCCTTCAGCACCGCCAAGGCCCGTGACATCCTCGGCTACGCGCCGCGCCCAGCCAGGGATACCGTCGCCGATTGCGGCGCCAGCCTCTTGATCTAGGCTGCGGGTCGGTTATGCCCACCTGCAACAACGGTGAGGAACGCCAGATGACGACCCCGGACGCCAAGCCCCTGACCTATGACGAGGTGGTCGTGGGCCGCCGCAGCATCCGAGGCTACAAGCCCGATCCGGTTCCCAAGGCCCTGATCAAAGAGATTCTCGAGGTCGCCATGCGCGCGCCCTCGTCGATGAACACCCAGCCCTGGAATTTCTACGTCATCAGCGGCGAACCGCTGGACCGGATCCGGGCCGGCAACACTGAGCGGATGGTGTCCGGCGTGCCGCAATCGCGCGAGTTCCGCACGGGCCAGGCCTTCGCCGGTCCGCACCGCGACCGCCAGGTCGGCGTCGCCAAGCAGTTGTTCGCCGCCATGGGCATCGCCCGCGACGACAAGGACATGCGCCAGGACTGGGTGCTGCGCGGCTTCCGCCAGTTCGACGCCCCGGTCTGCGTGATCGTCACCTATGACAAGGTCCTCGACGGCAGCGACGACACGCCCTTCGACTGCGGCGCCGTGACCACCGCCCTGGTCAACGCCGCCTGGTCTCGTGGCCTCGGGGCCGTGATCAACAGCCAGGGCATCATGCAGTCCCCGGTCGTGCGCGAACACGCCGGCATCGCCGACGATCAGGTCATCATGAAGAGCATCGCGCTCGGTTGGCCGGACGAAACCTTCCCGGCCAACGCCGTCGTCTCGGAACGCAAGTCGGTGGACGAAGCTGCGGTGTTCGTCGGCTTCGACGACTAGCCCCCCGCCTATTCCGGCGAGCTGCGCCTGATCGGCCTGTACCAGGCCAGCTGTTCGCTGGTGGCCAGGAGCTTGCCGTCCCGGCTCCAATAGCTGGAACGCTCGTCCGAGGCCCCGCCGCCGCCCACCCGGCCCTCGCACTCGACCAGGATGAAGTCATCGCCCACCTGGGCGATCTCTTCGGCGGTGGCGTGCAGATAGACGGTGAGGGTCAGGGTCGTGACGCTGACCGTCCGGCCGAGCGCGTACATGGCGCGTGGGGCCGAATTGTCTGTGACCATGCCCAGCAGGGCCTTGTCCAGCGGCCCGCGCCGCGACCGCACCCAGGCCAGGGTGTGGGAGTTCCCCGTCGCCTCGGGCGGAAACACCTCCAGCGTCCGCCGCTCGAACGCCGAGGCGCCATAGTGCAAGGGCGCCCCGAAGTCGGGCGGGCTGGGCAGGCTGTCCGGGTCCGGAGCCTCAGGAATCCTGGCGAAGGCGAAGGGCGGCGTCTCCGGTCGCCGCGCCAGGGTGACCATGCCATGCACCCCCACCTGATCAGAGCCCGCCGGCAGCACCTCGACCTCCCAAACGCCGATCGAACCGCCCTGACGCAGCCGCCGCGTGCGGATGTCCAGCTGGCCCGAAGGCAGGGCGGCGGCATAGGTCAGGGTCAGGGACAGGGCCTCCCCCACGGCTTCCGGTTCCGCCTCCAGCACCCGGATGAACAGCCCGATGGCGTAGCCGCCCCACAGGCCGCCCCCTGGATTGACCCATTCCGGTCCTGCGAAGGTGGTCCACCGTCCCTCGGAGACGGCGGTGAGCGGGTGGGTGGAGGTCTGTATTGAGCTCATGCCCCCTTCTAGCCCGGCGCCGCCGGGTCACGGAAGCACCCGACCGGATCGGAGCGGGCTCTATGGGGAGCTCGGACCGCTCATCAGGTCCAACGCCACCCGCAACACCGCCTCCAGCCGCCCGGCCTCGCGCTCCCCGTCGGCCGCCTCGCGCGGCGTCAGTTCCCGCCCGCACACGTGGTCGCAGGCGGCGATCAGGTCCGCCTGGCCACCCAGTTTGCCGCGCAGCATCGCCAGATGCGCCGCCGCCTGCGCCCGCGCCTCGGCCTGCCGAACCACCAGGGTGATCGGCGTCCCCTGCCCGCTCCCCGGCAACGCCGCCAGGGAGGAGCCCAAGGCCGCCTCCGCCGAGGCCTTCCGATAGCAGTCGCCATAGGCCTCGCCGGCCTTCAACTGGTCTGTGGTCAGTCGTCCTTTACGGGCTAGCCAATCCAGACCGGCCAGGCGGCGATAGGGCTGCTCCCGCCCCACCTTGTCCCCCGCCGGCCCCTCGAACCTGGCGCCGCGCGCAGCGGACAGGGTGACGGTCTCACGCACCCCCGCCGCCGTGGCCCGGGCCTCGGCGCGGCGGCGGGTGGTCTGGTCGACGGCGATCAGGCGTTCACGCTCCAGGCGTGCAAAATGGGCCGTGCGGCTCATGACGGTCTCCTTTCGATCAGGGACGGGAAGAGTTCAGGCGCCTGGCCGCGCCACCACGGCGTCGCCAAGCCGATAGACCGCCTCGCTGGCGGCGCGGGCGCCCTCCAGCAGGGACAGGCCGGCGGCGGCATGGGCGATCAGCTGCCGCAGGAACAGGCCGCGATCCTCGGGCGGCCGGGCCTTCAGGGCCTCGACGATCAGCTTCGCCGCAGTCGGGGCGTCGTCTTCGCTCATGGCGCGGGCGGCATCAGCGGCAGGCACACCACCGACAGATCCCTGCCGATCCGCCGCTCCGACAGGGCCCAGAAGCCGCCCTGCGCCCTGCACGCCGCCACATGGGCCTCATGCCGCGCGAACCGCGGCAGCTGGCTGTCGCCGACCCCGCGCGTCGTCCGGGCGCGGAACAGCCGCTCAAGGCGCTCGCCGTCGGGGGCAGCGAGCTTGAGCTGGAGCCGCGCACGGGCGGGAGACGTCCCACTTTGTCGTAGGGCGGCGTAATCCTGACCATCGATGGGTCGCGAGATGACATCGTTTTGCATGCCCAGATGTTAACGGAACAAAAGCAGAACTTCAAAGTCAAAAATGTATTTTTCATACAAAATTTCTACTGCTAGTATCTCTCCATGGATGAACGCTCCAGACGCCTGCGCGACGCGCGCCTCGAGGCCGGCCACGACACTGCGGCGGCAGCGGCGGAGGCCCATGGTTGGAACCGCAACACCTACGCCTCAAATGAGAATGGCAACGCCCCCTTCTCCTATCGCAAGGCCAAGGCCTATGCCGCCGCCTTCCGGGTTCGGCCCGAGTGGCTCTATGACGCCTCCGGCCCCATGCGGTCGGCAGCCATCGGCGGCATGGTCCGCATCATCGGCAAGGTGGGCGCCAATCCCGAGGGCCTGGTGCTGTTCGCAACGGGCCAGGAGGGCTTTGATTTGACACCGATTCCTCCAGGTGGAACGGAAAGCGCCGTGGCCCTCCAGGTGGCGGGGCACTCCATGCGCGGCGTCGCCGACGATGGCGCCTTGATCTATTTCGAGGACCAGAAGACCTCCCCCAGTCCCGATATGCTGGGCCACGTCGTCGTGGTCGAGACCGACACTGACGAGGTCCTGGTCAAGCGCCTCCTGCGGGGGAGCGAGCCGGGCCGCTTCGACCTGGAGAGCATCGCCGGACCGACCCGCCACGATGCCCGCCTGCGCTGGGCGGCGCACATCACCGCCATCATTCCTCCGTTCCAGGCGCGTCGGATCATCGTCAGCGGCGGCTAGTCGATAGACAGCTTTTGATTGCAAAATATCTGTATTTTTGATACAGTTTAAAAATGAACACGCCCGATCCCCTGGCCGCCTGGATCGCGCTGGAACGTGCGTCGGACGGGCATCACCTCGACCACCAGCGCCAGGCCGCCCGTCGTCACGCAGGCGTCGCCTGGTCCGGCCTTTCCGCCCCGCCGGACCCGCCCCGGTCGGAGGCCCAGCTTCGCCAGGCCGCCCTGGCCAGACGCGGCTTCGAGGCCGACTGGCGCGCCTCGTCCCAGGGCGCGGTGCTCCTGGCGGTGGCCGATATCCAGCGCGCCTGTGAGGCCGCCCACGCCGCCGGGGAGCGCGCCAGGTCCGCCGCCGCCCGAGGCCTCGCGCCAGACCCGGCCCCCTGCCGCGCCGCCCTCGCCGAGGTCCGCCGCCAGGCCCGCGATCTCCTGCGCGGCCTGCGCCACGCCCGCCAGGCGCTCCCGCCGCCGCGCTGACCCCTGCGACACCGGGCTTATTTGCCAGGCCAGGGAATCCTCGATAAAGATAGTTAGACGACCTAACTATCTGAGCGCCCATGCCCCTCTCCGCCCTGACCTCCAGCGAGCCCGAACGGCTCGCCGAAGCGCTTCGCCCCCTCCTGCTGCGGGTGTCGCGACGGCTGCGCCAGGAGGCTCAGAAGGCCGGGGTTTCCGCCCTCGACGCCCTGATCCTCGGCCAGATCAAGCGCGCGCCGGGCGTCGGGGTCTGCGACCTCGCTGACGCCGAGAAGCTCTCACGCCCGACCATGAGCAGCCATGTGAAGCGCCTGGAGGCGGCCGGCTGGGTCGCCCGCGCCGACCGCGTCGATGACGGCCGCCGCTCCGGCCTGGCGGTCACCCCCGCCGGCGAGGCCCGCCTCGAGGACATCCGCAAGCTGCGCAACGATTGGCTCTCGGTGCGCCTCGCCCAGCTTTCGCCCGAGGGCCGCGATCAGCTGGCCCAGGCCGCCCACCCGCTCCTCCAGTTGCTGAGTCTCGACGCATGACGGAAATCGCCCTCAAGCCCAACGAGACCGAGGCCCAGGCCAGCGCCGCCGCCCGGGGCTGGATGGTCCCGGCCATCATCGGTTCGGCCATGATGATGCAGACGCTCAGCGCCACGGTGCTCTCCAACGCCCTGCCGACCATGGCCCGCGCCCTGCACGAGGATCCGCTGCGGCTGAACCTCGCCATCACCATGTATCTGTTGGCCTCGGCGGTGTTCCTGCCGGTCAGTGGCTGGGCCGCAGACAAGCTGGGCGCCAAGCGGGTCTTCATGGCCGCCATGGTGCTCTATGCCCTGGCCTCGGCCGCCTGCGGCTTCGCGGACAACCTTGCCGAACTGGTCCTGGCGCGGGTCTTCCAGGGCGCCGCCAGCGCCATGATGGTGCCGGTCGGCCGCCTGGTCCTGCTGCGCACCACGCCCAAGAGCGAGTTGGTCGGCGCCATGTCGGTGCTGACCATGCCCGCGTTGCTCGGCCCGGTGATCGGCCCCGTGCTCGGCGGCGCCATCGTCACCTTCGCGGACTGGCGGTGGATCTTCTTCATGAACCTGCCCATCGCCGTGTTCGGCGGGATCATGGTCTGGCGCTATGTCCCCAATATCGCTGAACAGGACGTCGCCCCGATCGACTGGATCGGCATACTGCTCACCGGGGTCGGCCTCGCCACCCTGATCTTCGGCTTCGAGAACCTGGGTCGCCCGTTGCTGCCGGGCCCCGCCGTAGCCGGCCTGTTCGTCGTGGGCCTCGGATCCCTGTTCGCCTACGGGGTCTATTCGCGCAGCAATCGCCACGCGATCCTCGACCTGTCGCTGTTCAACATCCGGACCTTCTCGGCCTCGATCATCGGTGGCGGCTTCATGCGGCTCGCCATGGGCGCCATGCCCTTCATGCTCGCCATGCTGCTGCAGATCGGCTTTGGCATGAGCCCGTTCCAGGCCGGCCTGCTCACCTTCATGAGCGCCGCCGGCGCCATCGTTATGAAGACTGCGGCCCCGCCCATCCTGCGCCGCTTCGGCTTCCGCACGGTGCTCAGCGTCAACGCCATCATCACCGGGGTCAGCTTCCTGGCCTATGGCCTGTTCAAGCCCACCACCCCGCACATCGTCATCATGGCGGTCCTGCTGGTCGGCGGCTTCTTCCGCTCCCTGCAGTTCACCAGCCTGAACGGCATGGCCTTCGCCGACGTCGAGCAGCACCAGATGAGCCGCGCCTCCACCATGTCCAGCATGGCCCAGCAGCTGGTCCAGTCGATCGGCATCGGCCTGGCCGCCCTGCTGCTGCACTATTTCATGGTGGCCCAGGGCCAGCATCACCTGACCGCCGCCACGATCACCCCGGCCTTCCTGGTGGTCGGCGCCATCACCTTCATCTCGCTGGCCTTCTACCTGCCCCTGCCCAGGGACGCCGGCGACGAGATGAACGGGCGGCGCGCCCGGGCCTGAACGGAAGATCCCGGCCGCGCTATTCCATGTCATGCTGGTCTGAGACGGTCGGGGGACCACTCAAGCCCAGGAGGACAAGATGATCCGCAAGGCCCACGCCCAATGGCGCGGAACCGGCCGTGACGGGACTGGCGACCTGACCACTGATTCCGGCGTGCTCTCCCACACGCCCTATTCCTTCAAGACCCGGTTCGAGAGCGAGCCCGGGACCAATCCCGAGGAGCTGATCGCCGCCGCCCATGCCGGCTGCTTCACCATGGCCCTGGCGTTCCAGCTCCAGACCGCCGGCTTCACGCCGGAAGAGCTCAACACCGAGGCGGCGGTGTCGCTGGTCCAGGCCGATGGCGGGTTCAAGATCGAAAAGTCCGCCCTCACCCTGCGCGCCAAGGTCCCGGGCCTGGACAAGGCCAGGTTCGACGAACTGGCCGGGGTGGCCGAGAAGAATTGCCCGGTCTCCCGGGTCCTGAACGCCGAGATCACCCTCGACGCCACGCTGGAATAGAGGGGGCGGCCGGCGACGCGCGGGCGCCGCCGGCCCCCGTTCCTATTCCGCCGCCATCAACACCTTGCCGGAGGTCAGGGCCGTCTTGGCCGCCAGCGACGCCTTGGCCGCCTCATATTCGGCCGACAGGCGCGCCACCAGCTCGCCGGCGGTGGGGATTTCCTTCACCGCGCCGATGCCCTGGCCGCAGCCCCAGATGTCCTTCCAGGCCTTGGCCTTGGTGTTGCCGCCGGAACCGAAGTTCATCTTCGACGGGTCGGCCACCGGCAGGTTGTCCGGATCCAGGCCGGCCGCCTCGATCGAGGGACGCAGATAGTTGCCGTGCACCCCGGTGAACAGGTTCGAATAGACGATGTCATCGCCGCGGCTGGCGACGATCATGTCCTTGTAGCCTTGCTGGGCGTTGGCTTCCTGGGTCGCGATGAAGGCCGAGCCGATATAGGC
>NZ_CANCLE010000172.1 GCF_947378715.1 Phenylobacterium aquaticum
TAGAGCGACGGCCGCGAGCCCTGCGGCGCGGTGATCGAGATCAGCGAGGCGCCGGGCCGGTTCAGATATTGGAAGCTCGCCCGCAGCACGTGGAAGGTGCCCATCAGGTCGATATCGATCACGGTCTTGAAGCCATTGGGGCTGATGCCCAGGGCCGGAGCCACGAAATTGCCGGCCGCGCCGGACACAACGATGTCGATCTTACCGAATTTCTCGACGGCGGTGGCGAGCGCCGCGTCCACGGCGGCGAAGTCGCGGACGTCGCAGGCGATGCCCAGGGCCTCGTGGCCCGCGTCGGTGATGGTCTTGGCGGCGGCCGCGATCTTCTCCGCCGAGCGGCTGATGATGGTGACCTTGGCGCCGGCGTCGGCCAGCCGCTGGGCGATCCCCAGATTGATCCCGCTCGACGCCCCGGCGACGAACGCCACCTTGCCCTTCAGATAGCCGTCTTTGATCGCGCTGCGCATGGTCGTGTCCTCACCCGTGTTGTGGTTGGCGAGGAGGATAGCCGTTGACGCAGCGGCGGTGGCAATGGGATTTCAGCGGACGAGGGCCTGTCGCCTCAGGCGTCGCCCCCAAAAGAACACCCCCAACCCTACCACGAACGGGATGCCGCCAAAGGCCAGCATCAAGGTCAGCATCTGCCCCACATCGGCGATCACCGTGCGCCCGCCGCCGGTGATGGCGTTCCAGATCACCAGCGCCAGAAAGCTAAGGGAGCAGAGGCCTGACAGGACAGCGATCAATCCGCCGACGGCCATCAGCATGGCGCCGAAGTAGCGGTGGACGGGTGAGGCTTGGGTCATCGCCAAGCCTTCTGTCCTGACTGGTACATTGCCAATCCGGCGAAAACGCCAACTCCTCCAAATACACCAGTCACTATGATTGGACCTAGCAGGTCCCCTCCGGATTGATTGCCGTGTTGAAGGACCGCCTTGCCAATCTCAAGCATGCCGTAAGCTATAGACACCGCTGAAAGGGCGAAGATGGCGGCTCCGAGCCCCATCTGCAGACTAGCAAAAATGCGATCGCCCCGCGTGTGTCGGTAGGCGACCTCGGCAACCTGCTTTCTTCGACTAAGTCCCAGACCAATGAGGATCACGCCGGTCAGAATTGGAACGCCGCCGAAGAATTTCGTGAAGGCGACCATATAGGGATCTGCGGTCGACAAGGTCGCGCCGGAGCAAAGTCCGCTCAGCGTCACCATGAGTATGCCCGTCGGCAGCATGCCGTCGCGCCAGTCCGGCTTGGGTTGCGGCTCGCTCAACGCCCGCGCCCCTTCGCCAGTGCCCCGGCCCCCGCCGCGCCGGGCCGGTAGAACGTGTTGTAGGTGTCGAACGGATAGATCTTGCCGTCCGGCTCGACGAAGTGGACGCAGGAGCGCTTCACGGCGCCGAGGTCGAAATTGAAGCGGTCGAGGAACTGCGAGATCACCACCCGGAAGGTGTGCTCATAGGCGAGCTCCTCCGGCACCACGGCCTCGGGCAAGCAGCAGAGCAGGCCCGCCAGCTTGTCGGTGGTGTCGGCCTGGGCGGTGGAGAGCGACAACAGGTCGAAGATTCGGTCCCTGAGCTCTGGAAACCCTTCGAACGTGACGGTGTTCGGCGCGGCGGCTACGAACAGCTCGCGCGGCAGCAGCGAAGTGATCGGGGTGACGTTGGCGCCGTCGCGCAGGCCGTAGCCGATGCAGATCTGGTCGGGATTGCAGGGCAGGGGGATCAGGTCCTCCAGGCCGAATACGCCGGCCTTGGCGATCTCCCGGCGCACTTCGGTGAGCACGATGCGGTGGCGCTTGGCGTCGAAGCCGTCATTGCGCCCGGCGTCCTGGATCGGCTGGAAGGTCACGCCGCGCACGCAGCGCCAAGTCAGCGCATGGCGGACAATGTCTGCGATCTCATGGTCATTGACCCCCTTCTTCAGGGTCACGACCAGGGTGGTGGGGATGTTATTGCGCTCGAGGGCCTCCAGCGCTTGCTGGCGGACCTTGGTCAGGTCGGCGCCGCGCAGCTCCATCAGGGCGTCTCGGCTCAGGCTGTCGAACTGCAGATAGACCTCGAACCGCGGCATGAACGCCGCCAGCCGTTCGGCGAAGCCGGCCTCGCGGGCGATCCTCAGGCCATTGGTGTTGATCATCAGGTGGCGGATCGGCCGGGCCTTGGCCGCGGCCAGGATCTCGAAGAACTGCGGGTGCAGGGTGGGCTCGCCGCCGGAGATCTGCACCAGATCCGGCTCACCTTCCGAGGCGACCAGGGCGTCGAGCATGGCCTCGATCTCGGACATCGGCCGGTGCGCCTCGCGCTTCACCGAGCTCTCGGCGAAGCAGACCGGGCAGGAGAGGTTGCAGGCCTCGTTGATCTCCAGGATCGCCAGGCAGGAATGCTGCTCGTGGTCGGCGCAGAGGCCGCAGTCATAGGGACAGCCGTGCTCGGTGCGGCTCTGGATCGCCAACGGTCGATCGCCCGGCTTCACCCAGTCCCGCTGGGCCTTCCAATAGGAGAGGTCATCGCTGACCAGGGTCTTCTGCACGCCATGCTCGCGGCAGCGCTTCTGGTAGAAGACGTCTGATCCCTCGGCGATGATCTTGGCCGGGACCAGGGCCAGGCAGGTCTCACACAGGCTGGTGGTCTGGCCCAGGAACAGATAGGGCGCGGACTTGCGCGTCGCGCTCGCGGTCTCGGTCTCGGTCTGCGAGATAATATCCAAGTCCATAAGCCGCCAGCCCCAAACACAGCACGTGGAAGAGGTTAAACGGCCCGATCAACCGGGGATAGGGCTTCAGGAACTCCCAAGCGAACCTTTGCACTCCATACCAAAGGCACATGACATAGAAGCCGCGCCGCATGGCCCAGGGCGCGCGAACCGCAAGGCCGGCCAGATAGGCGAGCAGAAACAGCGCCATGGCGGCGCTTTCGTAGATCTGCACCGGGTGGCGTCCGATCCCGTCGCCCAACTCGACGGCCCAGGGCAGGGTCGTGGGCCGGCCGTAGGTCTGGTCGGTCAGACCGGAAAACAGGCAGCCGAACCGCCCGATCACCACGCCCAGGCTGAAGGATCCGACGAAGATGCCGCCCGTGGAGCCTTTGACGCCCCGCAGGGCCTTGTAGATCTCGACGGCCACGATCGCGCCGACCAGGGCGCCGACCACGCTGTGGGACAGAGCGCCGCCGGCCGCGCGCAGCGTGTTCAGCGAACCGGCCAGCCAGGCGCCCGGAATGGCGCCGGCTGCCAGGGCTGCAAAATAGCCGCCGTCCACCTTCAGGGCGACTTTGTTGACGCTCTCGCTGAGCCGCCAGCGATAGAGGATCGCACCCAGACCCATGCCGCCGCCCCAGGCCAGGAGGTCGAAGACGCTATGCGCCCACGGCGCGGTCGGGATGTGGATCATGGGCGCAGGAGGGCATGGCCCTCCCGCCGGCGCAACTAGATCGAGAAGCTCACCCCGCAGCCGCAGCTGGACTTGGCGTTGGGGTTGCGGACGCGGAACTCGGCGCCGGCCAGTTCGTCGACGAAATCGATCTCCGAGCCCTTGAGCAGGACCAGGCTCATCTCGTCGACCAGGGCCGCGGCGCCGTCGCGTTCGATGCGCAGGTCGTCCTTATTGGCGGTGTCGACCAGGTCGAACTGGTACTGGAAGCCCGAGCAGCCGCCGCCTTCGACGGCGACCCGCAGCATCACGTCGCGGCCCTCCGTGGCGCCGATGGCGCGGATCCGCTGGGCGGCGGCGGGGGAAAGGGTCAAGTCGGTGGTCGTCATGGCTGCGTAATACTCCGGCCTGAACTATATGAGATTGCACATGCCTCTCACCAAGAGGTCAATTTCACTCAGCGAGATCGAATGGTCCCGACCCGCGCCGCGTACGCCGAAGACGCCGCAGCTTCCCTGGGCCGCAAGGTCCCCGAACCCGAGAGCCGGACGCGGACGCCCTTCGCCCGCGACCGCGACCGGATCATCCATTGCACGGCCTTCCGCCGGCTGAAGGAGAAGACCCAGGTCTTCGTCGCCCACGAGGGCGATCACTTCCGCACCCGCCTGACCCATTCGCTGGAGGTGGCCCAGGTGGCCCGCTCGCTGGCGACCGCGCTGGGGCTGGAGCCGGACCTGGCCGAGACCATCGCCCTGGCCCACGACCTCGGCCATCCGCCCTTCGGCCATGCGGGCGAGGATGAGCTGCAGATCCAGATGGAGCCCTATGGCGGCTTCGATCACAACGTCCAGACCTTCCGGGTGGTGACCAAGCTTGAGCGCCGCTATCCGCGCTGGGATGGGCTGAACCTCACCTGGGAGACCCTGGAGGGGATCATCAAGCACAATGGCCCGGTGACCGAGAAACTGGCCAAGCCGTCCTGGAAGGCGATCAGCGAGTTCGACGCCGAATATGATCTGGGCCTGGGGGGCTGGGCCTCGGCCGAGGCCCAATGCGCGGCCCTGGCCGACGACATCGCCTATAACAACCACGACGTCGATGACGGGGTGCAGGCGGGCCTGTTCCACCTGAAGGAGCTGCTCGACGTGCCGCTGATCGGCCCGATCCTGGCCGGAGTGTATAAAGACTATCCCGACCTCGATCCTTCGATCACCCGATTGGAGGCCGTGCGCCGCATGATCGGGGCGATGGTGGAGGATGTGCTGGCTGAGACAAACCGTCGCGCCATCGCCGCCAAGGTCGGCTCCGCAGAGGATGTTCGCCAGCTGGATCACGCCCTGGTGGCCTTTTCCCGGCCTATGCTGGAGGACCTCGGGCGGCTGCGCGAGTTCCTGATGAGCCGCATGTATCGGCACTGGAAGGTCAACCGCACCCGCAGCCAGGCCCGCCGCATTCTGGCCGAGATGTTCCAGTTATTCATGGGCGAACCCGACGTCCTGCCGGAGGAATGGTTCGCCAGGTCGCAGAACCGCGACGAGGCCGGCCGCGCCCGCGTGGTGTGCGATTACATCGCCGGCATGACCGACCGCTTCGCCATCGAAGAGCACCGCAGACTTTTCCACCTCGACGTCTGGAATTAGGCGTCTCGACGGTTCAGAGCGCGGGCCCTTCCGGTAGACTGTCACCCCTACGCGCCGCCCGATTCGATTCGCGCGGGCCTGCCGGAGTCTGAGATGTCCAACCCCGATCGCGGCGCCTACACGCCGCCCACCGACGCGCCGCTGTCCTTCGATGCGCGCCAGCCGGTGCGCGGCGCGCGACCCGCTCCGATGATGCTGATCGTCAGCGCCCTGGTCCTGGTGGTGCTGGTGGTGGCGATCGTCATCTTCTATCGCTCCGGCGTGCATGAGGCAGGCGGCCTGCCGCCGGCCGTCGGGACGCCCGTGGGCCAGATGAAGGGTCCCGCGCCGACCGAGGCCCAGCCGATCGATCCCGCCGCCGGCCTGCAGATCTATCAGTCGGCCGAGGGCCAGACCCAGCCGGCCGCGCCCAACTTCACCCCCTCGCCCGAGCAGCCGCAGAATCGCGCCGCCACCGTCCCGGTGGTCACCGCCCCGCCGGCTGCGCCGGCCCAGGTCGCCGCCAACACCACCGTCGTGACCCCGCCGCCGGCCCCTGCGCCCAGGCCCGTGGCGACCCAGCCGATCGGCCCGGTCTCGGCCATGCCGATCAATCCCGCCAACAAGCCGGTGCTGAAGCCGGTCGTCACCGCCCAGGCCCAACCGACCCCCGCCAAGCCCGTGGCGACGCCGGCCCCCGCCGCCGGCGCGACCGGCGCGGCCATGGTGCAGATCGGCGCTTTCTCGTCCCAGGCCCTGGCCGACAAGGGCTGGAACGACGCCGCCCGCATCGCGCCGGGCGCGGTCGCCGGCAAGGGCAAGCGGGTCGAGCCGATCCAGAAGGACGGCGCCACCCTCTACCGCACCGCCGTGACCGGCTTCGCCAGCCGCGCCGACGCCACGGCCTTCTGTGACAAGCTCAAGGCGGCGGGCAAGAACTGCTTCGTGAAGTGACGACCCACGCCGCCATCCTGGGGTGCTCGGGCCTGACCCTGACCGCCGAGGAGCGGGCGTTCTTCACCGACGTCCAGCCTTGGGGCTTCATCCTGTTCAAGCGCAACATCGACGCGCCGGACCAGGTCCGGGCCCTGGTCGAGGCCCTGCGCGCGACGGTGGGCCGCCCGGACGCCCCGGTGCTGATCGACCAGGAAGGCGGCCGGGTGCAGCGCCTGGGACCGCCCCACTGGCGGCGCTATCCGCCGGGCCGCGCCTATGGCGTCCTGCCCGAGCCTCAGGGACGCGAGATGGCCCAGTTGGGTGCGCGGCTGCTGGCGCATGATCTCGCGGCGCTGGGGATCAATGTCGACTGCCTGCCGGTGCTCGACGTGCCCCAGGCCGGGGCCCATGACGTGATCGGCGACCGCGCCTACGCCGCGACGCCAGAGGGCGTCGCCGATCTGGGCCGCGCCGCCTGCGAGGGCTTGATCGAGGGCGGCGTGTTGCCGGTCATCAAGCACATGCCCGGCCACGGTCGCGCCGGGGTCGACAGCCATCTCAAGCTGCCGGTGGTCGACGCCCCGCTTGAAGAGCTCGAGGCGGTCGACTTCGCGCCGTTCCAGGCCCTGGCGGACATGCCGATGGCGATGACCTCCCACGTGGTCTACACGGCCGTCGACAGCCGGCACCCGGCCACCACCTCCCGCGCCGTCCACACCAAGGTGATCCGCGGCGCCATCGGCTTCGATGGGCTGGTCATGACCGACGACCTCTCCATGAAGGCGCTGGGCGGCGACTTCACCAGCCGGGCGCGCAAGAGCCTGGCCGCCGGCTGCGACATGGTCCTGCACTGCAATGGCGACATGGCCGAGATGCGCGGCGTCATCGCCGGGACGCGCCCGCTGGCCGGCCCCGCCGCGCGCCGGGCCAAGGCCGCCCTGGCCCGCGTCGCCCGACCGCTGGCTCCCTTTGACGTCAACGCCGCCCGCGCGCGCTTCGACGCCGGCTTCGAAGGCCGGTGGACGCCGTGAGCGACACCCGCAGCTTCCAGCCCCATCTCGACTTCGAGGCCGCGACCACGGCGGCCGACGACGGCGAGGCCCTGATCATCGATCTGGACGGCTATGAGGGCCCGCTGCACGTGCTGCTGGCGCTCGCCCGCAGCCAGAAGGTCGACCTGCTGAAGCTGTCGGTGACCAAGCTGGCCGACCAGTACCTGGCCTTCGTCCACCAGGCCCGGAAGCTGCGATTCTCGCTGGCCGCCGACTATCTCGTCATGGCCGCCTGGCTGGCCTATCTGAAGTCCCGCCTGCTGCTGCCCAAGCCCGAGCGGCCCAAGGCCGACGAGCCGCCGGCCGAGGAGATGGCCGCCCAGCTGGCTTTCCGCCTGGCCAAGCTCGACGCCATGCGCGAGGCCGCCGAGGCGCTGAAGGATCGCGCCCAGCTCGGCCGCGACGTCTTCCTGCGCGGCGATCCGGACGCCATCCAGGTGATCCCCTCCGGCCGGCTGGAGGGCGACCTCTACGGCCTGATGAGCGCCTATATCGCCCAGCGCCGCAAGGAGCAGGGCCGCCACTACACCCCGATGAGCCGCCACCAGGCCTATGCCCTGGAAGACGCCCGCGACCGCCTGCGCGAGATGCTGCCGGACATGTCGCGCTGGACGCC
>NZ_CANCLE010000173.1 GCF_947378715.1 Phenylobacterium aquaticum
GAGGCGCCGGTGACGCGCAGCCGGTCACGCTCCGGCTCCCAGAGCCAGAGGGCGACGTCCGCGGCGCCCAACGCTTCCAGCGTCGTCGTGGCGTCCCAGATCCAACGGTCGTTCGGCATCGCCTCAAGACTTCCGGCCGCAACCCGCCGGCGAGCGGGAATGAACTGCTCTAGACCGACACACCCTCGTCCGGGCCATCATGCGCGCGAAGCGGCGACACAAGCCCGAACAGGACATGATCGCGCCAGACGCCGTTAATTTTCAGATAAGCCTTGGCGAAGCCCTCCTCTGCGAACCCGGCCCGGTTGAGCAGCCGCCGCGAGGGCTGGTTCTCCGGCAGGCAGGCGGCCTCCAGGCGATGCAGGGCCAGGCTGCGGAACGAGAACAGCACCAGGGCGCGCACGGCGTTCAGGGTAAGCCCCTGGCGCGCATAGGGTTTTCCGCACCAATAGCCGACCGATCCCATCTGGGCGACGCCGCGTCGGACATTGGAGAGGGTGATGCCGCCGGTCAGCGCGCCGTCCTGGGCGCGGAACACGAAGAACGGATAGGCCGAGCCCACCTCGCGGTCGCGCGCATAGGCGGTCAGTCTGCGCCGAAAGGCCGCTCGACTGAGATCATCGACCGGCCAGGTCGGCTCCCAGGGCTGCAGGAACTCCCGCGAGCGGGCGCGCAGGTCGCGCCACTCCGGATAGTCGCTGGCCTTGGGCGGACGCAGGAAGATCCCGTCCCCCTCCACGCGTAGGCCGCTTTCCGGCGCGATCCAGTCCAGCAGGGCCATGGGGCGCAGCCTCGCCTGATTTGCGCGGGCGTCAATCCCCGAGATCAGCGGCGATCAGCCGAACAGGGCGCGGGGGAAGGCCTCGGCGGCCTTCAGGGCGGACTTGGGACCCAGGACGCTGACCGCGGCCCGGCCGCTCGCCAATAGGCCGGAGCCGATGCGGATCAGATCGGGGGCCTCGACCTGGTCGATGTCGCGGGCGACCTCCTCCGGCGTCAGCACCCGGCCGAACAGCAGGACCTGGCCCGCCGCCTGCTCGGCGCGGGACAGGGGCGACTCGCGGGCCATGAACAGGCCGGCCTTCAACTGGGCCTTGGCGCGGGAAAGCTCGGCCGCCTCGACCCGCTGGGCCAGGCCCATGATCTCGCCGGCCGCCACCTTGGCCAGCTCGGCGGCGTCAGAGGCCGCGCAGCCTGCGAACACCCCCATCACCCCGGTCTCGGCATAGGTTTCGGCATAGGCGTCGACCGCATAGGCCAGGCCGCGCTTCTCGCGGGCTTCCTGGAACAGCCGCGAGGCCATGCCGCCGCCCAGGATCTCGGCGAACAGGCGCAGGGCGAAATAGTCCTCGTGCAGCACGCCCACGGTCGGCAGCAGGAAGACCAGATTGGCCTGCTCCAGCCGCTTGGCCTCGACCACTGCGCCGCCGGTGAAGGTTCCTGGCGGCGGCTCGGCGGCGCCCTGGCCGCTGGCCGCGCCGAAGTCGCGTTCGGCCAGCCGCAGGACCTCTTCCTCGTCCACCGCGCCGGAGGCGGCGAAGATCAGGGTCTGGGGGGCGTAGAGCTCGCTGCGCCAGGCGGCGAGGGTCTCCGGCGTGGCTGGGGCGATGGAGGCGTCGGTGCCCAGGATCGACCGACCCAGGGGCTGGTCGCCAAAGGCCGCAGACTGGGCCATCTCGAAGACGATGTCGTCGGGAGTGTCGGCCGCCTCGGCGATTTCCTGGCCCACCACCTGCTTCTCGCGGGTCAGGTCGGCGGCGTCGATATTGGGGCGCAGGACCAGGTCGGCCAGCACATGGGATCCCAGGTCGAGCCCGCCGGCCAGGGCGCGGACCTGGAAGCTGGTGCGTTCATAGCCGGTGGCGGCGTTGACCTGGCCGCCCTCGGCCTCGATCACCTCGACGATCTCGCGGGCCGAGCGGTCGCCCGCGCCCTTGAAGACCATGTGTTCCAGGAGGTGCGACCAGCCGGAACGCTCGGCGTCCTCGAACCGGGCGCCGCGACCGGCGACGACGGACAGGGCGACGGTCTGCAGGCCGGGCATGGGGTCGCAGACGACCCGCACGCCATTGGACAGGGTGTGGAGGCTGGCCAAGCCCGCCTCAGGCCTCCGCGAAGGCGCGGACATAGGCCTTGATGACCTCCGCGTCGGCCGGCAGCCGGTCATAGCGCTCGGACTTGCCGGCCAGGGACAGGGCCTTGCGCGGCATGACCGGGGTCTCGCCGGTGGCCGCGTGGACCGCTTCAGGGAACTTGGCGGCGTGGGCGGTGGACAGCACCACCACGGGGCTGGTGTGGTCGCGCAGCCGGCGGAAGGCGGCGACGGCCACGGCGGTGTGCGGATCGATCATCTCGCCGGTCTCGTTCAGGGTGGCGACGATGGTGCGGCTGGTGTCGCCCTCGCCCACCGCTACGCCGACGAAGGTCTCGCGCATGATGGCCAGGGCCTGGGGCGGGATGTTGATGACCCCGGTCTCGCCGAACGCCTTGAAGGCCCGGGCGGTCTCCACCCCATCGCGGCGGACGCACTCGTAATAGAGCCGCTCGAAGTTCGAAGCCGACTGGATATCCATGGCCGGCGACTGGGTCTCGGCTACGACGCCCCGGACATAGCGGCCCTCCTCGAAGGCGCGGGCCAGGATGTCGTTGGAATTGGTGGCGATGATGATCCGCGAGATCGGCAGACCCATGCGCTTGGCCACGAAGCCGGCGAAGCCGTCGCCGAAATTGCCTGAGGGCACACAGAACGACACCTCGCGGTGCGGCGCGCCCAGGGCCACGGCGGTGGTGAAGTAATAGACCGACTGGGCGACGATGCGGGCGAAGTTGATCGAATTGACCGCCGACAGCCCCACCGACTGCTTCAGCGCCTGGTCGCCGAGCGCGTCCTTGAGGATCGCCTGGCAGTCGTCGAAGGTGCCGGCCACGGCCACGCAGCGGACGTTGGATTCCGCCGCCGTGGTCATGAAACGGCGCTGCACCTCGCTGATGCGGCCATCCGGGAACATGGCGACGATGCGGGTGTTGGCGCGGCCGCGGAAGGCCTCGACGGCGGCGCCGCCGGTGTCGCCGGAGGTGGCGCAGAGAATGGTCTGGGTGCGCTTCTGGGCGCCCAGCACATGGTCGGACAGCCGGGCCAGCAGCTGCATGGCCACGTCCTTGAAGGCCAGGCTCGGGCCATGGAACAGCTCGGCCAGGAACCCGCCCGGCGCGATCTGCACCAGGGGCGCGACGGCGGAGTGGGTGAAGCTGGCATAGGCCTCGGCGCACATCTCGGCCAGGATGTCGGCCGGGATCTCATCGCCGGTGAAGCGGCCCAGCACGGCGGTCGCCACCTCGGCATAGGGCTTGCCGGCGAAGGCGGACATCTCCTCGTGGGAGAAGGTCGGCCACTCTTCGGGAACATAGAGACCGCCGTCGGGCGCCAGGCCCGCCAGGATCGCGTCGACAAAGCCGACCGAGGGCGACTGCCCCCGCGTGGAGACGTACCGCATCAACCCTTCCACTTGCGCCAGAGGAGCGCGGCATAGACGCCCGCCAGGGCGGCGGCAAGGCCGAACCAGGTCAGGGCGTATTCGAGGTGCCGATTGGGAATCTCGGCGGGCACCGGGGCCGGGACCAGGGCCGGCCAGTCGGGATTGGTCGGGGTCTCGGCCATCAGCACCTGGGGCGCCGGACGGGCAGCGCCCAGCGCCTGGGCCATCGCCTTGGCGTCGCGCCAGTACCAGTGGTTCTTGGCCACCTCATTGGGCGGGGTGACGAAGGTCGGCTTGTCGGGGCGGCGCAGCACCCCGGTCAGGGTGAAGGGCGTGGCGTCGGCGGCGTCGACCGGAGGCCGCGCCGAGACGCTCCCCGACACGAAGCCCCGGTCGACCAGGATCGCGTCATAGCCACCCTCGGCGACCTTGCAGGCCGAGATCAGCCTCAGGCCCGCCTCGCCCTCGCGGACGGCGTAGAGTTCGAGGAACGGCTTCTTAGCCAGGCCGGGGCATTGGACGATCACCCGGGTGAAGTCGGCGTCGCCGCCGGCCGCCATGTCGACCAGGGCGCCGGCCAGGGGCCGGGCGGGGGCGGCCTGCAGGGCGGCGATCCGCGCCAGCAGGGCTTCCTTCCAGGCCAGGCGCTTCACCTGCCAGACGCCCAGGCCGATCAGGATGGTGAAAGCGATGGCCGCGGCGATCGTCAGGCCGATCGGGAAGCGCCGGGATGGTTCAGTCGTCATGCCGGGCTTCGGAGGCCTTGTTGGCGAACTGGGCCGCCAGCATCAGGCCCTTCATCGGGCGCAGCAGCCCCAGGCACACCACCACCGTCAGCGGCAGCCAGATGATCAGATGCACCCAGATGGGGGGATGGATGGTGAATTCGACATAGACGGCGGCGAAGGCCACCAGGAAGCCGGCGATCATGATCACGAAGACGGCGGGGCCGTCGCCGGAATCGCCCTTGGCCAGGTCATAGCCGCAGGCCTCGCAGGACTTGGAGACGGTGAGGAACCCCTCGAACAGAGGTCCCTCGCCGCAATTGGGGCAGCGACCAGCCAGGCCCGCCAGCAGCGGATTATGACCGGTCGCCATGTCCCTAGCCGGCCGTCACGGCGCCGCCGAAGATCACGTAGATGAACGCGAACAGGAACAGCCAGACGACGTCGACGAAGTGCCAGTACCAGGCCGCCGCCTCGAAGCCGAAATGCTGCTTCGGGGTGAAGGCGCCGCCCATCAGACGGATCAGGCAGACCGTCAGGAAGATGGTGCCGATCAGCACGTGGAAGCCGTGGAAGCCGGTGGCCATGAAGAAGGACGAGCCATAGAGGCCGGCGCTCGAGGCTTCTTCCGAGAAGAAGTACTTGTGCTCGAGAATGTGGTTGTACTCGAAGGCCTGGATGGAGGTGAACATCACGCCCAGCAGGATGGTCAGGATCAGCCCGATCTTGGCGCCCTTGCGGTCACCGACCTGCAGCGCGTGGTGCGACCAGGTCACCGTGGTGCCCGAGAGCAGCAGGGTCAGGGTGTTGACCAGCGGCAGGTTCCAGGCGGTCACCGTCTCGACGCCCTTGGGCGGCCAGGTGGCCCAGGCCGTGCGCACTTCCTCGATCGAGGACAGCGTCCGGTGATGGTGGAACAGGGCCATCTCGAAGAAGATCCAGAACCACGCCACGAAGAACATCACCTCCGAGGCGATGAACATGATCATGCCGTAGCGCAGGCCGATCGAGACGACCGGCGTGTGATCGCCCTTGTTGGCTTCCTTGATGACGTCCGACCACCAGCCGAGCATGGTGAACAGGACGCCGGCCAGACCCGCGTAGAACAGCCAGGAAGTGCCTTTTTCCAGGCCAAACAGGCCCTTCATCCAGGTCACCCCGCCCAGCGCCATGATGGTCGCGGAGGCGGAGCCCACCAGCGGCCACGGGCTGGGGTTCACCAGGTGGTAGTCGTGCTTGACGTCGCCCGCAGACATTTCGGTCCTAACCCCTCTCAAAGTCCATGGCCGACTCGTCTTTCCCCAGTCGGCGCAAGATATTTCGCGTCACGCTATAGCCCTGCCCTGGGCGTTCCGCCAAGGGCTGAAGGCGTCTTGGGCTGCGATGCATCGGCGCGTTTGGCGCCGCTGCTCGGTCCCACGGCAGGATAGAAGGTGTAGGAGAGCGTGACCTCCCCCTTGCCCTTGGTGTTCACGTCGCTCGCATATTGCGGATCGACGAAATAGACGACCGGGAATTCGACGGTCTTGCCGGCCGCGATCGTCTGGTCGGAGAAGCAGAAGCACTCGAGCTTCTGGAAGTAGGATCCGGCCTGCTCGGGCACCACATTGTAGACGGCGTGGCCGGTGAGCGGCTTGCTGGAATTGTTGGTGACCTTGAAATAGGCCAGCCCCGTCTCGCCGATCTTGACCTTTTGCGAGGTCTGCTCGGCTGTGAAGGTCCAGGGCAGTTCGTTGACATTGGCGTCGAAGCGGATGGTCAGCGTCTTGCCCAGCACCTCGCCCGGCGCGACCTTGGCCTGGCGGATGGTGCCGTCATAACCGGTCAGCTGGCAGAAGGCCTTGTAGAGCGGCACGGACGCGTAGGCCGCGCCGACCATGCCGAAGAACACCGCCCCGCAGATGAGCGCCACCAGGCGGTTGCGACGGACCGACGGATCGACGGTCTTGGCCGCCGGTGGCGTGGGATCAGAAGGGTTGTTGAGCGACATTGGCGCCGAGCCTGACAAGGGTGACGATGAACACGAGGAGGACGAACAGTCCTAGCCCCAGGGCCAAGGCGATATTGCGGCCACGGCGGGCGCGCGCCGCCTCCGGGCTCTCCAGATTCGGATCACTCACAGCACAGCTCCCATGGCCGGCAGGCCCAGCAGATGCTCCGCCAGCAGGGTGGCGAAAAGCAGGGTGAGATAGAGGATCGAGAAGGCGAACAGATTGCGCGCGTCTTTGGATCCCGCCTTTACGTCATAGAGCCCGTCGTCCTGGCGCTCGTCCGGCGCCTCGCCGGCGCGGCTCTTGAACACCCGCCAGGCCAGGACCAGGAACACCAGTCCGCCCAGCGCCGCCACCGCCAGATAGATCGCCCCGCCCAGGCCGGTCAGGACGGGCAGCAGGCAGATCGGCACGAACAGCAGGCTGTAGATCAGGATCTGCTTGCGGGTCGAGGCCGGGCCGGCGGTCACCGGCATCATCGGCACCCCGGCCTTGGCGTAGTCCTCGCTGGTGTAGAGCGAGAGCGCCCAGAAGTGGGCCGGGGTCCACATGAAGATGATGGCGCAGAGCAGCCAGGCGTTCAGCGGCACGGCGCCCGTCGCCGCCGCCCAGCCGATCACCGGCGGCAGGGCGCCGGCCAGGCCGCCGATGACGATGTTCTGCGGCGTCGAGCGCTTCAACCACATCGTATAGACCACGGCATAGAAGAAGATGGTGAAGGCCAGGAGGCCCGCCGCCAGCCAGTTCACGGTCATGCCCAGCAGCATCACCGAGAACAGGGACAGCACCACGCCCAGCGCCAGGGCGTCGGCGGCCTGGACCCGGCCGGCCGGGACCGGGCGGCCCCGAGTGCGGCGCATCATGCCGTCGATATCGGCGTCGAACCACATGTTCAGGGAGGCCGAGGCGCCAGCCCCCACGGCGATGCAGAACACCGCGATGGCGCCCAGGATCGGATTGATCGGGGCGTTGGCGCAGATCAGGCCGGTGATCGCGGTGAACACCACCAGCGACATGACCCTGGGCTTCATCAGCTGCAGGTAGTCCTGCCAACGGGCAGGCATGGCGGCGCGGGTAGCGGCGGGTGACATCGCCATGGCTCTACTCTCAAAACGGAAGAAGGGCGCGCGCCGGATCGTCCCAGCCCGCGCCCTCTTCGACTTCTTAGTGCCCGGACCTAATGCAGGTCTGGCTTGACCACCGGCAGTTCATTGAACTGGTGGAACGGCGGCGGCGAGGACAGGGTCCATTCGAGGGTCGTGGCGCCCACGCCCCAGGGATTGGCCTCGGCCTTGCGACGACGGATGGCCGCCTCGAAGAGCATGGCCAGGAACACCCCGACCCCGACCAGGG
>NZ_CANCLE010000174.1 GCF_947378715.1 Phenylobacterium aquaticum
GAAGATGCTGAGCAAGGACGAGGTCCTTGAGCTCTACATCAACCGCACCTTCTTCGGCGCCAGCACCTATGGCATCGACGGCGCCTCGCGCACCTATTTCGGCAAGCCCGCCAGCCAGCTCACCCTGGCCGAGGCGGCCCTGCTGGCCAGCCTGCCCAAGGCGCCCTCGCGCATGGCCCTGAACCACAACATGGTCGGCGCCCTCGCCCGCCAGCGGCTGGTGCTGGAGAACATGCGCCAGGAGGGCTGGATCACCGCCGAGGAGATGGAGACGGCGGTCGCCGACACGCCCCGGCTCAGCCCCACCGCCCTCGGCAACGATGGGGACATGGGCTATGCGCTCGACTACGCCACCACCGAGGTCCTGAAGCTGGTCGGCCCCAATTCGCCGGACCTGATGGTGCGCCTGACCATCGATCCCCGGCTGCAGCTGGCCGGCGGCCAGGTGCTGCGCCAGGTGGTGGGCACGACAGGCGCGGCGGCGGGGGCCAGCCAGGGCGCCCTGGTGGCCATGTCCTCGGACGGCGCCATCCGCACCATGGTCGGCGGCCTCGACTATAGTCAGAGCGTCTTCAACCGCGCGGTCCAGGCGCGCCGGCAGCCGGGATCCAGCTTCAAGCCCTTCGTCTATGCCGCGGCCCTGGAAAAGGGCGTCATGCCCACCGACGTGCGCGTCGACGGGCCGGTGAAGTTCGGCGACTGGGCGCCGGAGAACTACGGCGGCGGCTATCGCGGCGCGGTGACGGTGGAGACCGCCCTGATGCTGTCGATCAACACCGTGGCGGTGAAGCTGGCCCAGGAGGCCGGCGGCCCGGCGATCGGCGAACTGGCCAAGCGCTTCGGCCTGACCACCATCCCCTCCAACCCCAACCTGTCGATCGCGCTGGGCGCCTATGAGGTGCCGCTGATCGAGATGGTCTCGGGCTTCCAGGTGTTCCAGCTCGGCGGCAACCGGGTCACGCCCTACATGGTCGACGAGATCAAGACCGTGGGCGGGGCGCCCGTCTACCAGCACCTGACCGCATCGCCCGTGCCGGCTTACGACGTCGCCAGGGCCAGCATGATGGTCAAGATGATGAAGAAGGTCATCTCGGGCGGCACCGGCACACGCGCCAATTTCGGCCGCCCCGCCGCCGGCAAGACCGGCACCAGCCAGAACTGGCGCGACGCCTGGTTCATCGGCTTCACGCCCGACTATGTCGCCGGGGTCTGGGTGGGCAATGACGACGAGAAGCCGATGAACAAGGTCACCGGCGGCATCGTCTCGGCCGAGATCTGGCGCAGGTTCATGATGGTGGCGCACGAGAACCTGCCGGCCCGCGACTTCGACTGGCTGTTGCCGGACCCGGTCCCGGAGATGGAGGCCGACCCGCGCAACGCCTTCTATGAGGAGCTCTCCGGCGACTTCGCCGCCACCGCCCGCGACGCCCAGGCGGCCCTGCCCGACGCCCCGGTCGAGACCAAGACCCCCGACAAGCCGGCGGACGATATCCCGTTCTAGGGTCAAAGGGCCAACCGCCGGCCTAGGGGACGGCGGGCTTGTCTATTCGGCGACAAGTCTCAGAGGCAGGTCGTCCTTGTAGCGCAATAGCGACTTCGCTCGCGCGGAGTTGGTCGCCTCTGAACATTCGCACGGAAGCTCACCTGAGCCTCCCCGGATCATGCCTATGATTTCTGGTGCTTCGATCACGACTCCGTCGAGAACGAAGGCCAGCCGGCGTCGGATATTCACATCGGTCGCCGACGCAAAGTTCGCTTGGCCCTCAGCAGTCAACTCGTAGTGGATGCTCCAGCTCTTTTGGAAACGATCGAAATAGGGAACGGCGTCCTGCACCATGTCACCAGCGATCACGGCTTCGGGCTTCAGCCAGAGAAAGCCGCCCTCTCGGAGCGGCAAGCGCAGATCACCGGGCGACGGAGCTGTGGCGCTCTCCGATGGGCCAAAGGTGTCCATTGGCTCATCGACCACTCGCACCGAAAATCCATAGGGATTCTCAAGCGCCGTTCGGAAAGCCCGGGCTTCGGAGTCAGTCGCGAATTTGATCCGCGCACGCTTCGCGTCAAGCGGCTCGATTTTCAATGGGCGAAGTCCTTCCCCTGCGAGACGCGCTCGCACGGCGCGAAGCAGTCGAGCCTCATCCGGCAGTGACGCTCTGGGCGGCGGCGACAGAAAGCGGATCACCATCGACTGGTCGGGCCGTGTCTCGATGCTGAGGTCAGACCGACCGGCCAATGCCTTGCGTATCCGCTCGCCGCGCTCCGCGCTGAATTCCGATTCTATCGCGCGAAATGCGAGCCCGCCGTCGAGATCAATCATTTCCACAAGAGGCGCCGAAAGATTCCAGAAATCGTCGAGCCCTCCGCGTTCGCCCGGCTTGGCGATCTGATTGTCGGGAAGGCTGAGCTGAATGACCGCTGCGGGCGTCCAGGTCAGATCCAAGTCGAGGCTTTCAGAAGCCCGTTGCTCTAGCCACTTTTGGAAGTCCGGGTGTCTTGCCGGATCAGTGACAATCCCTTCAAGTCCTCGCTCGGAGACTTTGGAATTGATGTACGGGGCGTCGCGAAGTTCGGCGATTAAGGTCGCCGCGCGCCGGCCAGACCCCGACTGAGATGACCCTCCGACGTGGCTGATCAAAAACGCCTGGGTTGTATCAATCTGCCCCATGACCTGCGGCCGCTTGGCCAATAGGCGGCGAGCGGCGTCAATTAAATCAGCATGTTGAGTCGGATTGCGAACGACAATTGTGACTGTGGTCATATCGCTGTTGCTGGAGGTGTCGACATCACGGGACGGCTCCAGCGCCTCAGCGAGCTGTGCTCTGAGGCCAGATTGTCGATACTGAGCGGGGCGGGCTTCATAGATGTTGCGGTCAAAAGCCACGACGACCATGGGTCGTTCCGCAGCGGCGGCCTGGGCCGGAGCCACGAGCTGGAAGGCAAGCAACACCCCGAGCCACGTGGGCAGTCTTGCCCGAATGCATACGCTTAGCGGCATGTCCGTCTTCACCCCTACACCCCATCGTAGCCTTGATATCGCAACTCGAAGCTGTGGGACATCACGTCATGATCAGCGCCCCCAAGCGCCGACCGAAGCGCGAGTCCTTGGACGCAGACTTGCCCCATTCGCGCTCAAGCACTTGATCCCTGGCCGGGCGCCGCTATGTCGGACGCCACATGAAGCCACCCATCCTCGCCCTCAAGGAGGTCCGTCTCGCCGACGGGCCCAAGATGCTGTTCGACGGCGTCGATCTCGGGCTCGAACCCCGCAGCCGCGCCTGCCTGGTCGGGCGCAACGGGGCGGGCAAGACCACCCTGCTGAAGGTGCTGGCCGGCGGGCTGCAGGCCGACGAGGGCGAGCGGGTCGTCACCCCCGGCACGACCGTCTCCTATGTGCCCCAGGAACCCGACATCACCGGGGCCACGGTGCTCGACTACGCCATCGCCGGCGGGGCCCAGCCCTATCAGGCGGAATCGACGCTCGCCCTGTTCGGCATCGACCCGGCCAAGTCCACACAGGGGCTGTCGGGGGGCGAGATCCGCCGCGTGGCCCTGGCGCGGGCCTTCGCCGAGGACCCCGACGTCCTGCTGCTGGACGAGCCCACCAACCACCTCGACATCCTGGCCATCGAGACCCTGGAGACCGAGATCGCCGCCTGCCGCGCGGCCATGCTGATCATCAGCCACGACCGCGCCTTTCTGGAGCGCACCACCGGCCGCTGCTTCTGGCTGGAGCACCGCAAGGTGCGCCGGCTCGATAAGGGGTTCGAGGCCTTCGACGCCTGGGTCGAGCAGATCATCGCCGCGGACGCCGAGGAAGGCCGCCGGCTGGATAAGCAGCTGGAGAAGGAAGAATACTGGCTGCGCCGTGGCGTCACCGGCCGCCGGGCCCGCAACGAGGGCCGCCGCCGCGCCCTGCTGGATCTGCGCGAACAGAAACAGGCCCGCCTGCGCGAGGTGCGCGGCGACCTGACCATGGCGATCGCCTCGTCCGGCATGTCCGGCCAGCGGGTGGTCGAGGCCAAGGGGGTCAGCAAGACCTTCGGCGAACGGACCCTGTTCAAGCCGTTCTCGACCCGCATCCAGCGCGGCGACCGCGTCGCCATCGTCGGCCCCAACGGGGCGGGCAAGACCACCCTGGTCAAGCTGCTGCTGGGCGAGATCGCGTCGGACACCGGCGAGGTGAAGCTCGGGGCCAATCTGGAGATCGCCTATATCGACCAGGCCCGGGCCGACCTGAAGCCCGACATGATGCTGCGCGACGTGCTGACCCCCATGGGCGGCGACCAGGTGATGGTGCGCGGCCAGGCCAAGCATGTGGCGGCCTATGCGCGGGAGTTCCTGTTCACCGACCAGCAGATCCGCCAGCCGGTGCGCAGCCTGTCGGGCGGGGAGCGCAATCGCCTGCTGCTGGCCCGCGCCCTGGCCACGCCCGCCAATCTGCTGGTGCTGGACGAGCCGACCAACGATCTCGACATGGACACCCTCGACCTGCTCGAGGACATACTGGCCGACTATGAGGGCACCCTGATCCTGGTCAGCCACGACCGCGACTTCATCGACCGGCTGGCCAGCTCGACCATCGCGCTGAACGGACGGGGCGACGTGGTCGAGACCCCAGGCGGCTGGCAGGATTTCCTGCGCCAGAACCCCGGCTATTTCCGCGCCATCGATGACCCGGCCCCGGCCGCCGCGCCCAAGCCGGCGCCGGTCAAGGTCGAAGCCGTCAAGCCGACCAAGCTGTCCTACAAGGACCAGCGCCGGCTGCAGGAGCTGGAGGCGGCCCTGGCCGCCCTGCCCGGCAGGATCGCCAAGCTGGAGGTCGACCTGGCCGACCCCGCCCTCTACGCCCGCGACCGGGCCGGCTTCGACCGCATCAACCAGACCCTGGAAAAGACCCGCCAGGAATTGTCCGCCTCGGAAGAGGAATGGCTGGCCCTGGAAGAGCGGCGCGAGGCCCTGGAGGCCGGGCGCTGAACTGCGCCGCCTTAGCTGTGGATAAAATTAAGGATTGATTTACCTGGAATTCTTGGCGGAAATCCCCGCCTTGTCCACAGCTTACCCACTGATCGATATGGGTTTTCCCACACCGGGGCAGGTCCGGGCGGTTGCTTCATAGCGGGTTCAGTGGGAACGTCAAGGCGTCGAGAGGGACCGCGGCGCGGCCCGGACGGAAAGCCGGAAACGGCGGACCAGACGGGGAGACGAGCGGGAGGTTCTCGGGAAGGCCAGCGCCGGGGCGACCTGGGGCCAGGACTTCACGGGGACAACGGTTGGTGACGGATACCAGCGGGGCGACCCGCGAACGAAGTCAGGACCGACCTTGCGGCCCAGATCCCCCAACGGATCTGAAATAGAGGGCGACGTCTCGGGTGACCGGGGCGCCGCCCTCTTGCTTTGGGCGACAGGTTTGGCGCGTTACCCAGATTGCCTTCCGGCTAAAGCGCATTAGGGTCCCACGCTGTTCAGTTGGGATTCCGTCATGAAGCTCTCGCGCCTTGTCGCCGTCGCGGCCGCAGCCCTTCTCGCCACCGCCTGTTCGCCGAAGAAGGCCGAAGTGGCCCCCGCCGGCCAGGTCACCATCCGTTTCGCCACCGACTGGCGGGCCCAGGCCGAGCACGGCGGGTTCTATGAAGCGCTGGCCACCGGCGAATACGCCAAGCGCGGCCTGAACGTGCAGATCGTCCAGGGCGGGCCTGGGGTGAACGTGCCCCAGTTGCTGGCCTCCGGCGCGGTCGAGGCCGGCATGGGCTCCAACAGCTTCGTGGTCATGAACCTCGCCCAGCAGGACGTGCCGGTGAAGGCGGTCGCGGCGATGATGCAGAAGGACCCCCAGGTGCTGATCGCCCACCCCGACCAGGGCATCAACGGCATCGCCGACCTGAAGGGCCACCCGATCCTGCTGTCCGACGCCTCGGTCACCGCCTTCTGGGTCTGGCTGAAGTCCAAGTACGGCTTCACCGACGACCAGATCCGCAAATACACCTTCAATTCCGCCCCCTTCCTGGCCGACAAGAAGGTGGCCCAGCAGGGCTATGTGACGTCGGAGCCCTACACCATCGAGAAGGAAGCCAAGCTCAAGCCCAAGGTCTTCCTGCTGGCCGACAATGGCTATCCCTCCTACGCGACCATGATCCTGGTTCCCCAGACCCTGATCGACAAGAACCCCGCCGCCGTGCGCGCCTTCGTCGAGGCCAGCGCCAAGGGCTGGCATGACTATCTCTACGCCGACCCCAAGGCGGCCGACGCCCTGATCCGCAAGGACAATCCGGAAATGACCCAGGACGTCCTCGACCAGGCCCGCGACAAGATGCGGTCCTACGGCATCATCGACGGCGGCGACGCCAAGGCCATGGGCATCGGCGCCATGACCGACGCCCGCTGGGCCGAGTTCTTCAACGTGGCCTCCAGCCAGGGCGTCTATCCCAAGACCCTCGACTACAAGAAGGCCTACAGCCTGGAGTTCGTCACCCCGGCGGTGAAGTAATCTAAATCCTCCCTCGTTTACGGGGGAGGACTTGCCTCCCGAAGTCCCACGGTCCATCCAATGCAGGCGTCCACTGTCGATCGGGACGCACCCGCGACGGCCGGCGCTATATTGCGACCCGCGGCGGATCTGGCAGGGGGCGTAAGTTGAGGATTGCGAAGATGCGGTCACGTGGACCGCTTGTCGCGTCGAGGGGGCGTGAGCGCCGATCCCCCTCCCCCGCAAACGGGGGCGGAAAATCATGAACCCGGTCGCTGAACTCTCCGCTGTCGAGGTCGACTATCCCAAGCGCGGCCGCGCGCTCGGACCCTTCAACCTCAGCCTGGGCGCCGGGCAGATCACCGCCCTGGTGGGCCCCTCCGGCTGCGGCAAGTCCACGGCGCTGCGCCTGCTGGCCGGCCTTGAGCAGCCGACCCGGGGGACGGTTACGCGCGCCGCCGGGCGCGGCGAGACCTCGGTGGTGTTCCAGGCCCCGACGCTCGCCCCCTGGCTCACCGCCCGCGAGAATGTCGCCCTGCCCCTCGAACTGTCGGGAACGCCCCGCAAGCTGGCTCGCGAGAAGGCCGGCGCGGCCCTGGCCCGCGTGGGCCTGGCCGGCGCCGAAGACGCCCGTCCCGCCCAGCTCTCCGGCGGCATGGCCATGCGCGCGTCCCTGGCCCGCGCCCTGGTCACCGAGCCCCGCCTGCTGCTGCTCGACGAGCCCTTCGCGGCTTTGGACGAGATCACCCGCCGCACCCTGGCCGACGACGTGCTGAAGCTGTGGGCCCAGACCCGGCCGGCCATCGTCTTCGTAACCCACAATGTCGAGGAGGCCGCCTATATGGCCGACCGGGTGGTGGTGATCACCCGGGGTCCCGGCCGCATCGCCGGCGAGGTGCGGGTCGAGGCGCCCCTGCCCCGCCCGCCCGGCTTCCGCGCCACCGAGGTGTTCCGCGAGGCCTCCGAGGCCGTATCCCAGCTGCTCGCCCAGGGCGCGGAGATGGCGGCATGAACCGGATCGCCGAGGCCCTCGCCCCCTTCGCCCTGATCGCGCT
>NZ_CANCLE010000175.1 GCF_947378715.1 Phenylobacterium aquaticum
CACCCTTGTGTCGATAACCGGCCGCGCAACCAGATACGCCTAACCCACCTCCGCCGTCATGGCCTGGGCGCCGTCGCAGCGGATCGCCTGGAAGGCGCCTGTCGCGGTATCGCCGGTCAGGCGCACCGGCTGGTCCACGAAGATCGGAGCCACGGCGCGGAACGAGAACCGGGTGAGCGGCCGCTTTAGCCTGTGGGTGGCGTGGGCGTGGAGCTTCGCCGCCGTGAAGGGGCCGTGGACCACCAGGTCGGGATAGCCCTCCTCGCCTTGCGCATAGGGCTGGTCATAGTGGATCCGGTGGCTGTTGAAGGTCACCGCCGAGAACCGGAACAGCCGCACGGTGTCCGGGCTCCAGGCCTCGTCGTCCGGGCCTGCGTCCTGGGCGACCGGAACCAGGGCCGCCGTCGCCTCCCCCGCGCCGCGATAGACGATGGTCTGTTGCTCGCGCACGCAGGGCCCCGCCCCTTGCGAGATCACCCGCTCGACCTCGACGAACACCAGGTCGCCGGTGCGTCCCGAACGGTGCTTCACATCAAGGATGGTCGAGACCATCTCCGCGCGCTCACCCAGGACCAAGGGCGCGGCGAAGGTCATGGCGGACGCGGCGAACATGCGCCGGGGCAAGGTGACCGGCGGCAGGAATCCGCCGCGCTTGGGGTGACCATCCGGCCCGATCTCGCTGTTGGGGAAGACCGGCAGGAAGAAAGCCCAGTGGGCCAGGGGCGGCAGGACCTGCTCGACGTCCAGCCCCGCGCCGACGGCGGCGGCGAAGCGGCGCAGGGCGTCTGCGTCCAGCACCTCGGCGCGACGCTCCTCGCGACCGATCCAGCCGCGCCAATTCTCGATGAGGCCTTGGTCCAGGGTCTCGCTCACGGCCGCTCTCCAGTTTGGCGCTAGAGCCCTTCCCTGTTTGGCTGAACCAACCAGACAGGAAGAGAAGGGCTCTAAATCAAGACGTTGGAGCATTTCCTGATCCGAAAAGTGCGTCACACTTTTCGGGAAATGCTCCAGGCGACTGAATGGCGGTCTTTGCGCGCGGAGGCAAACCGCGCGGCGCGGAAATCAGCCGATGACGTCAGTCTCGGGGCGATCGTGGCCGTCGGCATGCTCGGTCAGCCAGACGCCGTTCTCGTCCTCGTACTGGATTTCCTCGGTCGCGCCGGGGACCCGCTGCTCGCGGGCCACGCGGCGGGCGCGGGTCAGGGCCGCAGCCCGGGTCGGAAAGGTCTCGGAATAGACCCCGCTGGAGCGATAGGCCCAGCCGCCGTCATGTTCGACGACCTGATAGACGACATGAGACATGGGAGTTCTCCTGGGGGCGGATCGCGGGTCGGCCGGGAGTCTCCGCCCTCGGGACGATCGCGTCAAAGCGAAATCCCGAGGGCGTGGGTCCTTTGCGTCAGCCGAACGCGGCGGGATCAGGGCCGATGCGGCCGGCGCCGTCCAGGCCGGCGATCGCCGCCATGTCCTGCGCGCTGAGTTCGAAGCCGAACACATCCAGGTTCTCGGCGATGCGCGACGGCGTCACCGACTTGGGGATCACGATCAGGCCCAGCTGGACATGCCAGCGGATCACCACCTGGGCGGCGGTCTTGCCGTGGCGGGCGGCGATGGCGACCAGGGTCGGATCGTCCAGGGTCTTGCCCTGGCCCAGCGGGCTCCAGCTCTCGGTGAGGATGCCCTTGGCCGCATGGAAGCCGCGCAAGTCCGCCTGCTGGAAGCGCGGGTGCAGCTCGATCTGGTTCACCGCCGGGGTGACGCCGGTCTCGCCGATGATCCGCTCCAGGTGGGGAATGGCGAAGTTGGAGACGCCGATCGACTTGGCGCGCCCCTCCTCCTTGAGCCGGACCAGGGCCTTCCAGCTGTCGAGATAGAGGTCCTGGGTCGGGGCCGGCCAGTGGATCAGGTAGAGGTCCACAAAGTCCAGGCCCAGCCGGCCCAGGCTCTTGTCAAAGGCGGCCAGAGCCGCGTCGAAGCCCTGGTTCTCGTTCCACAGCTTGGTGGTGATGAACACCGCGTCGCGGGCCAGGCCGGAGCGGCGGAAGCCCTCGCCCACGCCCTTCTCGTTACGATAGACCGCTGCGGTGTCGACGGCGCGATAGCCGGCGGCGAGCGCGACCTCGACCGTGTCGGCGGTGGTGTCGGCCGGGGTCTGCCAGACGCCCAGCCCCACCTGGGGAAGCGCGCGGCCGTCGTTCAGGGTCAGATAGGTCTGGTCGGTCATGCGGGTCACCAGGCGCCGGTGTTGGTCATCGAGACCCAGGGCTCAGCCGGGGCGAGCGCGGGACCGGCCTGAAGCAGCTCCACCGAGATGCCGTCGGGCGAGCGGACAAAGGCCATATGGCCGTCGCGGGGCGGACGGTTGATGGTCACGCCGCCGGCCTGCAGCCGGGCGCAGGTCTCGTAGATGTCGTCCACGGCATAGGCCAGGTGGCCGAAATTGCGGCCGCCCTTATAGTCCTCAGGGTCCCAGTTGTAGGTCAGCTCGACCATCGGGGCCTTGGCGGCCCTGGCGTGCTCCTCGTCACCCGGCGCGCAAAGGAAGACCAGGGTGAAACGGCCCCCGGCGTTCTCAACCCGGCTGACTTCGGTCAGGCCCAGCTTGGCGCAATAGAAGTCGAGGGAGGCGTCCAGATCGGTCACGCGGACCATGGTGTGCAGGTATTTCATCGGCTCTGGCTCCTCTCGAGTCCCAAAAAAGGCGGGTCGAATCACAAAAAAGGCGGGCTCCCCGCGATGGGGCCCCGCGCAAGACCGTACCGTCGAAATGCGGCCTTCGGGGCACAATAGCCGCCTGTCACGCTTCCTGTCCGCGATTTCATTTGTGTTCGCGGATCGGTGGCATCAGAAGCCCCATCAACCTATCTGCATGAAGTTGGGGAACGATCGCGCGCGCCTGCGTGCCGGTCGATAAGCGATTGTCGCGCTGGGGAAACGACGGGATGCGTCTGAAGTCATCTTATGTGGTCGCGATTGGCATCGTCCTGTTCGTGGCCTTGCTGTTCGCTGTGGGAAGCCTCTCTGGCGGCAAGGCGTCGAAGGCCGACCCCAAGGCGACCGCTGCGGCGACCAAGGCCGCCGGCCCGCCGAGCGTCCAGGTCCAGATCACCCCTGAGACCCTGCATGCCTACACCATCACCATCCGGGGCCGCACCGAGGCGGCGCGCAGCGTCGTGGTCCGCTCCGAGACCGCCGGCACGGTGGCCGCCGTCCCCTCGGTCGAAGGCAGCTTCGTCCGCAAGGGCGCGATCCTGTGCAAGCTGAACGTCGACGCCCGCCAGGCGGCGGCGGATCAGGCCCGCGCCCAGGTCCGCGCCCAGTTGCTGACCCAACAGGCCTCGGTTGAGCTGGCCCGCAAGGGCTATCGCTCCCAGACCCAGGTGCTGCAGGCCCAGGCCGCCCTCGACAACGCCCAGGCCGTGCAGCGCCAGGCCGAGGTCGCCCTGGAGCAGATGAACATCCGCGCGCCCTTCGACGGGGTGTTCGACAAGCGCGACGCCGAGATCGGCGCCTATCTGTCCCCGGGCCAGTCCTGCGGCACCATGATCGAACTCGACCCGATCCTGATCGTCGGCGACCTGCCGGAGACCGAGACCGGCCGTCTGCGGGTCGGCGCGGCGGGGTCCGCCCTGCTGCTGTCGGGGGAGACCCTGACGGGCCATGTCCGCTATCTGTCGCGGGAGGCCGACGCCCAGACCCGGACCTATCATATCGAGGTCACGGCCCGGAATCCGGGACTCAAGATCCGCTCGGGCCTGTCTGCCACGGTGAAGATCGAAGCCGGCCAGGGCCCCGCCCACATGGTGCCGGTATCGGCCCTGGTGCTCGACGCCGCCGGCCGCCAGGGCGTGCGCTTCGTCCAGCCGGACAATGTCGTCGCCTTCGCGCCGGTCACGGTGATCGAGGAGACGCCCAGGGGCGTCTGGGTCTCCGGCCTGCACGGCCAGGTCCAGGTGATCACCGTCGGCCAGTCCTATGTGGCCGAAGGCCAGAAGGTCCGCATCGGCGCGAGCCACTAAGAGGCGTCGGCGCCCCGCTGGGGCCTGAACGACGCATGAGCTAGAATTGTCGAGACTGCGGGCCCCGGCGTCCGCAGATCTCCGGGAGGCGAAGACCATGATCGGACCCTTGATCGACGGCGCCATCAAGCGGCGGAAAGTCGTGCTCGGCGTCACCCTGATCGCCAGCATCTTCGGGTTCATGGCCTACAACGCCATGCCCCGGGAATCGAACCCGGACATCACCATCCCCTTCGTCTCGGTGGTGGTGCCCTATCCGGGCGTCAGCCCCGAGGACGCCGAGCGCCTGCTGGTCAAGCCGCTGGAAACCCAGCTGCAGTCCCTCGACGGTCTGAAGGAAATGAACGCCGCCGCGCGCCAGAGCATGGCCGTGGTGACCCTGGAATTCGAGCCCGACTTCAACAAGGACAAGGTGCTCGAGGACGTCCGGGCCAAGGTCGACCTGGCGCGAGGCAAGTTCCCGCCGGACGCCGAGGAGCCGATCATCCAGGAGGCCAATGTCTCCGGCGATCCAGTCATCGGCATCGTGCTGTCGGGCGCCGCGCCCGAGCGTGAACTGGTGCGCATCTCCCGCGACCTCAAGCAGCGGCTCGAGGCCACGCCCGGCGTGCTGGAGGCCGAGCTCAGCGGCGGCCGCGAGGAGTTCCTCGAGGTCACCGTCGATCCGGTCCGGATGGAGGCCTACAACATCACCACCGGCGAGCTCGCCCAGGTGATCGGCCGCAACAACCAGCTGGTCCCGGCCGGCGACCTGCGCTCCGGCGGCGGCAAGTTCGCGGTCAAGGTGCCGGGCGTGGTCGACAAGCCCGAGGACATCCTCAGCCTGCCGATCAAGCGCAATGGCGACCGGCTGATCACGGTCGGCGACATCGGCCAGGTGCGCCGCACCTTCAAGGAAGCCAATTACATCACCCGGTTCAACGGCGAGCCGGCCTATTCCCTGGAGGTCTCCAAGCGGGCAGGCTCCAACATCCTCGACACCGTGCAGCGCGTGCGCGCCACCGTGGCGGCGGAGCAGAAGCGCTGGCCGGAGACAGTCCACGTCTCCTACACCTTCGACCAGAGCGACTTCATCGGCCGCACCCTCAATGTGCTGGAGGGCGGGCTGATCTCGGCGACCATACTGGTGATGGTGATCATCATCGCCAGTCTGGGAATCCGTCAGGGCCTGCTGGTGGGCTTGGCGATCCCGGCCTGCTTCATGCTGGCCTTCCTCATGCTCAACGCCATGCATGTGACCCTGAACCAGATGGTCATGTTCGGCATGGTGCTGGCCGTGGGGATATTGGTCGATGGCGGCATCGTGGTGGTCGAATACGCGGACCGGAAGATGGCCGAGGGCATGTCCAAGGAGGAGGCCTTCGCGGCCGCCGGCAAGCGCATGTTCTGGCCGGTGCTGAACGGCACCCTGACCACGCTCTGCGCCTTCATCCCGTTCATGTTCTGGAACTCGATCCCGGGCAAGTTCATGAGCTTCCTTCCCCTCACCCTGTTCTTCGTGCTGGGCGCCTCGATCTTCGTGGCCCTGATCTTCACCCCGGCGCTGGGGTCGATCATGGGCCGCAAGGCCGGGGTCGACACCCATCTGCTGGCCGAGATCGAGAAGTCCGAGCGCGGTGACCCGCGCGAGATGCACGGCTTCATGGGCTGGTACGCGCGCTCCATCAACACGCTCGGCCGCCACCCCGGCCGGACCATGGGCGTAACCCTGCTGATCGTGGTGGCGATCTTCATGTGGTTCGCCAAGACCCCGCACCGGACCGAGTTCTTCCTCGATCAGGATCCGGAGTGGGTGCAGGTGTTCGTCAAGGCGCGGGGCAACATGTCGCCCGACGCCCAGGATGTGCTGGTGCGTCAGGTCGAGACCCGGCTGTTCGGCGTCAAAGGCGTGGATTCGCTCTATGTGCGCAGCGGCTCGGCCAGCAGCGGCGGCAACCGCAACGGCCCGCCCAATGACACGATCGGCCGCATCCAGGTCGAGTTCCAGCACTATGAGGAACGCAAGGCGCTGGGCCTGCGCGGCAAGGACATCGCCAAGGAAATCCGACGCCGCGTCGCCGACATGCCCGGCATGCAGGTCGAGGTGCGCGAGCCCCAGGGCGGACCGCCCACCGGCAAGGCGGTGCAGGTCGAACTGCGCAGCAACAATCCCGCCGCCCTCAACCAGGCCGCCGACATGGTCAAGGCTAAGCTGGCCACCGACCCGCAGATCGTCGAGCTGGAGGACAACCGCACCTCGCCAGGGATCGAGTGGAACCTGACCGTCGACCGCGAGGCCGCCGGCCGCTACGGCGTCGATGTGCTGACCGTCGGCCAGGCGATCCAGTACACCACCGGCGGGGTGCTGGTCGGGCGCTTCCGCCCCGACGACGCCGAGGACGAGCTGGATATCCGGGTGCGCTTCACGCCCGAGGGCCGCAATGTCGACGCCTTCGAGAACCTGAAGATCCCCACGGCGGTCGGACCCGTGCCGGCCAGCTACTTCGTCAAGCGCGTGCCGGCCCAGCAGGTCACCACCATCCAGCGGCGCGACAGCCAGCGCGTGGTGATCGTCCAGGCCAATGTGGTCGAGGGCGTCGCCGCCAACGCCAAGATCCAGCAGCTGAAGCCCTGGATGGAAAAGGCGCCGATCGATCCCTCCGTCCGCTGGAAGTTCACCGGCGCCGACGAGGAAGGCCGCAAGGCCGTGGTGTTCTTCATCACCGCCATCTCGGCGGCCCTGTTCATGATGATGATCATCCTGCTTTGGCAGTTCAACAGCTTCTACGGCGTGATCGTCACCCTCTCGGCGGTGGTGCTGTCGACCATGGGCGTGCTGCTGGGGGTGCAGATCAATCTGCTGCACACCTTCGACTATGTGTCGGTGATCATGCTGGGCACCGGGGTTGTGGCCCTGGCCGGGGTCGTGGTCGGCCACAACATCGTGCTGGTCGACACCTATTACCAGCTGCGCCGCGCGGGTTATGAGGCGGACGAGGCGGCCATGCGGGCCGGGGCCCAACGGTTCCGGCCGGTGATGCTGACCACCCTGGTGACGGTGGTGGGCCTCTTGCCGCTGATGTTCCAGATCCACCCCAACTTCCGCAACTTCCACCTGGAATACCGGGCCCCGGGGTCGGAATGGTGGGTGCAGCTGTCGGCCGCCGTGGTCTGGGGCCTGACCTTCGCGACCCTGCTCACCCTGGTCCTGACGCCGGTCCTGCTGGCCGCGCCCAAGGTGATGTCCGCCCGGTTCGCCTGGCTGTTCGAGAAGGTCGGACTGAAGCGGCGCAAGCCGCCCGCCGCGCCGGCCGTGCACGGCGACCTGTCCAACGCCGCCGAATAGGCCTCGCGGGGGGTCAGTGCGCGCGGGTCTGGCGGCGCCACAGGGCGGCGTACTCGCC
>NZ_CANCLE010000176.1 GCF_947378715.1 Phenylobacterium aquaticum
CTGGAGATCGACCCCCGCGCCCGCATCGCCCGGGTCCAGCCTGGCGTGCGCAACCTCGCCATCTCCGAGGCGGTGGCCGCCATGGGCCTGTTCTACGCCCCCGACCCCTCGTCCCAGATCGCCTGCTCGATCGGCGGCAATGTCGCCGAGAACGCCGGCGGGGTGCACTGCCTGAAGTACGGACTGACCGTGCACAACATCCTCAAGCTTGAGATCATCACCATCGACGGCGAGCTGATGACCCTCGGCTCCGAAGCCCTGGACAGCGCGGGCTTCGACCTGATGGCCCTGATGACCGGCTCGGAGGGCCTGCTGGGCATCGTCACCGAGGTGATGGTCAAGCTCACTCCTTTGCCGGAAGTCGCCCGCGTCCTGCTGGCCTGTTTCGACGATGTCGAGGTCGCCGCCGGCGCGGTGGCGACCATCATGGCGGCCGGGGTGGTGCCGGCGGGTCTGGAGATGATGGACGGCCCGGCGCTGCGCGCCGCCGAGGACTTCGCCCATGCCGGCTATCCGAAGTCCGCCGCCGCCATACTGCTCTGCGAGCTGGACGGCACGGCGCACGATGTCGACGAGGAGATCGCCCGGGTCACCGCGCTTTTGACCAGGGCCGGCGCCTCGGAGGTGCGGCTGGCCCGCGACGAGGACGAGCGCAAGCGGTTCTGGGCCGGCCGCAAGGGCGCCTTCCCGGCCGTGGGCCGCATCGCGCCCGACTATTACTGCATCGACGGCACCATTCCGCGACGGTCCCTGCCCAAGGTGCTGACCGAGATCAGCCGGCTGGCGGAAAGCCATGGCCTGGCCGTCGCCAATGTCTTCCACGCCGGCGACGGCAATCTGCACCCGCTGATCCTCTATGACGCCGGCAAGCCCGGCGACATGGAGGCGGCCGAAGCCCTGGGCGGGGCGATCCTGGAGCTCTGCGTCGAGGTCGGCGGCGCGATCACCGGCGAGCACGGGGTCGGCCGCGAGAAGATCAACCAGATGTGCTCCCAGTTCTCGGACGCCGAACGCGAGGCCTTCTTCGCCCTCAAGCGCGCCTTCGATCCCAGGGGCCTGCTCAATCCTGGCAAGACCATCCCCACCCTCGCCCGCTGCGCGGAATACGGCCACATGCACGTCCACGCCGGACAGGTGTCGCATCCGCATCTGGAGCGGTTCTGATGCGGGGCTCGACTTCAAAGCCCTCTCCGCCAAAGGGGGCGAGGGCTCAGCTGCGAGGTGGCGCGACATGACCGATCTCACCGCCCAGCTCGCCGACCAGGTCCGCGCCGCGACCGCCGATCGCGCACCGCTGCGTATCGAGGGCGGCGGCACCCGGGCCTGGTTCGGTCGCCCGGTCGAGGGCCAGGCGCTGAAGGTCGCCGGCCACCGCGGCGTCATCGACTATGACCCCAGCGAACTGGTGATCACCGCCCGGGCCGGAACGCCCATGGCCGAGGTCGAAGCCCTGTTGGCGGACAACGACCAGATGCTCTGTTTCGAGCCGCCCAGCTTCGGCCTGGCCGGCACCCTGGGCGGCGCGGTCGCCACCGGCCTGTCGGGGCCTCGTCGCCCCTTCACCGGGGCCCTGCGCGACTATGTGCTGGGCGTCCGCGTCATGGACGGCCAGGGCGAAGCGCTCAGGTTCGGCGGCACGGTGTTCAAGAACGTCGCCGGCTTCGACGCCTTCCGGCTGATGGCCGGGGCGCAAGGGTCGCTGGGCGTCCTGCTCGACGTCTCGCTGCGGGTCTTCCCCCGCCCCCGGGTCGAGCGGGCGCTCGTCTTCGACATGGCCCGCGACGCCGGCCGCAACTGGGTGGTCGAGCAGATGCGCCGTCCCCTGCCGCTGTCCGGCGCCTTCCATGATGGTCAGCGCCTGCACATCCGGCTCTCCGGCGGCGAGGCGGCGGTGACCGGCGCCGCCCGGGAATTCGGCGGCGAGGACGAGGCCCTGGACCTCTGGACCACGGTCCGCGACCTGACCCATCCGGCCTTCCAGGGCGCGCCGGTGCTCTGGCGGATCGCCCTGCCCCAGACCGCGCCCCTGCCCGAGTTCGATGGCCAGCTGGCCTGGGACTGGGCGGGCGGCGTCGCCTGGCTGAAGGCCGACGAGATCGCCCCCCAGGTCTGGGACTGGGCCAGGCGGATGGACGGCCACGCCACCCTATATCGTGGCGCGAAAGCTCAGGTGTTCCAGCCGCTTGCCCCACCGATCCTCAAGCTGCACCAAAGGATCAAGGCCGCGCTCGATCCGGCCGGCGTGTTCAATCCCGGCCGCATGTATGAGGGGCTCTGAATGAGGACCGTTCTCCAGGGCCCCCTCGCCGGGACCGCCGGCGGCGCCATCGCCGAACAGGCCCTGAAGGCCTGCGTCCACTGCGGCATGTGCAACGCCACCTGCCCGACCTACCAGCTGACCGGCGACGAGCGCGACGGCCCGCGTGGCCGCATCTACATGATGAAGCAGGCCCTGGAGGGCGCTGAGCCCACCCGCCTGACCCTCGACCACCTGGACAGCTGCCTGAGCTGCCGGGCCTGCGAGACCACCTGCCCATCCGGGGTCCAGTACCACCGGCTCTATGATGTGGCCCACGCCGAGATCGCCGAGACCGTGGGGCGCTCCCCCCGCGAACACCTCCAGCGCTGGGCGATCCGCACCCTGGCCGGCTCGCCGCCCCTGTTCCGCTTGGCCGTCGCCCTGGGCCGCGCCGTCCGCTTCGCCCTGCCCGCGTCGCTGAAGTCGAAGCTGCCGCCCCGGGTCGTCCCCGGCCCGACGCCGGGCGCGGTCCATGCCCGCCGCATGCTGATGCTGGGCGGCTGCGTCCAGGCCGCCACCGCCACCCATTTCAACGCCGCCATGGCCCGCATCCTCGACCGCGTCGGCGTCAGCCTGATGGAGGCGCCCAAGGCCGGCTGCTGCGGCGCCCTGCACCTGCACCTCGACGCCGCTGAAGCCGCCCGGGCCGCCGCCCGGACCAATCTCGACGCCTGGGCGCCATTCCTCGATGCCGGCGCGGAAGCGATCCTTGTGAATTCAAGCGGCTGCGCGGCCTTCCTGAAGGACTATCCCGACCTGCTACGCGACGATCCAGCCTATGCCGACCAGGCCAGCCGCCTCGCCGCCCTGGTCCGCGATCCGGTCGAGATCCTGGCCCGCTCAGACCTCACCGCCCTCCGCGCCCCGGCCGAACCCCGCATCGCCGTGCATGAGCCCTGCACCCTGCAGCACGGCCTGAAGCTCACCGGCCAGATCGCCAGCCTGCTGCGCAATCTCGGCTACGACCCGCAGCCCGTCGCCGACAACCACCTCTGCTGCGGCTCGGCCGGCGCCTATTCCCTGCTGCAGCCGAAACTCTCCAGCCAGCTCAAGACCAACAAGCTCGCCGCCCTCAACGCCTCGGCGCCAGCCGCCGTGTACACCGCCAATATCGGCTGCTGGACCCATCTCGCCTCCGGCGACGGCGCGCCCGTCCACCACTGGCTGGAAGCCGTGGACGAGGTCACCCGGCCGTAGTCAACACATCTGTTGATTTCCACACAAGTGTGGAGTAATTTGCGTCATGACCGCGAGCGAACGGAGACGCTGGCTGGCGAAACAAGGCTGTACTTTCGAGAGCCATCGCGGCGGCTCCGGACATCTCACAGTTCGTCGCGGCGACAAGACCTCGCAATTGCCGATGCACGGCGCTCAGAAGGAATTGGGCGCGGGCCTGGTGAACAAGATCAAGAGGGATCTGGGACTCAAGTGATGGCCCATTATCGGATCGAGCTGACCCCCGACGACAACGACACGTTTCTGGTGACCACCCCGGACCTGCCAGAGGTCACGACCTTCGCCGGTACGGTCGAGGAAGCGTCAGCTGTGGCGAGCGCCGCTATTGAGGAAGCTCTGTCGGCGCGCATATCGCGCGGCGAGCGCATCCCTCCCTGGTCCGACAAGAAGGGGAAGCAGCCGGTGGCGGCGCTGTCCTCTCAGACTCTGCTGAAGCTTGGTCTCTACAACTGCCTCCGTCTGCGGGGTCTCACCCGCGCCGAACTCGCCCGGCGTCTCGACTGGCACCGCGAACAGGTGGACCGGCTATTCAGGTTGGATCACGCTTCCAAGCTCGATCAGTTGGACGCGGCCTTCCACGCCTTGGGCGAGGAGATCCGGTTCGAGCTGTTCAGCGACGTCGCCTAGGACTTCACCGCGCCGGCATCAGCGCCCGCACGCTGGCCAGGTCCTGCACGATGTGGCCCAGCGACTTGTAGACAGTGATCTCCTCAGGCGTTCGCCGCCCGACCACCCGGCCCAGCAGCACCTCGCCGATCTCACCCACGATATGGTCGTCGTCGATCAGGCCGGCGGCCTTCGCCTTCAGGAACTCGGCGCCGGCCGCCAGCACCGAGGCGCGGCTGTCGACAATGAAGCGGGAGCGGACCACCAGGTCATGGTCGACCTCGGTCGGGCCGGCATGGCTGGAGCCCACCAGATTGATGTGGGTCCCCGGCGCGATCCAGTCGCCGAACAGCACCGGCTCGGCGGCGCTGGTCACGGTGCAGATGATATCGGCGCCCTCGATGGCGCTCCGGGCGTCCAGTGCGGCGCGCACGCTGATGCCGGTCTCTGCGCTCATATGCTCGGCGAAACGTTTCGCCCGCTCCGGCGAGCGGCCCCAGACCGTCACGGCCTCGATGGGGCGGACATGGCGGATGGCCTTCAGATGGGTCTCGGCTTGTTCGCCATAGCCCAGGATCGCCAGGCGGGTCGCCTCGGGTCGGGCCAGGGCGTCGGTGGCGACGGCGCTGGCCGCCGCCGTGCGGATCGCCGTCACCTCGCCGGCATGAGCGACGCAGGAGACCGCCCCGGTGTCCGGATCGAACAGCACCACCACCCCCTGGTGCGACTGGATCCCCTTGGCGAAGTTCTCCGGGAACACGCTGATCAGCTTGGCGCCAAAGGCCTCGTGCTCGCCCATGGCCCCCGGCATCACCCCAAACATTCGGCCCTGCGCCAAGGGAATAATGCCGCGCAGGAGCTGGCGGGTGTCGCCGGCCGACAGCGCCTTCATGGCCTCTGCCACGATGGGGATGCAGAGCTCATAGGTCAGGCGCGCCCGCACCTCGTCTTGGTCGATCAGGATCATGCACGAAGCTTTAGCTGACCCCCGCTCCGGGCTAAAGCTCGCCCCATGCAACTCCCCCTCGATATCGACAGCGTCAAAGGCTTCCTGGACCCGGCGGAGGGGCTCGCCCTGCACGACGCCGCCCTGGCCATCGCCCGGCGTGGCCCGGGGCTGGAGATCGGCTCCTATTGCGGCAAGTCGGCGGTCTATCTGGGGGCCGCCTTCAAGGCGGCGGGCGGCGTCCTCTACGCCCTGGACCACCATCGGGGCTCGGAAGAAAACCAGCCGGGCTGGGAGTATTTCGACGAGAGCCTGTGGGACGCCGAGGCCGGCTCGCTGGACACCCTGCCCCACTTCCGCACCACCCTGCGCCGCGCCGATCTGGAGGACACCGTGGTCCCGATCGTCGGCCGCTCCATCCCCATCGCCCGGGCCTGGGCGACCCCGCTCAGCTTCGTCTTCATCGACGGCGGCCACACCATGGAGGCGGCGCTGGGCGACTATCGCGGCTGGACGCCCCACCTGATCCAGGGCGGAACCCTGGCCATCCACGACGTCTTTCCCGACCCCGCCGACGGCGGCCGCCCGCCCTTCGAGATCTACCAGAGGGCGCTGGCCTCGGATCAATACGAGGAACTGACGGCGGTGAAGAGCCTGAGGATCCTGAGGAAGCTCTGAGTCCGGGCGCCGCAGCCCCTCGGACCCGCCCTCGCCCGACCGCGCGAACTCATCTAAGATATTCCATCCGCCACATGCGCCCGTCCGGGCCAGATCCCAGGAGCTCCGGTGCTCAGTTGGCTCGCCTCCCTCGCCACGCCCATGTTCGGGCCTTCGCGGCTGTTCGGATCCTACTTCTTCATGGCCTCGCTGGGCTTCGGGGTCTGCGCGGCGGCGACCTTCCTGATGCTGCCCCGGGCGACCCAGTGGCTGCCCCGGGACGGCGGCCGGGCCCACGCGATCAACGCCGAACAGAGCGTGGGCAAGCCGGTTGGCGCGGGCCTGTTCTTCGTGACCCTGTTCTGCGCCATGGCGGTCCTGTTCCTGCCGCTCGCCTCGGCGCCCCTGCGCACCGTCCCGTTCATGCTGGCCGCGACGGTGATCGGCTTCCTCGACGACAGGACCGGGGGTTTCAACGAATTGACCCTGGGCGCTCTGGACGCCGTCCTGGCCATCGGGGCGGCCTGTGTCATCTATGGGTTCGGGCCGACCATGATCTGGCTGCCGATCTGGCGTGAAGCCCTGACCATTCCGGCCTTCGTGGCCATTCCGCTCGGCGCCGCCGTGGTCTGGCTGTCGATCAACGCCACCAATTGCTCTGACGGGGTCGACGGGGTCTCCGGCAGTCTGTCCGGCTTCGCGATCCTGATGCTGGGTGGCCTGCTCTACGCCATCCTCGGCAACGCCGCCGTCGCCCAGCATCTGCACGTGGTGCTCAATCCTCAAGGCGCGGAGTGGTCTATCTACGCCCTGCTGATGGTGGGATGCCTGGCCGGCTACCTCTGGCATAACGCCCCGCCCAGCGCGCTCCTGATGGGCGACGCGGGCTCCCGGCCGCTGGGCCTCTTGATCGGCATGCTGGTGCTGGCCACCAACAATCCGCTGTTCATTGTCATCATCGGGCCGGTCCTGCTGCTGAACGGCGCGACGGGCCTGATCAAGGTCGCCCTGATCCGCGTCCTCGGCCTGCGCATCTTCCCGAACATCCGCTTCCCCCTGCACGACCACTGTCGCAAGGCGCTCGGCTGGTCCAACGCCCAGGTCCTGGTGCGCTTCATCATCCTGCATGTGGGGATCACCTCGCTGCTGGTGCTGATCGCCCTGAAGATCCGCTAAGGCCTGGCCGCCTTGACCCTGCGGCGCGGCTCCTTCAAGCCTGCGCCAAGACATTCCGGGGGGAAATTCATGACCGACGCCGCGCCCAGCGCCTCGAACCGCCGCATCCTGGCCGCCAGCCTGATCGGCACGGCGGTGGAGTTCTACGACTTCTACATCTACGCCACCGCCGCCTCCCTGGTGTTCGGAACCCTGTTCTTCCCCAAGGCCTCGGCCTCGGCCCAGCTGATGAGCGCCTACGCCACCTTCGCGCTCGCCTTCTTCGCCCGCCCCCTGGGGGCCAGCGTGTTCGGCCACTTCGGCGACCGGCTGGGGCGCAAGTCGACCCTGGTCGCCTCCCTGATGCTGATGGGGGGCTCGACGCTCTTGATCGCCTTCCTGCCGACCTACGCCCAGGCCGGCTGGCTCGCCCCCTTCCTGCTCTG
>NZ_CANCLE010000177.1 GCF_947378715.1 Phenylobacterium aquaticum
TGCAGCTTGCCGACGAAGGTCAGGTGCGAGGACAGCGACTTGGAGCCCGTACCGAGCTTGGAGAGCGCGGTCGAGACGTTGCCGATCGAGGTGGCGACGGTGGCGATCATGTTCGCCGCCGTGGTCTGGGTGCCGATCGAGTCGGTCGCGGCGACCGTCACGTTCGATCCGCCGAGCGAGAGATCCTGAGCATTGACGGTCAGCTTGGAGGTGCCGTCCGCGTCGGCCAGGGCGGCGATGGTGGTGCCGCCCGACTTGATCATGTTGACGCCGTTGAAGGTGGCATTGGTCACGGCCTTGCCGACCTGGTCGCGCAGGGCCTTGAAGTCTTCATTCAGCGCGGTGCGCGAGGAGGCGTCGAGGCTGGAGTCGGAAGCGGCGAGCGCCTTTTCCTTCATCTGCAGCAGCAGGTCCGACACGGCTTCACCACCGGCGATGGCGACGTCCACGGTCGACTGGCTGCGTTGCACCGAGTCCTTGACGGCGTTCAGCGAGCCGGAGGTCGAACGCTGGTTCTGGGCGATGGCCCAGATGGCGCCGTTGTCCTTGGCCGAGGCCACCTTCTTGCCGGTGTTGATGCGGTTCTGAACCTGCATCAGATCGGATTGAGTAGAGTTGAGGTTTTGCAGGGCGACCATGGCCCCGACGTTAGTGTTGACGCTATTCGGCATCAATTTGACCTTGTTCTGAGTTCTGAACACTCGTTTTGAGTGCTCATCGGCGTTTTGCCTGTCAGAATTAGTAGGTCATATTCACTAGCAAGGGATTACTGGCGGAAAATAGGCGATTAATACTTATTAATACAGATCAACAATTGATTTTATAGCAGAGCTTGGTGCTCCGAAAATTGGGGCTGGGGAAGGATTTTCGCCGAATATCTTGCGCTGCGGCATTCGACCAGGAGGGCGACGGGCTAGTCGCTGGCGGCGGCCTTCATGCGTTGATAGGCGTCCAGCGCGCGCTTGCGGGCGCCGTCATGCTCCACAATCGGGTGGGGATAGGTCAGGCCAAGGGTCACGCCACAGGCCGACAGAATGGCTGGGTCCGCGGTCCAGGGCGTATGAATCACCTTGGTCGGCAGCCGCGAGAGCTCGGGGACCCAGCGGCGGACATAGACGCCCTCCGGATCGAACTTCTCGCCCTGGGCCATGGGATTGAAGATGCGGAAATAGGGGGAGGCGTCGGCGCCCGAGCCCGCGGTCCACTGCCAATTGCCGGCGTTCGACGCGTGGTCGGCGTCGACCAGGGTGTCCCAGAACCAGGCTTCGCCTTCGCGCCAATCGATCAGCAGGTGCTTGGTGAGGAAGGAGGCCACCACCATTCGCACCCGGTTGTGCATCCAGCCGGTGGCCCACAGCTGGCGCAGGCCGGCGTCGACCATGGGATAGCCGGTGCGGCCGCGCCGCCAGGCTTCCAGGGCGATCGGATCGGTGCGCCAGGGGAAGAGGTCGAACTTGGCGTCGAAGTTCTCCCGCGCCAGATCGCGACCGCGCCCGGCGATGGCGGAGTTGAAATCGCGCCAGCCCAGTTCGGCCAGGAACTTCTCCATCTGGGCCTCGGACGCCGCGCCCCGGACAACGGCGGCCTGGGCGGCGCGCCAACAGGCCTTGGGGCTGATCTCGCCGAAGTGCAGGTGGGCGGACAGGCGCGAGACGCCCTCACGGTCCGGCCGGTCGCGGTCGGCGGCATAGGTGGCGAGGGGACCGTCGACGAAGCCTTCCAGTCGTTCGCGGGCGCCAGCCTCGCCCGGGATCCAGTCGGCGAAGCCGGCGGACCAGTCGGGCTTCGAAGGGTGCAGTCCCCACGCCGCGAGCGTGTCGCTGGCCGGCCAGACGCCAGGGGCGGTCAGAATGTCCGGGGCCGGCTGGGCCGCGCCGAGGGTGACCAGCTGGCGCGCCGTGCGCCAGAAGGGCGTGAAGACCGAGAAGGCGCCGCCGGTCTTGGTCCGCACCGCCTCGGGCTGGATCAGGTGCGCCCCATTGAAGCGACGGGGCTCGACACCCCGGGCGGTCAGCACCTCGGCCAGCCGGGTGTCGCGCGGGGCGAGGCCCGGATCGAACAGGCCGTTCCAGAGCACGGCCGAGGCGCCCGTCTCGGCGGCGAGCTCCGGGATCAGCCGCTCAGCGTCGCCCCGGCGCAGGGTCAGCCGCGAGCCCCGGGCCTCCAGGTCGGCCGCCAGCGCGGTGAGCGACTTGTCCAGCCACCAGAGGGACGCGGCCCCCATGGGCCGGACCTCGGGCGCCTCATCCAGCACATAGACCGGGATGACCGGAGCCTCGGCCTTCAGCGCGGCGGCCAAGGCAGGATTGTCAGCCAGGCGCAGGTCGCGGCGGAACCAGAGGATCACGGGGGAAGGCATGAGACCTCTACTGCCCAACCCCGCAACCGCGCACAACCACCCAGGCGATGCACAGGTCCGGCCAGGCGACGCCAGGCCGCCGTCAGAGCAGCCCCAGCGCCTTGAAGCTGGCCACGCCGTCGCGGCCGACCACCAGATGGTCGTGGATCGCGATGCGCAGGGCCCGGCCTGCGGCGATGATCTCCTTGGTCATGGTGATATCGGCGCCGGAGGGGGACGGGTCGCCGGAGGGATGGTTGTGCACCAGGATGATGGCGCTGGAGGACAGCTCCAACGCCCGGCGCATGACCTCGCGCGGATAGACCGGGGCGTGGTCGACCGTGCCGCGATTGAGCACCTCGTCGGCGATCAGCTGGTTCTTCTTGTCGAGGAACAGCACCCGGAACTGCTCGCGTGGCTCATGGGCCAGGGCGGCCTTCACATAGGCGTGGAGCTGGGACGAGGAGGTGATCACCGGTCGCCGCGCCACCCGCTCGCGGCTGACCCGCAGGGTGGCCTCGTGCAGAAGCTTGAGATCCAGGGCAACGGCCTCGCCGACGCCCGAGACGGTCTTCAGTTCGTCCAGCGAGGCGCCCAGCACCCCGCCCACCGATCCGAACCGGGCGAGCAGGGCCTTGGCGAGCGGCTTGACGTCGCCGCGCGGTATGGTGCGGAAAAGATAGAGCTCGATCAGCTCATAGTCGGGCAGGGCGGCGAAACCGCCCGCCGTGGCGCGATCACGCAGTCGGTCGCGGTGCCCGTGATAGTGGGGCTTGGGCGTCGGGGCGGGTTTGGGAAGCCCGGACCCCCAAAGCGCCGAAAGATCCGAAACTTCGCCGTTCGTCACGCCGTGCCTCGCGCGCTGTTCGGCGCAGAATGTTCCCCATATGTTCGGTCATTGCAAGTCTATCTGTTCAGGGTTCAGCCGAGGCCGAGTTTCGGGCGCTGGGCCAGCAGCAGGCGGGCCGAGCCCTCGCGCATGCGGCCATTGCCGATCATCAGCGGGGCGGAGTGCAGGTCGCGCACGTGGCGGGAGACGCTGAATTCACCGTCGCGGGCGTAGCCGGCGAAGCCGCAGATGGCCAGCGCCGTCTGGGCGGCGCTGAGGCAGGCTTCGGAAACGCTGGTCTTCAGGCCGTTATTGGCGGCCGCCTCCGCGAAGCCGGCGGGGCCTGGAGCGTCCCAGTCGAGGTCGGCGATGGCGGTGCGCACCCGGGCCTCGGCCAGTTGCAGGGTCTCTACGGCCTCGACCAGGCGCAGGGCGCCGGTGGGCAGCTCGGTGACGCCGGGCTTGGTCCGGCCGCGCAGGGCGCGACGGGCGCGGAGCACGGCGTCGGTGGCGATGCCGGTCCAGACCGCGCCCCACAGGGCATGGGAGACCGGGGCCATGGAACTGGCGGCGATCTCGGCGAAGGGGGTGTCGAAGATCTGGGCGGTGTCGCCCGAACCCTTGATCAGGAAGGCGCCGCTGCCGGTGCCGCGCATGCCCATGGCGTCCCAGCTCTGGCGGGACTCCATCTCAAGGCCAGCGCCTTCGAGGATGACCAGGGCCTGGTCGCCGGTGACGGCGTCGGGATTGGCCCGGGCGGTGAGGAACAGGGCGTCGGCGTCGAGCGCGTAGGAGATGGCGCTGGCCTTCTTCTCCACGGTGAACGCCCCGCCCTGGGCGACAATGGCGCAGATGCTGGTGCGGATGGCGCCGCCGATATCCACCTCGGAGGTCGCCGAGGCCAGCAGCAGCTGGTCCTGGCACAGGCGGCGCGCGAAGGCGGCGTGCCAGGGCTGGTGCAGGGCGTGGCGGACCAGGATGGCGACCTGGATGTGGTGCATGGCCAGGATCATGCCGGCGCTGCCGCAGGCGCCGGCCAGGGCCTGGCACTGGGCGGCGGTCTCGCCAAAGGTCAGGCCGAGCCCGCCCAGGGCCTTGGGAACCAGGGCGCCCAGCAGGCCGTGACGACGGAGTTCTGCGAAGGCCTCGGTCGGAAAGCGGCCGTCTTGATCGACGGCGCCGGCGGCCTCTCGGGCGGCTTCGACAACGCCGGGCGGAAGGGCGGACTTGGCGGTGGCCAGGAGGGGAGAACCCATGGACGTCGAGCTTTCTGTTTCCAACGGACAGCCGGTTATGGCGCAGGCCGGGTTTTTTTAACCTGAACGTGCGCATTAGAGACCGGCGCGGTCGGGACTTTGCAAAGCCCGTGCCGGGTCTGGGGCGTGCCGGGGTGGGACGTTCGGAGTGGGGTCAACAAGGCCCGCGAGCTGTCCTGGGGCGAAGCAAACCCAGGCGGGAACGCGGACTGAACGGTGAGAAGAGGCGCCTATGATTGGACGTATCCGGAGCCTGGTGGCGGAGTTCGCCGGCGAGAACGTCGATGTGGCCAAGCTGGGCGATGATGGCGATCTCTATCGCGCCGGCATGACCTCGCACGCCTCGGTTCAGCTGATGCTGGGCCTGGAGGAAGCGTTCGATATCGAATTTCCCGAGGCGCTGCTGACCCCCGACACCTTCTCGAGCATCGCCGCAATCGCCAGGGCCCTCGACGGGCTGGGCGTCGGGGTGGCCTCGTGAGCGAGACGCCCAGTCTGCTGCGCCGCCTGATCGACGCCGGCCTGTTCATCGACACCGGCGCGCCGGGGCTCTATGGCCGCAGCGGCGCCTTCGAGGAGGTGATCGACCGGATCGACGCGGCCTTCGTGCGCGCGGCCGGCGATGATGTGACCGAGGTGGTGCGCTTTCCGCCCGGCATGAACCGTCGCGTCTTCGAGACCAGCGGCTATTTGAAGAGCTTCCCGCAGCTGGCGGGCACCGTCCACGCCTTCTGCGGCGCCCATTCCGACCATATGGACCTGCTGGAGCACCTGGCCGCCGGCGAGGACTGGATGGGCAAGCAGGAGCCGACCGAGGTCGTCCTGACCCCCGCCGCCTGCTATCCGCTCTATCCGGTGGTCGCCGCGCGCGGCCCCCTGGCCGAGACCGGCGGGCTGTTCGACCTGCAGTCCTACTGCTTCCGCCACGAGCCCTCCGATGACCCGGCGCGGATGCAGATGTTCCGCATGCACGAGATGGTCCGGCTGGGCGACCAGGATCAGGTGCTGGCCTTCCGCGCCCAGTGGCTGGAGCGGGGCCAGGCCCTGGTGACCAGCCTGGAACTGCCGTTCAGCCTGGACCTGGCCAATGACCCGTTCTTCGGTCGCGGCGGCAAGCTGATGGCGGCGGGCCAGCGGGCCCAGCAGCTGAAGTTCGAACTGCTGGTGCCGATCCACAGCGAGGAGCACCCGACCGCCTGCTTCAGCTTCAACTACCACCAGGACCACTTCGGCCTGACCTGGGACATCAAGACCGCGGCGGGCGAGGTGGCGCACACCGCCTGTGTCGGCATCGGCCTGGAGCGGGTGGCGATCGCCTTGTTCAACCAGCATGGCCTGTCTTCGTCGGCCTGGCCGGTCGGGGTGCGCAAGGCGCTGTGGGGCTAGGGATGCAGCGCGCGATCCCAGCGCCAGATCCCCAGGCTTACGCCGCGCATCGCCTGCATGACGCGGCGCGATCCTGGCCGCTGAGCAACTGCTATATCGACCTGTGGATCGAGCTCCTGACCACGGCCGGGCGGCCGCCCGAGGCCATGCTGAGCTTCGCGGTCGAACTGGATTTCGAAGGCGACCAGTTCACCTTCGCCAAGCCGGGGCTGGACGACTTGCGCCGGCTCTACGGCGTCACCGTCCAGGAGCTGGCGGTCTATGACCGCATCGAGGCCCATCTGGAGATCCAGATCGCCCGGGGCCGGCCGTGCCTGGTCGAGGTCGACAGCTATTTCCTGCCCGACACCAAGGGGCTGAGCTACCGGCTGGAGCACGGCAAGACCACGGTGGCGGTCAACGCCCTGTCGGCGGCCGGGCGGCGGATGGAGTACTTCCACAACGGCGGCTATCACCTGCTCGAGGGCGAGGACTATGACGGCCTGATGGCCGGCTACGCCCATGGCGACACGCCTTTCCTGCCCTATGCGGAGGTCGTGAAGTTCGCCGCCGCGCCGCCGCCGCTCGCGGACCTGCGTGACCAGGCCTGGGGGATGCTGGCCGGGCGTCTGGCCCATCGGCCGGCCAGCTGTCCGATCTCCGCCTTCCAGGCCCAGCTGCCGCAGGCGGCGGCCCGGGCGGCGGCGCGCGAGCCCGGCTATTTCCACCTCTACGCCTTCAACACCCTGCGCCAGCTGGGCGCCGACTTCGAGCTGCTGGGCGATCACCTGGACTGGCTCGACCCGGGGATGGAGCCGCTGGCCGGCTACGCCCGGGCCATCGCCCAGAGCGCCAAGGCCGCGCAGTTCAAGCTGGCCCGCGCCTGCGCCAAGCAGAAGTTCGACGGGCTGGAAACCAGCCTCGACGCCGCCGCCCTCGCCTATGGCCAGCTGATGGCCGGGCTCGACGCCCGGGTCCGCTCCGTCGTCCCGGCCTGACCATGCGCAGGTTCGGCGGCGACGATCGCATCGAGCATCTGCGGACCGGCTGGAGCCTGGCGCTCACCCCGCCGGACGCCTGCCCGACGCCGGCCGAGGCCGCAACGCTGGCGGACTGGATCGCGGCTGAGGTTCCCGGAACCGCCGCCGGCGCGCTCGAACGCGCCGGGCGTCCGACCGAGGGGCTGCATGGCCAGGACATCTGGTGGCGTCGCCCCCTGGAAGGCGTCGGCCCCCGCCTGCTGCGCTTCGAGGGGCTGGCGACCGAGGTCGAGGTCTGGCTCGACGGCGCGCAGATCGCCGCGACCTCGTCGATGTATGAGGCCCTGGAGGTCGAGGTCGAACTGTCCAGCGACCATGTGCTGTGGCTGGCCTGCCGGGCCCTGGTCCCGATCCTGGCCCGCAAGGCGCCGCGCGCCCGTTGGCGGCCGAAGATGATCCCGAACCAGGGGCTGCGCACCGTGCGGACCACCCTGCTGGGCCAGACACCCGGCTGGACGCCGCCCTATGACGCCGTCGGACCCTATCGCGAGGTGAGCTGCATCACCCGGG
>NZ_CANCLE010000178.1 GCF_947378715.1 Phenylobacterium aquaticum
GAGATGGTGGCCACCCGGTCGACGGCTTTGGCGAACAGCTTGTTGTCGACCATCATCACCCGGTCGTTGTCACGCGGGATCACCCGGACATAGTCGGGGAAGTTGCCGTCGATGACCTTGGAGGTCAGGGCCGCGCCGCCGAACTCGAAGCGCACCTTTTGGGGGCTGAGCTGCAGGTCGACGCTCTCGCCGGCGTCTTCCAGAAGGCGCCTCGCCTCATTGATGGTCTTGCGCGGCACGATGACGCCCGGCAGGCCGGCCGAGCCCTCCGGCGCGGTCATTTCGGCCAGGGCCAGGCGGTGGCCGTCGGTGGCCACGGCCCGCAGCTTGGCGATCCCGCCCTCGACCACGGTGTGGAGGTAGAGGCCGTTCAGATAATAGCGCGTCTCCTCGGTGGAGATGGCGAAGCGGGTCTTGTCGATCAGCCGGATCAGGTCGTTGACGTCCACCCCGATGCGGGCCGACAGGCCGTCGGAGGACATCACCGGGAAGTCTCCGGCCGGCAGAACCGGCAGGTTGAAGCGCGAGCGCCCCGCCGCCACGGTCAGGCGCGGATCCTCGCCGGTGAAGGACAGCGAGACGTCGGCGCCTTCCGGCAGCTTGCGCACGATCTCATAGAGGGTGTGGGCCGGCGCGGTGATCTGGCCGGGCTGGTCCACCTGGGCCATGGCCTCGTCGATGATCTCCATGTCCAGGTCGGTCGCCGAGAAGGTCAGCCGGTCGCGCTCGGCCGACAGCAACACATTGGAGAGGATCGGGATCGTGTTGCGGCGCTCCACAGCGCTCTGCACATGCCCCAGCGCCTTCAGAAGGGCCGCCCGTTCGATCGTAAGCTTCATGTTCCGGTCCGAATCTCCGCGCGTCGGCGCATCAACTCGCCGTCGCCCCCGACTGGAGGGGACTTGGGACTTTAATCATTCTCGCGGCGCGGGAAAGGGCTGGCGGCGCGGCATATGTGGATCAGCCGCCGATTTCCAGTATGGCTGCGGCTTCCGCCAGCTTTTGGGCGAGGCTGACATCGATCAGGGCGTTGATCTCATCATGGGCCGCGCGCCAGACCGGCAGGGCGAAGGCCATGCGCCGCACCCCCACCTCGGTCAACCAGACCAGCTTGCGGCGGCTGTCGTCCTGGACGGCGATCTCCACCAGGCCCTGGCGCTCCAGGACCTGGAGATTGCGGGTCAGGGTCGAGGCGTCTAGGCCGGTGCGCCTGGCCAGGGCGCCCAGGCTGTCATCCTGGGACGAGGCCAGATGGGCCATCAGGCTGAACTGGGCCGGCGTCAGTCCGGTCGGGGTCAGGCGGTTCTCGAGAAAGGCCCCGACCCGGCGCGCGGCCAGGCGGACAAAGCCTCCGGCGCATTCCGCCGCCGCGAAAGCCGCCGCCTCGCGCAGCTCGCCACGGCGGTCCCTGGGGGGTTGTCGAAGCTTTTTCATGTGCATATGCATATACAATAATTGCATATGCAAGAAAAGGGTCTTGAGGACCCGTTTTCGGGGAACTGAGATGTCCGGACCGGTTCTGAAGCGCGCCTATGACCCGCCAAGTCCCGAGGATGGAACGAGAATTCTGGTCGATCGGCTCTGGCCGCGCGGCGTCACCAAGGCTGGCGCGCGCCTCGAGGCGTGGTTGAAAAATCTCTCACCCAGCGACGATCTGCGCAAGCGGGTGCACGCAGGACAGATCGATTGGCCCAGCTTCCTCGCCGCCTACGCGAGTGAGCTCCAGGCTCCCCTGGCGGCGGAGGCTGTCGCCGAGTTGCGCGCGGCGATCGCGGCTGGGCCCGTGACCCTGGTCTATGCCGCCAAGGACCCGGCGCGGAACAACGCCGTGGCCCTGGTGGAGATATTGGGGCTGTAGCTCGCCAAGCCGTCATGGCCGGGCTTGTCCCGGCCCCCCATGAACACCGCCTGCGGAAATATCCGGGACGGCTTGCACCTATGGGTCCCCGGGACAAGACCGGGGATGACGACATGACAAATGTATCTAGGCCTTGCGGTCGACCGCCGCTCCCGCGTCCGGGTCGGCTTCGGCCGGGGCCTTGGCATAGGGGTTGGCCCCGCCGCCTTCGGACACAGCCTCGCCGCCGGAGCCCTTGGCGGCCACCGCCACCATGGCCGGACGCACCAGGCGGCCCAGCAGCTCATAGCCGGCCTGCAGGGTCTGGATCACCGATCCGCCGGCCACCTCGTCGGAGGGTTGCTCCATCACGGCCTGGTGCTGGTGGGGATCGAACCTGGTCCCCTTGGCCGGCTCCACCCGCTTCAGCCCGTTGGATTCGAAGGCGTTGAGCAGCGCCTTCTCGGTCATCTCCACCCCAACCACGAAATTCTTCACCGCCGGATCGGTCGAGGCGGGCGGGGTGGTGAGCGCGCGCGACAGGGTGTCGGCCACGCCCAGCAGGTCGCGGGCGAACTTCTGGATCGCATAGGCCCGCGCGTCATTGGCCTCGCGTTCCGCCCGGCGCTTGGTGTTCTCGGCGTCGGCGGCGTAGCGCAGCACCTGTTCCTTCAGCGCCGCGATCTCCGCGTTCAGCGCTTCCATATGGCTCAGAGTGGCTTCGGCCACGGCGTCCAGTTCTTCGGCCGGCGTTTGATCGTCGGACATCTCGTTCCTTCTCACGCGTTCGAGACCTGGGAGAGCATGCGGGCGGTATAGTCCACCAGCGGGATCACCCGGGCATAGTTGAGGCGGGCGGGCCCGATCACCGCGATCGCGCCCAACACCTTTTGCCGGCCCGTCATATAGGGCGCGGCGATGACAGCGGAACCCGAAAGCGAAAACAGTCGCGTTTCCGCGCCAATGAAAATGCGCACGCCCTGGGCTTCCCGCACCCCGTCTAGCAGACCGATCAGCTGTTCCTTTTGTTCCAGATCATCGAACAGCATGCGGACCCGCTCGAGATCATCGAGGGTTCCGGGGTCGCCGAGCAGATTGGCCCGGCCTCGGACGATCAGGGCCCGGTCGGACCCTTCGCCTCCGCCCCAGGCGGCCATGCCGTCCTCGACCAGGCGCGCGGCGGTCTCGTTGAGCTGCAGGCGCGCCTTTTCAAGTTCGATCGCGACCTCCGCCCCGGCCTCGGCCAGGGTCCGGCCGCGCAGGCGGGCGTTGAGGAAGTTGGAGGCCTCCTGCAGGGCGCTGGGAGTGACCCCGGCGGTGAGCGGCATCAGCCGGTTCTCCACCGCCCCGTCTTCGAAGACCATGATCGCCAGCGCCTGGTTCTCGGACAGCGCCACGAACTCCACATGCTTGACCCCGGCGTCGCGGGCCGGGGCCACGACGATGCCCGCGCCGCCGGCCAGGCCGGAGAGAATGGCGCTGGCCTCGTTGAGGGCGTCGTCGAAGGAGCGGGGACGACCGGTCAGGCGCGCCTCGATGGCGCGACGCTCATCCTCGCCGACATCGCCGACCTCCATCAGGCCATCCACGAACAGCCGCAAGCCCGCATGGGTCGGCAGGCGGCCGGCGCTGGAATGCGGCGCACCGAGCAGGCCCAGCTGGGTCAGGTCCTGCATGGTGTTGCGGATCGAGGCCGGCGACAGATGCACCCCGCCCTTGGACAGGGTCCGCGACCCGACCGGGTCGCCGGTCTCCAGATAGCTTTCCACCACGCGGCGGAAGATGTCGCGGGCCCGGGCGTCCAACTCGGCCAGGGTCGGGCCCTGGGAAAGGAGTGAGCTGGTCACGGCAGGCGTCGGATCTGGGGCAGCACCATGGACGGAACCTCTATGATCTAGGATAAGCGCGCACCTCGCCGGCGCAAGTCGGCCAACCCGAATATGACCGCGGTCCGTCGCCGACCGCACACCTGAGAGACTGCTTATGCGCCCGTCCGACCGCACACCCGACATGCTTCGCGCCGTGACCCTGGAAACCGGGGTCAATCGCTATGCGGAGGGTTCCTGCCTCGCCAGCTTCGGCCACACCAAGGTGCTGATCACCGCCAGCGTGGAAGAACGGGTGCCGGGCTTCATGCGCGGTCGCGGCCAGGGCTGGGTCACCGCCGAATACGGCATGCTGCCCCGCGCCACCCACACCCGGGGCCGCCGCGAGGCCTCGGAAGGCAAGCAGTCGGGCCGCACCCAGGAGATTCAGCGGCTGATCGGCCGCTCCCTGCGCGCCATCATCAATCCGGCGGCCCTGGGTGAGCGCCAGATCTCCATCGACTGCGACGTGATCCAGGCCGACGGCGGCACCCGCACCGCGGCGATCACCGGCGCGTGGGTCGCTCTGCGCCAGGCCACCCGCTATCTGATGGACGAGGGCCTGATCACCACCGACCCGATCATCGACCAGGTCGCGGCCATTTCCTGCGGCGTCTACAACAATGTGCCGGTGCTGGACCTCGAATATGAGGAAGATTCCAACGCCGAGGCCGACGCCAATTTCGTGCTGACCGGCAAGGGCGACATCGTCGAGATCCAGGCCACCGGCGAAAAGCGCGGCTTCAGCCAGGCGGAGTTCGAGGCCCTGTTCGGCCTGGCCCGCAAGGGGATCAGCGAGCTATGCGCCCTGCAGCTGGTCGCCGCCGGCGGCTGATCGCCCGACCTCCAGACAACAGAAAAGGCGGGCTTTGCGGCCCGCCCTTTTCGTGGTCGTCACCAGACCGGCGCGATGCCGGCCTGAGGGGTCTTACCGGCCGGAGAGCAGCTGGCGGAAGGCCGACGGCGGCATGCGGGCCAGTTCGGCGGCGAGGGGAGCCATCAGGCTGTCGATGAGACGTTCCAGGGCGCGAAGCATGTCCATCTCCTTGTGCATCGCAACATTTGCTGCGGTGCATATAGAAGCGGGGCGTTGATAAATCAACATCTGATCACCGTTCAGACGTACACAATCGCCGAAAATGTGATGAATATGCTGCGCTGCGACACGAGGTCGCGGAACTCTAGCCGTCGTCGTCGATGGCCTCATCCCCCGGACCGGGTTCGTAGAACAGGATGTCGCCCGGCTGGCAGTCCAGCTCGCGGCACAGGGCCGCCAGGGTGGAAAACCGCACCGCCCGGGCCTTGCCGGTCTTGAGGATCGACAGATTGGCGATGGTGACGCCGACCCGGTCAGCCAGCTCGGTCAGCGACATGCGCCGCTCCAGGAGGACCCGGTCGAGAAGTACGCGAATGGGCATGGGCTAGATCGTCAGCTCCGCTTCGCGCCGCAGGCGGGCGCCCTCGCGGAACACCTCCGCCAGGACGAACACCACCAGCACCGAGAACCAGGCGGTGAGATTGAGACTGGATTCGACCCGGTTCTGGCCGGGCAGCAGCCATGCGCTGGCGAACTGGAAGCAATAGCGACCGAGTTCCAGGGCGGCCAGCATCAGGCCGATCACCCGCAGGCGCAGCACATTGTCGGGATGGAAGGGGTCGCCGGCGGTGAGCGTCGCGAAGATCAGGCGCAGCCGCGCCACGATCACCAGCACGCCGGCCAGATAGAGCCCGACGGCGAGGATGGCGCCCATCAGCACCGGGCCGCTGGACAAAAGCTTGGATTCGCCGACCGACAGGGCGATGTCGCCGATCAGGTCGGGATTGAAGCTGAGCAGCAGGGCGGCGAACAGCATGAGGCCCGAGACCCCCAGGCCGACCCACAGGGCGTAGAACACCACGTCCAGGATGATCTTGAGGAAGCTCGACACCGAGCCCGGCCCCAAGGCGCGCATCAAAGGCATAGCTTCAGCCCCAAATTCTGGTCCGCCGCCGGGCCCCGGCGAACGGGAGCCACGGCGGCGAGACGGTCCCGCCACAGTCATGGGGCTAAGCTTAGGCGATCAGCTTGTCGGCCACCACGGCCAGCACGGGGGCGGCGGCCAGCATCATGATCACGCTGACGGCGAAACGGTCCATCCAGGACATCACGGGAGAGAACATGGGGTAGATCCTTTGGTTTGAGTTGCTGCGGTGCAGCATTTGCGGCAACGGCGTTGCGCCGTTCATGTCGATAGTCAATACGGACACGTCGCTTATCGATCAATGTAATTATCGTTTTTCGATATTAAACTTTTGCAATGCAGCGCGAAGGCCAAGCCCCTATGGTCCGCGCCGCAGATTGCGAAAGGCGCGGCATGGCCCTGAAACTCGAACCCGGCGCCCGGCTGGTGGTCGCCACCCATAATCCCGGCAAGGCCCGGGAGCTGACCGAGATTCTCGACAACCGATTCGAGCTGGTCACCGCCGGCGCGCTCGGGCTGGGCGAGCCGGAGGAGACCGAGAGCACCTTCGTGGGCAACGCCCTGCTCAAGGCCCGCGCCGCTGCGGAGGCCTCGGGCCTGATCGCGCTGGCCGACGATTCCGGCCTGTCGGTCACCGCCCTGGACGGGGCGCCGGGCATCTATTCCGCCCGCTGGGCCGGACCGGACAAGGACTTCGCCCTGGCCATGCGCCATGTCGAGGAACGGCTCGCGGCCACCGGATCGGACGACCGGTCCTGCTGGTTCACCTGCGCGCTCGCCGTCGCCTGGCCGGGCGGGGCCGGTGTGACGGTGGAGGGGCGCATCGACGGGACCCTGGTGTTCCCGGGCCGGGGAACCCAGGGCTTTGGCTATGACCCGATCTTCCAGCCGCTCGGCCACAACCTGACCTTTGGCGAACTCGAGCCGGCGACCAAGGACGCGATGAGCCACCGGGCCAGGGCCTTCGCCCTGCTGAAGGCCGCCCTGCTTTGAGCGAAGCGCCGCCCCTGGGCGTCTATGTCCACTGGCCCTATTGCGCCCGCATCTGCCCCTATTGCGACTTCAACGTCTTCCGCGACCGGGGCCGGCGCGACGAGCAGGCGGCGCTGAAGGCGGCGATCCTCGACGACCTGCGGGCCCAGCGCGCCCTGACCGGCGAACGCAACCTGGTCTCGGTGTTCCTGGGCGGCGGCACGCCTTCGCTGATGGACCCCGACTGGGCCGGGGAGATCATCGCCCTGGCCCGCACGCTTTGGACGCCCGCGGCCGATCTGGAGGTCAGCCTGGAGGCCAACCCCACCGACGCCGAGGCCAGCCGCTATGCGGGCTTCGCAGCCGCCGGCGTGAACCGCCTGTCCCTGGGGCTGCAGGCCCTGGACGACCCGACCCTGAAGCTGCTGGGACGCGACCACGGCGCCGACGAGGCGCGGCGTGCAGCGCGGCTGGCGGCCGGCGTCTTTCCGCGCCTGTCCATCGACCTGATCTATGCCCGTCCCGGCCAGACCCCTTGGGCCTGGGCCGCCGAACTCGCCGAGGCTGTCGACCTGGGGGCCGAGCACATCTCGCCCTACCAGCTGACCATCGAGGCGGGCACCGCCTTCGA
>NZ_CANCLE010000179.1 GCF_947378715.1 Phenylobacterium aquaticum
ATCGTCTACGAGGCGCACAAATACGCCGAGCAGGTCGGCTCCGACGCCGTCACCGACGTGGTCACCCATGTGACCACCGAGATCAATCAGCTGGCCCACAAATACGACAACCTGCCCGAGGGCGCGGTCCGCGCCGCCGCCCTGCGCGCTGACATCGCCCCCGTCATCCGCGATTGCCTCGACAGGGCCCTGGTGATGGACAAGCCGCCGGAATAGGGAGCTGGCGTTCCTGGAAGGCATCGGAGCAGGCCCATGAACAAGCTGACCCACAAGGGCTTCACGGCGCGGGTCGAGTCCGACGCGGAAGACGAGATCCTCGTGGGGCGGATCGCTGGGATCAACGACATCATCAGCTTCCACGCCGACAGTGTCGCCGACCTGAAGGCGGCGTTCCGCGGGGCGGTAGGCGACGACATCGCCCCCTACCGGGTCCCGTAAAGCCGATCCCCCGCATCCCCGAGTCCGGGGAGGATATAGCCCCGCTCATCCAGCTCGCGATCGATCCCCGCCGTCCAGACCGGCACGTCGGGGTGCTCGGCGGTGAACCGGGCCAGGCCCTCCGGCGCCGCCAGGATGCAGACGAAGCGAAGGTCGACGGCTCCGGATTCCTTCAGCCGCTCGACCGCGGCGCTGGCCGTGCCGCCGGTGGCGAGCAGGGGGTTCATGACGATGACCGTGCGCTCAGCCAGGGTCTCGGGCGCCTTGAGATAGTATTCGACCGCCACCATGGTCGCCGGGTCGCGATAGAGGCCGATATGGGCGACGCGGGCCGAGGGGGCGAGGATCAGCATGCCCTCCAGCATGCCTTCGCCGGCCCGCAGGATCGGGGCGAAGACCAGCTTCTTGCCGGCGATCTCGGGGCTGCCCATGGACTCCATGGGCGTAACGATCATTTTGTGGGTCAGGGGCAGGTCGCGGGTGACCTCGTAGCAGAGCAGGGTCGAGATCTCCCGGGTCAGTTCGCGGAAGGTCTTGGTCGAGGTCTCCCGATCGCGCAGGCGGGTCAGCTTGTGCTGCACCAGGGGATGGTCGACCACGGTCACGTTCTTCATGAGCACTCCTAGAACACAGCGCCGTCGCTGAGGATGGCCAGAGGCGGCCCGCCGTCGAGGCGGCGCTCGGCGGCGAGCCGGCGTCCGGCCGCCCAGGTGCCGCCCTCCAGCACCCGGGCCAGGGGAAAGGCCTCGGCGCTCAGGCCCAGCCGCTCGCGCACCAGGGGCGCGATGCGGTCGAGCAGGGCGACGGTCAGCGACCGCCAGGCCACCACCAGGGGGTCCGCCACGTCCAGCGGCAGGGCGGCGGCCACGGGATCGGTCGCGACCAGGACCCCGCCGTCGAGTAACAGGCCGCCATTGCGGTACTCGGCCAGGCCGGTCAGGCCGTCGATGTCGGTGACCGCGATCCCCGCCGCCTCCAACGGCTCGATCAGGCTATAGGCCAGCCACTGGCTGAGCTTGTGCAAGGGCACGAGGCCGTCGGTGGAATCGGGGCGCAGGATCGCGGGATGGCGCCAGGTGTCGCCCATGGGCAGGCCCATGATCGTCAGCCGTCCGGACCAGATCGGCCCGAGCCCTTCGAGCAGAGCCTCCAGGATCGCGGGGGCGGGAAGCCGTCCGTCCACGGCGCGGGCGGCCAGGAGGTCATAGAGCCCGCCCGGTCGCGGCGCGGACTTCAGGGCGAACAGGTCGGGCTGGGCGTGGGTCTGTTCCCCCAGCCTGCGCAGCAGGGCGGCGCGGCCCTCCAGTCCGACCAGCGGATTGGCGTCGCTGACCTGGAAGCCTTGGGCCAGGGCCTGGGTCGAGAGATCGGCCAGGGCGTCGGCCTTCAGGGGCGCGTCGTCGCGGGAGAACGCCCCGGCCTCGAACAGCCGGAAGGAGGCGACCGCCAGGCCCTCGGAGCGCCCCGAGACGCTGTCGGTTCGTGCGTCCCTGAACCGCCACGCCATGCCCGCCCCGGCGTCCAGCAGGACCGAGGTGATGGCGAGATCGAAGGCGGCGCGGGCGCGCACGTCCCGGTCCTTCCAGTCGGTCCGCCCGGCCAGCTCGGCCCACAGGTCGCGCCCGCCGACCACGAAGTGCCGCCAGCGGGCATGGAAGGGCACGGCGAGATCGGGATAGCGGCTGCGAATAACCTCGGCGGTCAGGTCGGCCAGGGGCTCCAGCCGCGCCAGATCGACCCGCCAGTCGGGCAGGGCGCCGGCCAGCGCCAGGCGCAGCATCTCGTGGCCGCGCTCGCGCACGGCCCCGGCGGTCAGGAGGGCGCGGGCGGCCTGCAGCTCAGAAATCCTTCAGGTCGCGGCCGATCACCTGGCCCAGCTCGGCTTCCGTGGGGGCCGGGCCCTGGCTGAAATAGCCGGCCGCCTTCTTGGCCTCCATCTCGACATTGGCGTCCTGCGGCACCAGGCCGTCGGGGATCTGCACCCGCTCGCCGATGCTGATCCCGCTTTCGATCAGCGCGTCGTGCTTCATGTTCGACATGGAGACGAAGCGGTCGATGTGGCGGATCCCCAGCCAGTGCAGCACGTCGGGCATCAGCTGCTGGAAGCGGGCGTCCTGCACCCCGGCCACGCACTCCGTGCGTTCGAAATAGGTGGCGGCCTGGTCGCCGCCAGGCTGACGCTTGCGGGCGTTATAGACCAGGAACTTGGTCACCTCGCCCAGGGCCCGGCCCTCCTTGCGGTTGTAGGCGATCAGGCCGACCCCGCCGGCCTGGGCCTGGCGGGCGCACTCCTCGATGCCGTGGGTCAGATAGGGCCGGCAGGTGCAGATGTCCGAGCCGAACACGTCGGAGCCATTGCACTCGTCATGCACCCGGCAGGTCAGGGGCGCATGGCCGATCAGGGCCGGGTCGCCCATGATGTAGAGGGTGATCCCGCCGATCGGCGGCAGGAAGACGGAGATGTCCGGCCGGGTGACCAGCTCTGGGTACATGCCGCCGGTTTCCTCGAAGAGCGTCCGGCGCAGCTGGGTCTCCGACACGGCGAAGCGCTCGGCGATGCCGGGCAACCACCAGACCGGATCCAGCGCCGCCTTGGTGACGGCGATGTCGCCTTCCGCGCGGACCACGGTCCCGTCGACCGGCAGCCGGCCCTTGGCGATGGCGTCCTGGATTTCCGGCAAGGTGATGCGGGCGCGGGTGATGGCGATGGAGGGGCGGATGTCCAGGCCCTCGGCGATCTCTGCGGCGAAGTCCTGGGCGACCCTATGGCCCCAGGGGTCGAGGCTGACGATCTTGCCGGGATCGCTCCATTGCGGGTGTGGCCCGATCTCCACGACCGGCGAGGTGTCGGTCAGGTCCGGCCGCACCAGCGAGCTCATCGCGCCGGACGAGATGGCCAGGGCCCGATAGATCGAATAGGCGCCGCCATGGGCGCCGATGGCGTTGCGATCGGGGCCGGCATTGACGGTGGCGATCACCGGGCCACGACCTCTTGCCGTGTCGGCGCCCCAGTGGATGGGGAATCGGCTCGCCGTTCCCGCCCCCGGATGGGAGGTCAGGCGGATGTGGCCCTGGCGGTTCGTGGTCATGTCGTCCTCGCGGCGCGCAAGCGGGCGGCCCGAAAATGAAAAGGGCTCCGCGCTGTCCGCCAGCGAGGAGCCTTTGGGCGGAAACTGTGCGCCTAAGCTTCTGAATTGGCAAGAGGACTGCTCTGACAGGGTAAATGACCGCTTCCCGAGGCTGGCAAGCCAAGGTCTAGTTGGAAAAAACAAGATCGCTCTCGGGAACGCTCCATGCCGCTTCGCAAGCTCTTCATCGCCAATCGCGGCGAGATCGCCATCCGTATCGCCCGCGCGGCGGCCGAACTGGGGATCGCTTCGGTGACGGCCTGGTCGCAGGATGACGCGGGCTCGCCCCATCGCCGGGCGGGTGACTTCGAGGCGCCCCTTCCGGGGAGCGGGCCCCGGGCCTATCTCGACATCGCCGCCGTGGTCGCCGCCGCCGTCGCCGCCGACTGCGACAGCCTGCATCCGGGCTATGGCTTCCTGTCGGAATCCGCCGCCTTCGCCCGCGCGGTCCAGGCGGCCGGCCTCATCTTCGTCGGGCCGGAGCCGGAGACCCTGGAGCTGTTCGGCGACAAGGCCCGGGCCCGTGAACTGGCCGAGCAGGAGGGCGTGCCCTTGGCGCCCGCCACCGGCGGCGGCGTGACCCTGGACGAGGTGCGCGCCTTCCAGGAGGGGCAGGGGAGCGAGGTCGACCTGATGCTCAAGGCCGTGGCCGGCGGCGGTGGACGCGGCATGCGCCGGGTGCCGGCCGGCGAGGACCCCGCCACCGCCTTCGACCTCTGCACCCGCGAGGCGGAGTCCGCCTTTGGCGACGGGCGGCTGTTCGCCGAGCGCTATATCGGCCATGCCCGCCATATCGAGGTGCAGGTGGTCGGCGACGGCGAGCACGCCATCACCCTCCATGACCGCGAATGCTCCCTGCAACGCCGTCACCAGAAGATCATCGAGATCGCCCCGGCCCCGGCCGTGCCCGACGAGGCCCGCGCCCGGCTGACCACCGCCGCCCTGTCCCTGGCCAAGGCCGCCCGCCTGAAGGGCCTGGCGACGGTGGAGTTCCTGCTCGACGCCGATGACCGCTCGACCCTGGCCTTCCTGGAGGTCAATCCGAGGCTCCAGGTCGAGCACACCGTGACGGAGGCCGTCACCGGCCTCGACCTCGTCCAGATCCAGCTGCGGATCGCCGCCGGCGCCAGCCTGGCCGAGCTCGGCCTCGACCATGGCGCGCCCGATCCGCGCGGCTACGCGGTGCAGCTGCGGGTCAATCTGGAGACATTGTCCGTAGACGGAACAATGGCTGGAGGTGGCGGCGGAACTCTGGTCCGCTACGAGCCCCCCTCGGGTCCCGGGGTCCGGGTCGATGGCTATGGCCGGGGCGGCTACACGACCAGCCCGGCCTTCGATTCGCTCATCGCCAAGCTGGTCGTCCATGTCGCGGTCAGTGACCTGAAGGCCGCCCTGGCCAAGGCCTCGCGCGCGGCCGCCGAGTTCGTGATCACCGGGGTAGACACCAACCTGTCCCTGCTGAGGGCCATCCTCGAACGCCCCGAGGTCGCCGACAGCCAGGCCTCGACGGGCTTCCTGGAGGCGAACATCGGCCTGCTGGCGGCCCGGGCCGCCGAGCTGACCCCGGCTGAGGACGTCCAGGCTCAGGCCCATGTGGCCACGGTGTTCGAGACGGGTCCGGCCGGCACGGTCGCGACCTCGGCCCCTTTGCGGGGCACCCTGGTCGCGCTGGAGGCCGCCGAGGGCGAGACGGTCCGCGCCGGTCAGGCCATCGCCATCCTTGAGGCCATGAAGATGCAGCACGTGGTCACGGCGGCGGCTGGCGGCGTGGTCCGTCGCCTGCCGCTGGCCCTCGGCGCCGTGGTCGAGACCGGCGCGCCTCTGGCCTTCATCGCCCCCTCGGACGCGGGTCAACTGGCGGAGGTGACCGAGGACCTCGACCTCGACCTGGTCCGCTCGGACCTGGCGGAGGTGCGGACCCGCTATGCCCTGACCCTTGACGAGAACCGTCCCGACGCGGTGGCCCGGCGTCGCCGGACGGGTCAGCGCACGGCGCGGGAAAACCTCGACGACCTGTTCGACCCGGGCAGCTTCGCCGAATATGGCGCCCTGGCCATCGCCGCCCAGAAGCGCCGGCGCACGGTCGAGGACCTGCAGGTCAACACCCCCGCCGACGGCATCATCACCGGGGTCGGCGAGGTGAATGGCGGGCTGTTCGACGAGGACAAGGCCCGCTGCGTGGGGCTGGCCTATGACTTCACCGTGCTGGCGGGCACGCAAGGCCACTTCAACCACAAGAAGACCGACCGGATCCTGGAGTTCGCCGAGCACTGGAAGGCGCCGGTGATCTGGTTCACCGAGGGCGGCGGCGGCCGGCCGGGCGACGTGGATGTCGGCGGCCTTTCGGCCTCGTCCCTGGACACCACCAGCTTCACGACCTTCGCCCGGCTGTCGGGAACCGCGCCCCGGATCGCCATCAATTCCGGCCGCTGCTTCGCCGGCAACGCCGTGTTCTTCGGCTGCGCCGATGTGACCATCGCCACCCGCTATTCGAACATCGGCCTGGGCGGCCCGGCCATGATCGAGGGCGGCGGGCTGGGGGTCTTCACCCCGGACGAGATCGGACCTTCCGAGGTTCATTGGGAGAATGGCGCGCTCGATCTGCTGGTCGAGGACGAGCAGGCGGCGGTGGTCGCGGCCAAGCACGTGTTGTCGATCTTCCAGGGCCCGGTGAAGGACTGGAGCTGCGCCGACCAGCGCACCCTGCGCCACCTGATCCCGGAGAACCGGGTCCGGGTCTATGACGCGCGCCGCGTGATCGAGACCCTGGCCGACACCGGGTCCTGGATCGAACTGCGCGGCGGCTATGGCGTGGGCATGATCACCGGCTTCCTGCGGATCGAGGGCCGTCCGATGGGGCTGATCGCCAATGATCCGCGCCACCTGGGCGGGGCGATCGACAGTCCTGGCGCCGAGAAGGGCGGCCGGTTCCTGCAGCTGTGCGACGCCTTCGGCATTCCGGTGGTCTCGCTCTGCGACACCCCCGGCTTCATGGTCGGGCCGGACTCCGAGAAGACCGCAGCGATCCGGCGGGGCTCGAGGCTGTTCGTGACCGCGGCCGGCCTGTCGGTTCCGCTGTTCGCCGTGGTGCTGAGGAAGGGCTACGGCCTGGGCGCCCAGGCCATGACCGGCGGCGACTTCTCGGCCTCGGCCTTCACCATCGCCTGGCCGACCGCCGAATTCGGGCCCATGGGCCTGGAGGGCGCCGTGCGGCTGGGCTACCGCAAGGAGCTGGAGGCGGAGACCGATCCGGCGGCCCGCGAGGCCCTGTTCCAGAAGCTGGTCGGCCGCATGTACGAGACCGGCAAGGCGATCAGCGTCGCCCAGGTCAACGAGATCGACGCGGTGATCGACCCGGCCGAGACCCGCGCCTGGCTGGTCCGGGGCCTGAAAAGCTGTCCGCCGCCCGTGCCCGGGCGGCGGAGCTTTGTCGACGTGTGGTGAAGGGCCGCCGCTACAGCTCGATCATGTCGAAGTCGATCTTGGGCGTTCCGCAGAGCGGGCAGATCCAGTCGGCTGGAATGTCCGCCCATCGGGTTCCGGGCGCGAGGCCCTCGCCCGGATCGCCGGCTTCCTCGTCATAGATGTAGCCGCAGGTGCGGCACTGCCAGGTCTTGTAGGGCTGATCGGCCATGACCCGCCTCAGTGCAGCTTGAAGCGGATCGGCACGGACTTGGGTCCG
>NZ_CANCLE010000180.1 GCF_947378715.1 Phenylobacterium aquaticum
CCCGCCGAGCGCGCCCAGATGGACGCCTATCACGCCCGCGTCCTGGCCGTGGTGGGACCGCGCGTGGAGCCGGTGGTCAAGGCCTGGCTGGAAGAGGTCTGCGCGCCGCTCTAGGCGCCGGGGAACACACAGATGATGATCCGCACCGCCCTCGCCGCCCTGGCCCTCGCCGGCCTGGCCCAGACCGCCCAGGCCGCCGCGCCCGCCGATCCGGAGCGGGCGGCGATCCTGGCCAAGGTGGACGCCTTCTTCACCGCCATGCGGAACCAGGACGCCAAGGGCCTGGCCGACGCCCAGTTCACCGACGGGGTGTTCACCATTCAGCGCCAGGCCCCGGATGGTCACTTCGATCTGCAGCGGCCGGCGGTCGAGGGCGTGCTGGCCAGCATGGCCCTGAAGCCGGGCCTGGATGAGCACATCTGGGACCCCACCCTGCTGCGGCGCGGGCCGATGGCGGTGGTCTGGGCGCCCTATGAGTTCAAGCTCGACGGCAAGACCAGCCATTGCGGGATCGACGTGTTCAACCTCGTCCAGGCCGCCGGCCAGTGGAAGATCGCCAGCGTGATGTGGACGGCAGAGCCCAAGGCCTGTCCGGAACTGGGCGCCAAGCCCGTGGCGGCCAAGCCATGACCGACGCCGCCGCCAACGCCGCCCAGATCGCCTATTGGAACGAAGGCGCCGGCCCGACCTGGGCTGCGCTGCAGGTCCAGCTGGACCGCCAGATCGGACCGCTGGGCCGCGCCGCCGCGCTGGCCCTGGGGCCGAAGCCGGGCGAGCGCATCCTCGATATCGGCTGCGGCTGTGGGGAATCCAGCCTGGAACTGGCCCGCGCGGTGGGGCCTACCGGCGAGGTCACCGGCCTGGATATCTCCCGCCCCATGCTGGAGATCGCCCGGGCGCGGGCGGCCGAGGCCAGCCTGACCCAGGCCAGTTTCGTCGAGGCCGATGCTCAGGCGCATCCCTTCGCAGTGGGTCAGGCCGACGCGGTATATTCCCGCTTCGGGGTGATGTTCTTCGCCGACCCGACGGCCGCCTTCGCCAATATCCGCAAGGGATTGAAGCCCGGCGGGCGCCTCGCCTTCGTCTGCTGGCGCGCGATGGCGCAGAACCCGATCATGACCCTGCCGCTCGCCTCGGCGGCCCATCTCCTGCCGCCCACCGCCCCGCCTGAGCCCGGCGCGCCAGGACCGTTCGCCTTTGCGGACCAGGCGCGGACCTCAGGCATACTGGGGGCCGCCGGCTTCACGGACATCGTCTTCACCCCGCACAATCAGAAGATCGGCAGCGGCGACCTGGAGACCACGCTGGGCTTGTCACTCCGGATCGGACCGCTCGGCGGCATGTTGCGGGAGCACCCTGACAAGCGCGAAGCGGTCATCGACGCCGTCCGCGCGGCCCTCCGGCCCCACGAGGGCCCGGACGGGGTGCTGCTGGACTCGGCGACCTGGATCGTGACGGCGCGGAATCGTGGCTTTGGCTCCCTGCAGGGCGAGGTCAGCCTGGACCCGGGCTTCTTCGACCCTCTGCCGGACTCTGAACTGGGGAAATGAAGAGCGAAATTTTCCGATGCCGAAATGGCCTGGTGTCGGCTTCCCGCCCAGCCGTTCGTCCATGGATTGAAGGCCGGAGGTTCGGCCCGCCTCAAGACCGTCAAGGAGCACGTCATGACCCGGTACCTGGTCGCCATTCACCGCGCCCACGACTACGACCCGTCCACCGAGGACGAGGCGATGGGCCGCGAGATCAGCGCGCTTAATGTGGAGATGGTTGAGGCCGGCGTCCGGGCCTTCGTGGGCGGCCTGCAACCCACCAGCCGGGCGAAGTCGCTGCGGCTCGGGCCGGGGGGCCAGGTGCTGGTGACCGACGGGCCCTATCTGGAGACCAAGGAATATGTCGGCGGCTTCTGGGTGCTGGAGACCGCCAGCCTGGACGAGGCGCTGGAGTGGGCGCGCAGGGCCGCCATCGCCTGCAAGGCGCATGTCGAGGTGCGGCCTTTTCACTGAGGCCGGCCGGCGCCCCTAGCCGCCGACCATTTCCAGCCACTCATCCTCGGTCATCACCTGGATGCCGAGCTCTGTCGCGGTCTTGAGCTTGGAGCCGGCGCCGGGGCCGGCGACGACGAGATCGGTCTTCTTGGACACCGAGCCGGAGACCTTGGCGCCCAGCCGTTCGGCCTGGGCCTTGGCCTCGTCGCGGGTCATGCGCTCCAGGGCGCCGGTGAAGACCACGGTCTTGCCGGCGACCGCCGTGTCGGTCTTGGGCTTCTCGGCCGGGATCACGGTGAGCTCGGCCAGCAAGGCGTCGACCCGCGCGCGGTTGTGATCCTCGCCGAAGAACTCCGCCACCATGCGGGCGGCGACCGGGCCGACGGCGTCAACCCCGGAGAGTTCCAGGAAATCCTCCCCCGCCTTGCCGGCCAGGGCGGCGCGGGCGGCGGCGTCAAATGTCGCCCAGTCGCCGAAGCGCTCGGCGATGGCGCGCCGCGCCGTGGCGTTGAGCTTGGGGATGGTCAGGCGCAGGCGCTCCTCCAGGCTGGCGTCTGAGGGGATCAGGAGGTCCTGGCTGGGCTGGGCCGCCCAGGCCAGCACGGCGTCCAGGGCCGTGGGCCCGACCCCGTCGAGGGTGGCCAGCGCCTGATAGGCCTCCGTCGGACGCTGGGCCTCGGCGGCGGCGCCGGCCGCGACGAAGCGCTCCACGGTCTCGTAGTGGCGGGCGAGCGCCGTGGAGGTCGTCTCGCCCACATGGCGGACCCCCAGGCCGAAGATGAAGCGGTCAAGCGGGATGGCCCGGCGCGCCTCGACGCCCGCCACCAGATTGGCGACGCTCAACTCGCCATAGCCGTCAGTCTGGCGCAGCTCGGCGAGCTTTTCCTCGTCCTTGGCCAGGCGGAAGATGTCGGCCGGCTCGCGGATCCAGCCACGCTCGAAGAAGGCGGTCAGCTGCTTCTCGCCCAGGCCCTCGATGTCATAGGCCCGGCGCGACACGAAGTGGCGCAGGTGCTCGATGCGCTGGAACGGACAGGCCAGTTCCCCGGTGCAGCGGCGCACCACGGTCTCGGCGCCCGAAGCGGTGGTCTCCCGCGCCAGGGGGGTCTGCAGCGGACAGGGGCAGATGTGCGGAAACTCGAACGGGACCGCCTCGGCCGGCCGCTCGTCCAGCACCGGTCCGACGATCTGGGGGATCACGTCACCGGCCCGCTGGACGATGACCGTGTCGCCGACCCTCAGGTCCTTGCGGGCGATCTCGTCGCCATTGTGCAGGGTGGCGTTCTCCACCACGACGCCGCCGACCGTGACCGGCCGCAAGCGGGCGACCGGGGTGACGGCGCCCGTGCGACCGACCTGCAGGTCGATGGCCTCCAGGATCGTGCGGGCCTGCTGGGCCGGGAACTTGCGGGCGATCGCCCAGCGCGGAGTGCGGGTGATGAAGCCCAGCCTGGCCTGCCAGTCGAGGCGGTCGGCCTTGTAGACCACCCCGTCGATGTCGAAGCTGAGCTTGGGGCGCAGGACCTCCATCTGGGCATAGGCCGCGAGCAGGCCAGTGGCGCCCTCCACCCGCTGGGACTGGGGCGTGGTGGAAAAACCCCAGGATTTCAGCGCCTGCAGCGCCTCCCACTGGGTCTCGGCGAAGGGTTCGCTGATCAGGCCCCAGGCATAGGCGAAGAACTTCAGCGGCCGGGTGGCGGTGATCTTCGGGTCGATCTGGCGCAGGGACCCGGCGGCGGCGTTGCGCGGATTGGCGTAGGTCTTCTGGCCAGCCTCCACCGCAGCGGCGTTGAGGGCTGCGAACTCCTCGTGGCCGAGATAGACCTCACCCCGCACCTCGATCACGTCCGGCCAGCCGGAGCCGGCCAGGCGCTTGGGGATGTCGGTGACCGTGCGCAGGTTCTCGGTGACGTCCTCGCCCACCTTGCCGTCGCCCCGGGTCGCGCCCTGGACCAGGACGCCGCGCTCATAGCGCAGGGACGCCGACAGACCATCGATCTTGGGCTCGGCCGTATAGGCCACGGTCTCGTCGGCCAGCCGCAGGAACCGCCGCACCCGGGCGTCGAAATCGGCGGCGTCCTCATCGGAGAAGGCGTTGTCGAGGCTGAGCATGGGCACGCCATGCTCGACGGGCGAGAACTGCTCGGCCCGCGCGGCGCCGACCCTCAGTGACGGTGAATTCTCACGGACCAGATGCGGGAAGGCCGCCTCGATCGCCGTGTTGCGCTGCTTCAGCGCGTCATAGTCGGCGTCGGAGACGGTCGGTTCGTCGTGCTGATAGTAGCGGCTGTCATGGCCGGCGATCTCGTCGGCGAGCGCGGTCAGTTCCTCGACCGCCTCGGCCTCTGTGAGGTCGGTGACAGGCGTCTTGGCGTCAGGCATGCATCAGGGCCCTGGCGGCGGCGCGGGCGGCGTCGGTGATCTGGGCGCCGGCGAGCATGCGGGCGATCTCTTCCTCGCGCTCCGCCTCGGTCAGCGGCTCGACGGCGGTGCGCACCCGGTCCCCGTCGCCGGCCTTGGAGATCCGCCAATGGGCGTCGCCGCGGGCGGCCACCTGGGGCGAGTGGGTCACCACCAGCACCTGGGCGCTGGCGGCCAGCTTCTTCAGCCGCAGGCCAACGGCGTCGGCGACGGCGCCGCCCACCCCCTGGTCCACCTCGTCGAAGATCATCAAGGGCTGGGCGCCGGCGGCGCGAGCGGCCAGCGAGGCCTTCAGCGCCAGGGCGAAGCGAGCCAGCTCGCCCCCCGAGGCGATGGCCCCCAGGTCGCCGAACGGGGCGCCGGGATTGGTGGCGATCTCGAAGGCGACGCGATCCTGGCCGGCCGGGCCGACCTTGTCCTCCGCCAAGGGCTCGACCGCCACGCGGAACTTGGCCTTGTCCAGCTTGAGCGGCGCGAGCTCGCTCTCCACCGCCACGGCCAGGCGTTCGCCGGCCAAGCGGCGGGCCTGGGTCAGTTCGCCGGCGGCGGCCAGATAGCCCGTGCGGGCGGCGGCGACGGCGGCCTCGGCGGCCTTCAGGTCGTCCTCGCTGGATTCCATGGCGCGCAGCTGGTCGGCGAAGCGGACCCGCAGGGTCGGCAACTCCTCGACGCTGACGCCGAGCTTGCGGGCCATGCCGCGCAGTTCGAACAGGCGCTCCTCGGCCTTTTCCAGCCGGTCGGGGCGGAAGTCGAAGGCTTCGGCGGCGAGGTCGACGGCGGCCTCGGCCTCCTGCACCTCGCTGAACACCCGGTCGACGGCGGCGCTGGCGGCGGCCAGGCGGGTCACGGCGGCGGCGTCCTCGCCGGCCCCGGCCTGGAGGGCGCGGGTGCGGGCATGCTCGAGCGCGCGAACCGCCTGGGCCAGACGATTGGACAGGCCCTCGAAGGCGCCGCGGGCGTCTGCGATGTCGCTCAACGCCTTTTCGGCCGCGCCCAGCAGGGCGCGTTCCTCGGCCAGGGCTGTCTCCTCCCCCGGCTGGGGGGCGAGGCGGTCGAGTTCGGAGAGCCGCAGGGCCAGCTCCTCGGCGTCGGCGGCGGCGCGGCTGACGATGGCGCGCAGGTCCTCAGCCCGGGTCCGGGCCCCACGCCAGTCGGTCCAGCGGGCGGCGACGGTCCTGGCCATCGGGCCCAGGGAGCCATAGGCGTCGAGCAGCGGGCGGTGGGTGCGGGAATCCAGCAGGCCCACCGTCTCATGCTGGCCATGGACCTCGATCAGCTGTTCGCCCAGCTCGCGCAGGACGCCGACGCTGGTCGCCTGGTCATTGACGAAGGCGCGGCTGCGGCCATCAGCCCCGAGGGTGCGGCGCAGGACCAGGTCCTCGTCCTTGGCGTAGGACAGGCCCTTCTCTTCCAGAATGTCCCAGACGGGGTGGTCAGGGGCCGGCGCGAACACCGCCGAGGCCGCCGCCTGGCTCGCGCCACGGCGCACCAGGCCGGCGTCGGCCCGCGCGCCCGTGGCCAGGCCGAGCGCGTCGAGGATGATCGACTTGCCCGCCCCCGTCTCGCCGGTAAGCGCCGTCAGGCCCGGCCCGATGGACAGGTCCAGGGCTTCGATCAACACGACGTCTCGGATCCACAGACCGATCAGCATGGGGGGCAAGATCGCCTGGAATCAGGCGTCCTGAAAGGCGCCACAGGCAACAATGTTCACTTTCGGTTCCGGAGAGCGGGCGCTGGGCCCGCCGCGCGGCCTAATGCAGGAAGGGCAGGTGCGAAAGCAGGCTCTTGTGCTTGGGCTTCGGCGCCTTGATGGCGGTGGCGGCCGGGGGCGTGATGTCGGCCGTGGCGGCGGCGTCGCCGGCCGGCGGCTTGATCGTCTGGCCCTTGTCCTTGTTGCGGAAGGGCAGGTTGGACAGGATCCCCTTGTGCTCGGCCTTGCCGTTCGGCTCGACCGCAGGGCGCAGGCCCTTGTCGGTCAGCAGGCCGTAGGCGTCGCGATACCAGCCGTCGCCCGGATAGTTGTAGCCCAGCACCGCGCCGTTCTTCTTGGCCTCATCCAGCAGGCCGAGCGTCAGATAGGCCTCGACCAGGCGGTAGAGCGCTTCGGGCGTGTGGGTGGTGGTCTGATAGCGGTCGACCACGGTCTTGAACCGGCCGATGGCGGCCAGCGTATCGCCATTGCGCAGGTAGTAGCGGCCGATGGTCATTTCCTTGCCGCCCAGCTGGTCATTGACCATGTCGATCTTCAGGCGGGCGTCGGCGGCGTATTCGGTGGTCGGATAGCGCTGCACCACGTCGCGCAGGTTATCCAGGGCCTGGCCGGTGGCGGCCTGGTCGCGGCCCACGTCGACGATCTGCTCGAAATAGCAGATGGCCTTCAGATAGTGGGCATAGGCGGCCGCCGGATTGCCGGGATAGAGCGAGATGAAGCGGTCGGAATCGCCGATCGCCTCAGCATAGTTGTCGGCCTGGTAGTGGGCGTAGGCGGTCATCAGAATCGCCCGGCGCGACCATTCCGAATAGGGGTGCTGACGCTCCACCTCGGCGAAATAGTCCACGGCCTGATTCCACAGCCCACGGTCCAGCCGGTCCGCGCCGGTGGCGTAGAGCAGCTCCACGGGGCGCTCCTCATAGACCAGCTTGGGCTTTTTCGGCTTGCCGGCGCACCCGGCGAGGGCGAGGGCGACAATCACGGCGGCTATGGCCGGACGAGCCCAGGAATTGCGAAGCAAGGACACCTTCACCTCAAAGACCAA
>NZ_CANCLE010000181.1 GCF_947378715.1 Phenylobacterium aquaticum
GCGATGAAGCCGTTGTTGATGATCGAGGTCAGGCTGCCGGACAGGTCGCGGATCGCCGTGGCGTTTCCGCCGACCGTCGAGGTTCCGGTCACGCCGACGATCGACGCCCCGATGGAGTGCGCCTTGCTGATGATCAGGTTCGGCGTCGAGGCGCCGGCGTCGATCAGCAGACCCGTCGCCGAATGCGCCGTGTCGCCGGTCTGGGTGGCGGTCATGCTGCCGGCGTCGACGATGGTGTAGGCCGAGGCGCCCGACAGGAAATGCACGGCGGTCGCGTCGGCGTCATAGCTGGAGGCGCCGATCGAACCCTGGTTGCTCAGGCCGCCGGTCAGGTTGACCAGGCCCCCCGCCACCCCGACCTGCAGGCCGGTGGCGGACACACCGTCATAGACCCCGGCGCCCGCGATCGCGCCGCGATTGACGAAGCCATAGGCCTCGCCGTTGGTCCCGACGTCGCCGAGGGTCACGGTGCGGCCGCTGGCCCCGATGACAATGGCCGGGGCCGCGCCATAGCTGACCACCGAGGCGCTGCCTTCGGCGGTGTCGGTATAGCCGTCGCCATCTACGTCGGTGTTGGTGGAGTCCAGGGTGGGCGGGATTTCCAGCAGCACGCCGCCGGCCACGTCGCCCTTGATCACCAGGGCCGAACCGCCCTGCAACAGGTCGTCGGCGCCCAGGGCGTCCAGCACCGACTGGGTGCTGCTGCGGCTGGTGTAGCGATAGCCGGTGGAGACGATCGCGCTCTGCACCAGCAGCTGGCCGCCGACATTGTCGTCCAGCTGGACCGCCACTGCGCCGAGCCCGGTCGTGCTGACCGAGCCGCGCAGGGCGACGTCGCCGCTGATCGTGCTCATGGCGTGGACGCCGAACACCCGGTCGCCGACCGCAGTGATGCTTCCGACGTTCAGCAGCGTGCCCTGCAGGGCCGCCTCCAGCGACACCCCGGCCGAGTCGTTGCCGCGGATATTGATCACCGAACCGCTGGACAGGCTGATGTCGCCGACGAAGGGCGAGGTCCCGGTCAGACGCAGGCCGTAGCGGCCCGTGCCGGTGGCGAAGACGCCGTCATAATTGCCGTCGCCATTGCTGTCGGTGTCGGTGTGGGTCTCGTCGGCCTCCAGCGTGCCGGTGTTGCTGAAGGATCCGGTGTGTCCGCCCAGCAGCAGCACGTCGGTGACATTGTCGACGTCGCGATAATAGATCGTGCCGGCGTTGGAGACGCTGTTGTTGCTGTCCAGGGTGACGGCCGTGCCGGAGGCGGGCTTGATCGTGCCGTCGCTGGTGACGGTGATGTCGTCCGCCGCCCCGCCATTGACGGTGGAGGTCGCCACCGGGGTCGTCGTCGCCGTGGAGATGGAGGTCCCGGCCCCGGCCGGAAATCCCGCAGCGATCGCGGTCAATCCGGCCAGGGCAGGCGCCGCTCGGGACCAAAGCTGCGACTGGAGATGCGGCGCCTTTTTCCGGCTCATGAAGACTTCCCTCTTTGGATAGAGAGGTAAGTCGGGCAAGAATATGTCTACGTAATTTCGTTTTACATGTATATTTGGACAACAACCGCCGTCGGTTACATTTGTGTTTCAATACTGAATTGTAAACTGAAACAAACTGCGGGGAATATCCTTTCACGCAACTTGCATGGCGGGCCCTGGATGCGCGCCAGACATGACGCGCATCCGGCCGGAATCCCCCGGCCGCCCCACGCTTCCAACCGGAGGTGAGAATGCAAATCTCAAGTAGCTCAACGAGTTACGCGACGAGCGGCGCCCAGCAAATGCTGAGTATGCTGCTCGCTCAGCGGACTCAGGGTGCTGGGCAATCCTTGCCCGGCGCCACGGAAACCGACCAGGCGTCAGGCGCGCCGCCCGGTCCCCCACCCGGCCCTCCGCCGAGCGGCAGTTCCCAGGCGTCCAGCCAGTTCTCGGCCAATACGCTCTCGTCGCTGCTCTCCACCCAACAGGCGCCGCCGTCCGCCACGGACATCGCCAACAAGCTGATCAGCGACACCGACACCGATGGTGACGGCTCGCTGAGCCTTTCGGAAATCCAGTCCAAGCTCGGCCAATCGTCCTCCTCGGACTCCACCAGCCTGACGAAGAAATTCGGCGAGCTGGACACCGACGGCGACGGCAAGCTCTCCAGCTCGGAACTGAGCACCGCGCTGGAGGCCAACCGTCCCAAGGGCGGCCATCACCACGAGCACGCCGCCAGCGGCGTCTCGTCCAGTGACATGGCCAGTCAGCTCTTGAAGGACCTGGACACCGATGGCGATGGCTCGCTCGGCCTTGACGAGATCAAGTCCGCCCTGAGCAAGAGCCAGAAGAAGACCAGTTCGAGTACAGCGAACTCGGACACCACCTCGACCACCGACAGCGTCCAGACGGCCCTCAACAGCCTGGACACTGACGGCGACGGCAAGCTCAGCGCCTCCGAGCTCACCGCCGCCATGGAGGCCTTCAAGGCGTCCATGGAAAAGTCGTTCCAGTCCTTCGCCGCGAGCAAGACGGCGACCTCGACCTCGGTCACCGCCTGATCCAAGGCCGGGCCCGGACAATCTGGGCTGGCGGGTCAGACGTCTTGAGGGTCGCAGATCCCGCATTCCGGGGATACGCACCCGAGTGTTTCCCGACCAGAACAGGTCGGGAAATCCCTCCCGGGGGAATGCCTTGGCCGGCGGGCGGCGCCGGCCTTCCCCACGCCTTCAGGCGCCGGGCCAGTCTCGACTTTCAGGTCTTGGACAGCGGCAATCGCACCTCGGCGACCAGGCCCTGGCCCGGAGGCGCGGACAACGAGACATCGCCGCCATGAGCGCGGGCCAGGGAGCGGGCCACAGCCAGGCCCAGGCCGACGCCTGAACCATCCAGGGTCCGTGCGGACTCGGCGCGATAGAAGGGCTCGAACACCCGCTCCAGTTCGCCCGGCGGCAGGCCCGGCCCGTCGTCGGAAATCTCCACCACCGCCTCGCCCCCCTGGCGCCACAGTGAGACCCGGGCCCGGTCGCCATACTTCACGGCGTTGTCGATCAGATTGCGGAACAGCCGCTGCAGGCCCAGGGCGTCAGCCTCTACCGTCGCGGGTCCCACAGCGCCCATGCCCACCTCCTGGCCGACCTCGACCGCTTCGTCGACCAGGCACTCCAGCAGGCTCAGCAGGTCCAGCCGCTCACGGGGCCGCGAGGCGCTGGCGTAGCGGATGAAGGCCAGGACCGAGGCGATCATCTGCTCCATCTGTTCGAGGTCGGCGACCACGGCCTGTTTCAGGGGATCGGAGGCCGCCTCCATCTTGAAGCGGATGCGGGCCAGCGGCGTGCGCAGGTCATGGGAGATCGCCCCCATCATCGCCGTGCGGTCGTCGACATAGCGCTTCAGCCGGGCCTGCATGTCGTTGAAAGCCCGCGCCGCCTGGCCGATCTCGGCCGGGCCGGTCAGGGCCATCATCGGGGCGTTGGGGTCGCGACCCAGGGCCTCGGCGGCCCGGGCGAACTTGCCGATCGGGGCGGTGATCCGCCGCGCGAACAGATAGCCCAGGGGCACGACCAGCAGCAGGCTGCCGGCCAGCCACAGCATCAGCCGCAGCTGCCAGTCATTGGGAAAGGAGTCCGGCTTTGGCCGCACCACCACCCAGCCGCCGCCGGATTGGCGCACGGCGGCGGTGAAGGCGCCCATCAGCGGCCGTCCGCCCTCGATCATGAAGCCGCCGCGCGGGCCCCGCCGGCTATCGGGACCGCCTCGCCCCTCGCCGCCGACGAAATAGCCGCCGCCAGGACGCGGGGCGGCGAACATCATCTCGCCATTGGGCGGCCCACCAGCGCCCGGCGGCGGGCCTGGGCCCGCCAGCCCGGCGACCGAATCTCCGGCGCCCTCGCCCTGCGGTCGCGGCCCCGGCTGCATCCCCGCCTGCATCCCGGGCCCGCGCCGATCGTCGTACCTCTGGCGGAAGCCGCTGCGGAACATGAAAGGCGAGAGCGGGGGTTTCTCGGTCAGCCGCACATCGACCTCTGGAACCCCCAGCAGGGCGGCCAGCTGGCGGCGCGACCAGTCGTGCGGTCCCGGCCAGCCCGGATGGCTGGGCGCGGGCTCGGCGGGCGCGGCCGCCTGCACCGTGCGCACCAACGGCCGGCCATAGCGGGCGGTGAGCGCGCCGCCCTTCAGGGCCTGGGCGACCTCCTCCAGCCGATAGACCTCGCGCACCGGCGGCGGCATCAGCACGACCACGGCGAAGGTCATGGCCTGGGCGGCGATCAGCGAGACCACCAGCAGAGCGACCAGCTGCAGGGCGATGGGCGCGCGGGTCCGCCCCACCGTGTCGCCCCCGATGTCCGGTGTCACGGACGGGTCACCTTGGCGTCGAACAGATAGCCCGCGCCGCGATAGGTCTTGATGATCTCCTGCGGCGCGCAGTCGTGCAGCTTGCGGCGCAGGCGGCTGATCTGGACGTCCACGGCGCGGTCGAACACATCGGCCTCCGCGCCCCGCGCCTTCTCGATCAGCTGGTCGCGCGACAGGATCCGCTGCGGATTGTCGAGGAACACGCTGAGCAGGGAGAATTCTCCGGCGGTGAGCAGGATCGAAACCCCGTTCGGCGCCCGCAGCGTCCGGCGCACCCCGTCCAGGGTGAAGCCCAGGAAGTAGTAGGCCTTGCCCTTGGGCGGCGACCCGGCGGCCGATTCCTCGCGGCGGCGCAGCACCGCCCGGACCCGGGCCAGCAGCTCGCGCGGGCTGCAGGGCTTGGCGAGATAGTCGTCGGCGCCCAGCTCCAGCCCCAGGATGCGATCGATCTCGTCGCCCATGGCGCTGACCATGATGATCGCCGGCCCGCCGCCATCGGCCACCCGGCGGCAGATCGACAGCCCGTCCTCGCCCGGCAGCATGACGTCCAGGACAATCAGGTCGATGGGGACGGAGGCCAGCACCTTCTCCATCGTCACGGCGTCCGAGGCGGCGTGAACCCCATATCCGTGCTGACCGAGATAGTCGGAAATACTGGCGCGCAGGGCCAGGTCATCATCGACGACGAGGATCTGCGGGATCGGAGCGGGATTCATGGCGAGGCTCATGATGCGTCCCTGGCGCCCAACTGTGGCCAGGATATCGCACGTTCGCCACATTTCGCCCATGCGACCTCGCGTCCGCCCTTCCGCGAGGCCGCTGTTCAAGCCCTGGGCAAGGGAGCCGGGAGGCGCCCGTGGTTCGTCAGTCGCGCGGCGGCGGGGGCGGCCCGCGTTCGCCGGGGCCTTCGAAGCCGCCGGGGCCGCCCGGCCCCCGCCCGTGCGGCCCAGGGCCCATGGGACCATGCCCCATCGGGCCGGGTCGCATAGGGCCGGTGAGCCGCCCGAGCGCATCGAACGCCTGCTGCTGCTCCGGTGAGAGCGCGGCGTAGAAGGCGCGCACCGCCGCCTCGATCCTGGCGCCCCGGGCGTCGCCCTCGGCGCGGCGTCTGTCCATCTCGTCAAGGCGTTGCGGCGTGGTCGCGGCCAGATCGGGCGCGCCCCGCGGGGGCGCCATGGGCGGCTCCGGCGGGGCCATGGCGGCCTCAAAGGCCTTCCAGGCGGCCTCCTGGTCGGGCCGCAGCCGCAGCAGGATGTGCATGTCACGCGCCATCTCGGCGCGGTGCGCCTCCATCCGGGTCCTGTCCTCGGCGGATGGGCCATCCAGCGGCGGCCGCATCTGGGCGCCGGCGGGCGCGGCCATGACCATCAGGCCCAGGGCGCAGATCGCGGATATCTTCAGGCGACGGGTCATCAGCCTCTCCCCAAATCATTGAGCCGCGTCATCGCACGACAGCTCGGCGGGGGAATGTCAGGCGGCGTTCGGATTTGAAACCTTGGCGCAACGCAGGTTCAGCGAACGTGGAAGCGGACTGGCCGTCCAGCCGCCGACATGCTCTCGTTCCCCGGAATCAGAAGGGACTGGCCATGACCGACGCGCCGCTGAACGTGATCAACAACAAGACGACGCATCGGTTCGAGGTTCAGCTCGGCGACGAGACCGCCTTCGCCGAATACCGACTGGAGCCGGACGCCATCGTCTTCCCCCACACGGTCGTGCCGCCGGCCTTCGGCGGTAAGGGGGTTGGCGGCCTGCTGGTCCAGGCGGGCCTGGCCTATGCGCGGGAGCTCAATCTGCTGGTCAAGCCGACCTGCCCCTTCTTCCACGCCTACATCGCCAAGCGCCCGGAGCTGCACGCCCTGGTCCACCCCTCGATGCGCGATGGCCTGGTGACGCCCTAGCTAGTAGCGCCCGCCCGGCAGGTGCAGGGTCTGGTCGTCGGAGAGGTCGAGCATGATCTCGTCGACATAGCACCAGCCCCAGCCGTCCGGCGGATCATAGGTCTCCATGATTGGATGGCCGGTGGCGCGGAAATGCTTGGTGGCGTGGGTGTTGGGCGAGTCGTCGCAGCAGCCCACATGGCCGCACGCCCGGCACAAACGCAGATGCACCCAGCCCGCGCCGATCTTCAGACATTCCTCACAGCCGTCCGCCGAGGGCGTGACCGCCTTGAGAAACGCTCCGTGCTGGCAACTCATGGCGTCCTCTCCCCTGGCTTCGAGGGGACGAGGCTAGCCCCGGAATCGTCTGCCCGTCTCGCCTGATCAGGCCGCCAGGCCCTGGAGCCGCGCGGCCGTCGCCCTCACCCGCTCCGGGCCGCCCAGCAGCTGACGGTTCAGGCCGATGCGCTTGAACCAGAAGTGCAGGCCCAGCAGGTCGGTGATGCCCATGCCGCCATGCACCTCGGTCGCGGTGCGAGCGACGAAGCGGCCGACCTCGGAGGTGTGGGCCTTGGCGTGGGCGGCCGTCAGCGAGGCCTCGTCCGGGGCCGCGTCGAAGGCGTAGGCGGCGTACCAGACCAGCGCCCGGCAGGGCTCCAGCTCGGCCGCCATCTCGGCGCACATATGCTTGACCGCCTGGAAAGAGCCGATCACCCGGCCGAACTGCTTGCGCTCCTGGGCATAGGCCACGGCCTTCTCGAGCATCACGTCGCAGGCGCCGAGCGCGTCGGCAGCCAGCAGGGTCCAGCCGGCGTCGCGCAGGGCGTCCAGCGCCCCGGTCCCGCTGGCCAGGGGTTCGGCCTCGACCTCGTCGAAAACCAGCTCCGCCAGTCGGCGGGTCTGGTCGATGCTGGTCATGGGCGAACGGGCCAGGCCCTTGGC
>NZ_CANCLE010000182.1 GCF_947378715.1 Phenylobacterium aquaticum
CGAGGCGCTGTATCGCGCCCATGTCTGGAAGGGCGGCGAACCCCGCGACGTGGTGGGCCTGGGCCTGTTGGCCCGCGACTGGGCTGAGGTGCGCGAGGCGAGCCTGGCGCGCTTGCGGGCGCGGGGATTTGAGGTCGGCTAGTTCGCCGCCTTCGAACTGTTCCACGCCAGGGCCGCGATCGCCTCGGTCCCGAAGTCCGGGTCCGCGGCATGGAGTGCGCCATAGACGTGGCGGACGAAGTCCAGATCCTGCGGATAGTCCACCGTCCAGCGCAGATGGGCGAGGGAGGGCTGGCGGCTCAGGGTCGCCAGGCGGAAGCGGTCGGGCTGGCGGTAGATGAAGGGCGTGACATGCTCGCGGTCATAGGCCTCCGTCGCCTCGGCCGCCGCCGCCCGGAAGGCGCCCACGGTCATGGCTTCGACGTCCAGGCCGTGGGGGAAGGTGCGCTCCGGCATGGTGTTGTTGGCGTAGTCGCAGCCGCTCTCCGCCAGCCGATCGATCACCGCGTCGACGACCCGCCAGTCGGCGAGCGGGCAGTCGGCGGTCAGGCGCACCAGGGTCGTGGTCTGCGGGAAGGCGTCCAGGGCCAGGGCGAAGCGGCCCAGCACATCGGCCAGCGGTCCGCGCACGACCTTGAGGTCGAGCGTCTCGCCACAGGCGGCGACGGCGTCGTCCGAGGCGTCGAGACTGGTGGCCAGCACCAGCTGGTCCAGGCGTCGTGACCGGCGCAGGCGCTCGATCTGGCGGCCGATCATCGGCTGACCCAGGACGTCGGCCAGCACCTTGCCGGGCAGCCGGCTGGAGGACATCCGGGCCTGAATGACGCCCAGGATCATGGGGCCCTGGCGGCCGTGAGGTCCGCCGTTGAGCCGCTTGGGGCGTGGATGATCGACATGACGCCTCCGCGGACCTCCGTGCGACTTTCGACCCCGCCATTCGGCCCGACAAAGCTTAGTGTCCGATGAAGGCGGCTTTGAACTAACCTCGCCCGTGACAATCGCGAATCGGGCGCGAATCGGGCGCGAGGGGTTTGGACATGTTGATCCTGTTAGGGGTGGCTCTGGTGGTGGCAGGCTTCGCCATCGGCCTCAATCCGCTGCTGGTGGTGGTGGCTTCGGCCCTGGTGACCGGCATGCTGGCCGGCCATCCCCTGGTCGAGGTGCTGAGCGCCTTCGGCAAGGCCTTCAACCAGAACCGCTATGTCAGCGCCGTCTGGCTGATCCTGCCGGTGATCGGGGTGCTGGAGAGGGCTGGTCTGCAGGAGCGGGCGCGGGCCCTGATCTCGGGCTTCCGCGCCTTGACCCTGCCCCGGCTGCTGATCGGCTATCTGCTGTTCCGCCAACTGACCTCGGCGCTCGGCCTGACCTCGATCGCCGGTCACGCCCAGACCGTGCGGCCGCTGGTGGCGCCCATGGCGGAGGCCGCCGCCGAGGCCCAGGGCGGCCCGCTCGATGAGCCGACGCGCGAGCGCATCCGCGCCTTCACGGCGGCCACTGACAATGTCGGTCTGTTGTTCGGCGAGGACATCTTCCTGGCCATAGGCTCGATCCTCTTGATGGTCGGCTTCCTGGCCCAGAGCGGCATCGTCATGGAGCCCCTGCACCTGTCGTTGTGGGCGATCCCGACGGCCATCGCCGCCTTCCTGCTGCACAGCGCCCGGCTGATCCTCTTTGGACGGAACATCGCACGGACCGCGCCCTCGGAGGCGGGCCAATGATCAAGCTCAGCCTCGTCTATCTGCTGGCCGGCCTGGTCTTCGCCACCTACGCCGTGCTCAGCGTGCGCGACGCCGCCAATCCCAAGCGTTGGCGCAATGGCGCCTTCTGGGGCCTGTTCGCCCTGAGCTTCCTGGCCGGGGACTATCTCGGCGACCTGGGCAACGGCATGCTGGTCCTGGCGCTGGCGGTGATCGCCGGCATCGGCAAGCTGGGCCAGGGCGCGCCCGCCGGCCCGACGCCGGCCGAAAAGTTCGGCAGCGCCCAGCGGCTCGGCAATCGCTTGTTTGTCCCCGCCCTGGTCGTGCCAGGCGTGGTGCTGTTCGGGACCCTGGTGCTCAAGCAGGTGGTCCTGGCCGGTCAGCCCCTGTTCGACCCCAAGCAGGTGACCCTGATCTCCCTGGCGCTGGGCGCGGTCATCGCCGTGGCGGTGGCGCTGCTGCTGCTGCGCCAGCCCCTGATGGCCCCGCTGCAGGAGGGGCGCCGGTTGATGGACACGGTCGGCTGGGCGGCGCTGTTGCCGCAGATGCTGGCCGCCCTCGGCGCGGTCTTCGCCCTGGCCGGCGTCGGCCAGGTGGTCGGCGACCTCGTCACCACCTGGATCCCGATGGACACCAAGGTCGTCGCCGTCGCGGTCTATTGCCTGGGCATGGCCGGCTTCACCATGCTGATGGGCAACGCCTTCGCCGCCTTCCCGGTGATGACGGCCGGCGTCGCCCTGCCGTTCCTGATCCACAAGTTCGGCGGCGATCCGGCGGTGATCTGCGCCATCGGCATGTTGTCGGGGTTCTGCGGCACCCTGTCGACGCCGCTGGCGGCCAATTTCAACCTGGTGCCCTCGGCCCTGCTGGAACTGAAGGATCGCTATGGGGTGATCCGCGCCCAGATCCCCACCGCCGCCCCGCTGCTCCTGATCAACATGGTCCTGATGTATGTCCTCGCCTTCCGCGCCTGAGGGCCTGACCCCTGAGATCGCCGCGCGTTTCGCGCAGATCGCGCTCGGTCACGTGGCGCGCCAGTTCCCGAACAAGCTCGATCACGTGAACGCCGGCCCCGGCGATCACGGCGACCCGATCCGCCAGCATCCGATCTTCTATGGCAGTTTCGACTGGCATTCCTGCGTCCACGGCTACTGGCTGTTGGCCTCGCTGCGCCGCCTGTTCCCGGACATGGCCGAGGCCGCCCGGATCGACGCCCTGTTCGCGGACGCCTTCACGGCGGACAAGGTCGAGGCCGAGCGCGCCTATCTGGACCGTCCCAGCGCGCGGGGCTTCGAGCGCCCCTATGGCTGGGGTTGGCTGCTCAAGCTCCAGGCCGAGCTGATCGCCCATGAGGACGCGCCCTGGGCCGCCCGCCTGGCACCGCTGGCCGAGGCCTTCGCCCAACGGTTCCGGGACTTCCTGCCCAAGGCGACCTATCCAGTGCGCACCGGCGTGCATTCCTCGACCGCCTTCGCCGTCGCCCTGGCCCACGACTATGCGGTCGCGTCCGGCGACGGCGCGCTTGAGACCCTGCTGCGGGACACCGCGCTCGGCTGGTACGGCGCCGACCAGGGGTGCCAGGCCTGGGAGCCGTCGGGCGACGACTTCCTGTCTCCGGCCCTGATGGAGGCCGAGTGCCTGCGCCGCCTGCTGGCCCCGGCCGCGTTCCGCGCCTGGTTCGCCGGCTTCCTGCCGAATGCGGCCGGGCAATCGCCCGCCACCCTGTTCACCCCGGCCACGGTCAGCGACCGCTCCGACGGCAAAATCGCCCATCTCGACGGACTGAACCTCAGCCGCGCTTGGTGCTGGCGATCGATCGCCGGGAGCCTGGACGCGGCGGACCCGGTCCGGCCGGTCGCCCTGGCCGCCGCCGACCGGCATCTGGCCGCCAGCCTGCCCCACGTGGCCGGCGACTATATGGGCGAGCATTGGCTGGCGAGCTTCGCCCTCCTGGCCCTGACCGCCGGCCGGTCGATTTGACAGGGGCCGGCCGGGCCGCGATTGATCGGCCGCAATGAGCCGCGAGCCAATCCAGTGACCGACGCCCCCACCGGCAGCCTTGAGGCGGCGCTCGCCCAGACCGAACGCATGCTGCCGACCCGGCCCGACCTGGCCGAGGCCCAGGCGCGGGCCATTTTGGAGGCCGTGCCCAACCATCCCGCCGCCGTGCTGCTATTGGCCCGGGCCCGCCGCTATCAGGGCGATGCCGGCCAGGCCGTGGCCCTGCTGGAGCCCCTGGCCCGGTCGCAGCCCAAATGGGCCGCCGCGCATCTTGACCTCGGGCTGTCGCGGATCGAGGCCGGCGACAGCCGGGGCGGCGAGCGCGCCCTGACCCAGGCGGTCAAGCTCAAGCCCGATCTCTCCGCCGCCTGGGGTGTGCTGGCCCAGCAGCGACGGATGCTAGGCGACAGCGCCGGCGCTGACGAGGCCCAGGCCCGGCAGCTGGGGTGCGCCATCGCCGATCCGGTGCTGATGGAGGCGGGCGCCGCCCTGGCCGGGGGGCAGCTGGCGGTCGCCGAGCACAGCCTGCGCGAACTGCTCAAGGCCCGGCCGACCGAGATCGCCGCCATCCGCATGCTGGCCGAGGTCGCCACCCGCCTGGGCCGCTATGAGGACGCCGAGGGCCTGCTGGTCCGCTGCCTGGAGCTGGCGCCCGGCTTCACCCCGGCGCGGCATAACCTGGCCATCGTGCTCTATCGCCAGACCAAGGCCGCCCTGGCCCTGGCGGAGATCGAGACCCTGCTGGCGGCCGACGCGGCCAATCCCAGCTATCGCAACCTGCAGGCCGCGGCGCTCAGCCAACTGGGCGAATACGCCCGGGCGATCGAGGTCTATGAGCCGCTGTTGGCCGACTATCCGATCCAGCCCAAGGGCTGGATGAGTTATGGCCACGCCCTGAAGACCCTGGGCCGCCAGGACGACGCCATCGCCGCCTATCGCCAGGCGCTGGATCAGCTGCCCAGCCTGGGTGAGGCCTGGTGGAGCCTGGCCAATCTCAAGACCTTCCGGTTTTCCGACGCCGACCTGGCCGCCATGCGGAGCCAGCTCGCCCGCCGCGACATCGCCGACGAAGACCGCTTCCACCTGGAGTTCAGCCTGGGCAAGGCCCTGGAGGATCGGGCGGAATACGAGGCGTCCTTCGCGTCCTACGCCGCCGCCAACGCCCTGCGGAAGCAGACGCTGGACTATGACGCTGACGAGACCAGCGCCCATCTGAGCCGGTCGCGGGCTCTGTTCACGCCCGAGTTCTTCGCGGCCCGGGCGGGGTTCGGCAGTCCGGCGCCGGACCCGATCTTCATCCTGGGCCTGCCCCGCGCCGGCTCGACCCTGATCGAGCAGATCCTGGCCAGCCACTCCCAGATCGAGGGCACCATGGAACTGCCGGACCTGCCGGCCATCGCCAAGCGGCTGGGCGGCCGTTCACGGCGCGACGCGCCCTCCGCCTATCCCGACATGCTGGCCGATCTGGACGCCGACGCCGCCCGGGCGCTGGGCGAGGAATATCTCGCCCGCACTGCGCCGCAGCGCAAACTGGGCCGGCCGCTGTTCATCGACAAGATGCCGAACAACTACGCCCATGTCGGACTGATCCACCTGATCCTGCCGAACGCCAGGATTATCGACGCGCGGCGCCATCCGCTGGGCTGCTGCTTCTCGGGCTTCAAGCAGCACTTCGCTCGGGGCCAGGGCTTCACCTATGACCTCACCGACCTCGGTCGCTACTACGCCGACTATGTGGCCCTGATGGCCCACTTCGACGCGGTGCTGCCGGGCCGTGTGCATCGGGTGATCTATGAGGCCATGGTCGCCGATCCGGAGACGCAGGTCCGGGCTCTGCTCGACTATTGCGGCCTGCCGTTCGAGGCGGGCTGCCTGAAGTTCTACGAGAACGACCGGGCGGTGCGGACCGCGAGTTCGGAACAGGTCCGCCGCCCGATCTTCACCGACGGACTGGACCAGTGGAAGCACTACGAACCCTGGCTTGGACCGCTCAAGCTCGCCCTGGGCGCGGTGCTTGAGGCCTACCCTGGCGTGCCCGCCACCACCTGATGCACGGGCGCCACAGGCGCCAAGATGACGCATCGGTAAGCTTGACAGACTCCGGGCTCCGGAGCCGTGTGACGCCTTGATGTCGGGCTGGTGTCGCCGACATGACGGATGGAATTCATGAGGGGTTTTGGGATGGTTCGGCAGACTCGCGGTCGGGTGGCCTTCGGAGCGGCGTTGTTCGCCACCAGCATGTTGGCGGGCGTTCCCGCCGCCCTCGCGGCGGATACGACGGCCGGACCAACGGTCGAGGAAATCGTCGTCACCGCCCAGAAGAAGGAAGAGAACCTCCAGGACGTGCCGGTGGCCGTCACCGCCTTTTCGACGAAGAAGCTTGAGCAGCTGCACGTCGAGAACTTCAATGACTATGTGAAGTTCCTGCCCAGCGTGGCGGCCCAGAGCGCGGCCCCGGGCGGCGCGACGGTGTTCATGCGCGGCATCGCCTCGGGCGCCAACGCCAATCACTCCGGCTCCCTGCCCAGCGTCGGCACCTATCTGGACGAACAGCCGATCACCACCATCGGCGGGGCGCTCGACCTGCACGTCTATGACATCGCCCGCGTCGAGGCCCTGGCCGGCCCGCAAGGCACGCTCTATGGCGCCAGCTCGCAAGCCGGCACCCTGCGGATCATCACCAACCAGCCGGAACTGGGCGTCCTCAAGGGCAGCTATGATCTCAAGGTCAATTCCGTCGACCACGGCGGCACGGGCTATGTCGCCGAGGGGATGGTCAATATCCCGGTGAACGACCAGATCGCCATCCGCATGGTGGCCTGGGACGAGCACGACGCCGGCTATATCGACAATGTGCCGGGGACCATGACCTACCCGACCTCCGGCGTGACCATCAACAACAAGAAGATCGCCAAGAACAACTACAACGACGTCGACACCTATGGCGCGCGGATCGCCCTGCGGCTCGACCTCAACGACACCTGGACCATCCGCCCGACCTTCATGACCCAGGACACCAAGTCCAACGGGGTGTTTGGCTATGATCCCAGCGTCGGCGACCTGAAGGTGACGCACTTCCTGCCGGAGGACGGCCACGACCGGTGGTACCAGGCGGCGATGACCGTCCAGGGCAAGATCAGCGACTTCGACCTGGTCTATAGCGGCGGCTACATGGACCGTCGGATCGACAGCCATTCCGACTACACCGACTACTCGTTCTTCTATGACACCCTGTTCGGGTCGGGCGCCTACATCACCGACTCCCACGGCAATGTCATAGACCCGACCCAGCGGATCACCGGGCGCGACCACTTCACCCGCGTCTCCAACGAAATCCGCCTGTCGTCGCCGCAGGACCAGCGCCTGCGCTTCGTGGTCGGCGGCTTCCAGCAGCGCCAGACCCACTTCATCGAGCAGAACTACCAGATCACCGGCATCGA
>NZ_CANCLE010000183.1 GCF_947378715.1 Phenylobacterium aquaticum
CTGACGGTCAGGAAGCTGTTCTTCTGAGGCGCGTCAGAGCCGCCTGGCGCCCAGCCCCAGGGCCTTGATCAGGGCCTGGGCGTCCCGCGTCTCGGTCCGGCCGATCACCCGCTCCCGGTCGACCACCAGGCCGCAGGGCGGGCGGCGCAGACCCATGAGCAGGCCGGTCAGCCGCGCGCCCTCGATCCGCACCGCGCCCTTCAGATCATTCAGCTTACGGCCCAGCCCCTCCTCCCAGCCCGGCGCCAGCCGCAGGTCGGCGGGCAGGATCAGCAGCCGCTCGTTGCGGGCCGCTTCGGCCGCAGCCACCAGCCCGCCGGCGATCAGCTTGGCGCCCGCGTCCTCGCAGATCACCGCCGTCGCGTCGGTCGATCCCGCGTCCGCGCAGATCACCTCGCGCACCAGCCCATCCACCGCCGCCGGGACCAGAGCAGCCAGCAGCACCTGAAGATCGTCCTGCGAATTGAAGGTCGGAATGATGGCTGAGAGCATGGACGCAAAAGGGGTCGCGTCGCCCTCTGGCGTCAAGAAGTTCTTGCTTTGTTCTTACTCATCGCTCATGTGACGTCAATGGCGACCTTCACCCAGCAGATCGCGCCCCAGCCCCGTGGTCGCGGCGCCCGCACCAATGCGTCCGGCCGTTACGAGACCCAGGCCCGCGAGGCCTTTGACGACGGCTGGACGGACGAGGACGCCGCGCCGGTTCAGCTGAAGACCACCCTCACGGCCGAGAAGGCCCGGGTGATCATCTCGACCAATGACAGCCCCGACGTCGGCTTCAATCGCTCGATCAATCCCTATCGGGGCTGCGAGCACGGCTGCATCTACTGCTACGCCCGCCCCGCCCACGCCTATATGGGGCTGTCGCCGGGCCTGGATTTCGAGAGCCAGCTGTTCTTCAAGCCCGAGGCGGCGAAGCTGCTGGAAGCGGAGCTCTCCAAACCCCGCTATCGCCCCGAGTTCATTCACATCGGCGGCAATACCGATCCCTACCAGCCCCAGGAGAAGATCGTCCAGGTGACCCGCCAGCTCATCGAGGTGCTGGGACGGTTCAACCATCCCTTCTCGATCATCACCAAGTCGGCCCTGATCCTGCGCGATCTCGACCTGCTCGCCCCGCTGGCGGCCAGGAACCTGGTGCGGGTGGCGGTCTCGGTGACGACGCTGGACCGCAAGCTTGCCCGCAGCATGGAGCCCCGGGCCGCCACGCCGGAGCGGCGGATCGCGGCGATCCAGGCGCTCAGCGCCGCAGGCGTCCCGACCGTGGTGATGTTCGCCCCCGCCATTCCCGGCCTCAATGACCATGAACTGGAGGCGGTGCTGGAACGCGCGGCCGGCGCGGGCGCGGTCGGCGCGGGCTATGTGGCCCTGCGCCTGCCCCTGGAGATCAAGGACCTGTTCCAGGAATGGCTGGCCACCGACCATCCCGATCGGGCGGGCAAGGTCATGTCGCTGGTCCGCCAGATGCGCGGCGGCAAGGATTATGACGCGGAATGGCGCCAACGCATGAAGGGCCAGGGGCCGGTCGCCGACATGCTCGCCCAGCGCTTCCGCATGGCCAAGGCGCGCCTCAACCTCGACAGGCCGATCCCCGAGCTGGAGCTCGGCCTGTTCAAGGTCCCGCCCAAGCCCGGGGACCAGCGCGATCTGTTCGGCTAGTTCCGCGCGGGGATCACCACCGGCAGGGTCTCATAGCCCTTCACGAACACCGAATGGGTGCGGGTGGGTTCGGCCACCACCTGGATGTCGGGGAAGCGCTTGAGCATCTCCTCCCAGATGATGGTCAGCTGCAGCTCGGCCAGACGGTTGCCGACGCAGCGGTGGACGCCGAAGCCGAAGGACAGGTGCTGGCGGGGCCGCTCGCGGTCGATGATGTAGCGGTCCGGTTCGGCGATCACCGTGTCGTCGCGATTGCCTGAGACGTACCACATGGCCACCCGGTCGCCGGCCTTGATGGTCTTGCCATGCAGCTCGAAGTCCTGCGTCGCGGTGCGGGCCATGTGGGCCAGCGGGGTCTGCCAGCGGATGGTCTCGGAGACCATGGAGGTGATCAGCGACGGGTCGGCCTTGAGCTTGGCGTACTCGGCCGGGTTCTGGTTCAGGGCGTAGACCGAGCCGGAGATGGTGTTCCGGGTGGTGTCGTTACCGCCGATGATCAGCAGGGTGACATTGCCGTGGTACTCATGGATGTCCATGTCGCGGGTGGCCTCGCCATGGGCCAGCATCGAGATCATGTCGGACCCTGGCGGCGCATTGAGCCGGTCGTTCCACAGGCCGGTGAAGGCCTCGAAGCACTCGCCGATCTCCTGGCGCTTCTGGTCCCAGCTGGTGACCGGTCCATAGCCCGGCGCATTGGTCATCATGTCCGACCAGTGGGTGAGCTTGCGGCGATCCTCGAAGGGGAAGTCGAACAGGGTGGCCAGGGTCATGGCCGTCAGTTCCTTGGAGACCAGGTCGACCCAGTCGAACTCCTCGCCGATCGGCAGGGCGTCGAGGATCAGGCCGGCGCGCTCGCGGATCACCGGGGCCATGCGGTGCAGATTGGCTGGCGCCACGGCGGGGCTGACCGTCTTGCGCTGCACGTCGTGCTTGGGCGGATCCATCGAGATGAAGCTGGGGCGCGGCGCCCGGCCGGCGTTCTGGGCCTTGGACTCCAGGCTGGCCAGCACGATGCCGTCGGCCGATGAGAACACCTCGTGATTGGTGTCGATCGCCATGATGTCATTGTAGCGGGTGATCGACCAATAGGGCCCATAGGCGCTGTCGGCGGTGAAATGGACCGGGTCCTCGCGGCGCAGGCGCTCGAAGACCGACCAGATCTCATTGTCGGCGAACAGTTCCGGCTGGGCCGGGTTCAGCTGTTCCAGCGGGACGGCATAGGCCCTGGCCCGCGCTTCATCCCGAATATCGACGGCGCCATCGCTCATGTTCCGCTCCCGGCCGCCGGGCCTCGCTGGGCCCGGCTGTTTCAGTGTTCAGGCGAGTACGAAGCACTGAACACTGTTTGGCAAACGGCTTTCGCGCCGGTCGGGTCAACGGGTGAACACCCCCACCAGCTCGATATGCGGCGACCACAGGAACTGGTCGACCGGCAGGACGCGGTCGAGGCTGAAGCCGGCGTCGATCAGCACCCGGGCGTCGCGGGCGAAGGTGGCGGGATTGCAGGACACCCCGATGACCCGGGAGACCTTGGAGCGGGCGAGCTCAGCCGTCTGTTCCAGGGCGCCGGCGCGCGGCGGGTCGAAGACCACCAGGTCGGTGCGCTTGAGCTCCTCGGCCAGCACCGGGCGCTTGGCCAGGTCGCGGGCCTCGGTGGTGATGCCCTTCAGGCCTGGAGCCCCGGCCGTGGCGCTGGACAGGGCGCGGATCGCCGCAGCGGAGGCCTCGGCGGCATAGACGGGGGCGATCTCGGCCAGACGGAAGGTGAAGGTGCCGACCCCGCAATAGAGGTCGGCGATCTTATTGGCCCCGGCCGCGGTCTCGCCCACGAAGGCGACCATGGCGGCCTCAGCGGCGGGCACGGCCTGCAGGAAGGCGCCCGGCGGCAGGGACACCACCACGGGCCCCAGGCGCACGGCGGGCTGGCGCGACAGATAACAGGCCTCGCCGTCCAGGGTGACCCGGGCGAAGTCGGCCTCGGCGGCGATGGCCGCCACCCTCATCCCGGCGTCGGCGGACAGGCCACCGGACTTCTTCTCGACCCCGGTGATCTCGATATCGATGCCCGCCCCGGTCAAGGTGACGTGCAGGGTGGGCGCGGACTTCGGGTGCTCGAACAGCGGCGCGGCCAGCCGGCGCAGGGCCGGCAGCGCGGCCACCAGCTGCGGATCGGCCACCGGACAGGCGTCGATCTCCACCAGGTCCCAGGACTTGCGGGCCTTGAATCCGACGCGGGCGACATCGCGGCTGCCCTTGCGGGCGTGCAGGGCCATGCGGCGGCGCGTGCCCGGCGCGGCGGCGAAGGGCGCCAGGATCTCGGTCTCGATATGCTGCAGCGCCAGGGTGCCGACCAGACGCTCGACCTTCCAGGCCAGATAGGAGGCGTGGCTCCAGTGCTGCAGGGCGCAGCCGCCGCAGACGCCGAAGTGCGGACAGGCGGGTTCGATTCGTTCTGGCGAGGCGACCAGCACCGCGTCCAGCTCGCGCCGGTCGCCGCCGCCCACGGCGCGCACCTGCTCACCGGGCAGGGTGAAGGGCACATAGATCGGCCCGGCGGCGACGCCGTCCCCTTCCCCGCCCAGGGATTGGATCAGCACTTCGACCGGCGGACCCGAGGGCGCGGACGGCTTGGCGGGGGCCCGCGAGGGTCGTCTGGCGTGGCGCATGACAGAGCTCATTTCTCAAGGCGGCCGGTCTTGCTAGCTTCGCCGTGGCGACTTCGCCAACTGGACGACGCTGAACGCACCGCTGTGGGTCTGTTCAAGACCCGTTCAGGTTCGATCAGTCAAACCTCATCTCCGAAAGCGGCGCTTGGACGCGCCCCTCTCGGGAACAGAACGAAGGACTTTAGCCCATGAAGCGCACAATCGTTCTCAGCCTGGCCGTCGCCGCGATGGCGAGCAGCCTGGCCGTTCCCCAATTCGCCGCCGCCCAATCCGCCAAGGACTACGGCCAGGGCGATATCTGCAAGAAAGAGCAGGACAGCAACGCCACCAAGGGCACCGTCGTCGGCGCCGTGGCCGGCGCCCTGCTCGGCTCCGCGCTGGCCGGCAAGGGCAACAAGACCGGCGGCGCCGTGATCGGCGGCGTCGTGGGCGGGGTCGCCGGCCACCAGATCGGCAAGCACTACGTCAAGTGCGAGACCTATCCGAGCCGGGTCAAGCAGACCAAGTACAGCCGCAACAACTGCCAGTGGGTCCAAGAGTCCTATGGCGGCCGCGACCACGGATTTGAAGTTTGCCGCGACCGCGATGGCGTGTGGCGGCCCAGCGGACGCAGCTAGGCGTCACCCCTCTATTTTCGTCTCCAAAGGAGAGTTCCAATGAGCATCCGTTCCAATATCGCCAAGGTCAGCCTGACCGGAATAGCGGGCGTCATGGCGCTCTCCGCGGCCCTGGCTGTCCCGACCTTCGCCTCGGCGCAGTCGGGCGGCTATTACGGCCAGAACGACTACAGCTATGACCCCTGCCGCCGCGCCAACACCAATCGCGGCACGACCGGCGCCCTGGTCGGCGCCGCGCTGGGGGCCGCACTGGGTTCCAACGTCGCGTCGCACCATGGCGGCCGCAAGGGCGGCGCCCTGCTGGGCGGCGCGCTCGGGGCCGTCGTCGGGTCGCAGGTCGGCAGAAGCTCGGCCGCCTGCGAACCCCAGCAACGCCAAGGCTATTATGGCAACAGCCAGTATGGCTCCAACGGCTACGGCTCGGACGCCTACGGCTATCAGGGCTCCTATGGCGGCGGTGGCGGCTATTATGGCGGCCAGCAGGGCTACGGCTCGGACCGCTATGGCGCCAGCTACAATGTCGACAGCCGCCAGCCAGCCGACGTCAATGGCTGCACCCTGGCCGAAAGCCCGATCTACCTGCCCGATGGCCGGGTCCAGAAGCGCTTCGTGCGCGTCTGCCCCGACTCCAATGGCCACTATCAGGTCGTCGACTAAGGCCTGCGCCTGACCTGGACGAATTGGGCCGCCCGGATCAGTCCGGGCGGTCTTTTCGTGCGTGCAGCAGGAATTCCAGATTGCCGTCGCCGCCGGTGATGGGGCTGTCGTCATGGGCCAGCACCGGCCAGCCGGAGGTCTCCAGGAAGCTGATCACCTCGGCCACCGCCCTGGCGCGATCGGCCGGATCCTTGACCAACCCGCCCTTGCCCACACGGCCCGGACCAACCTCGAACTGCGGCTTGACCAGGGCGATCAGATCGGCGCCCGCCCGCGCCAGAGCCAGGGCCGCAGGCAACACCTTGGCCAGGCCGATGAAGCTGGCGTCGCAGACCACGAGGTCGGGCGTCTCGGGAATCAGGCGGCTGTTCAGGTCGCGCGCATCGACCCCTTCCAGCGAGACCACCCGGGGGTGCGCGGCCAGGCGCTCATGCAGTTGAGCGCGGCCCACATCGACCGCATAGACCTTGGCCGCGCCGCGTTCGAGACAGATCTCGGTGAAGCCGCCGGTCGAGGCGCCGACATCCAGCACCACGGCGCCCTCGACCTCGATCGGCCAGAGCTCGAAGGCGTGCAGCAGCTTCAGGGCGCCCCGGCCGACATAGGGATGGGCCATGACCGCCCGCAGCTTGCAGGTCTCGTAGAGCATCTCGGAGGGCTTGGTGACCGGCTTGCCGTCGGCGGTGACACCGCCAGCCTCAATGGTGGCGCGGGCCTTGGCCCGGCTGTCGACCAGGCCACGGGCCACCAGCAACAGATCAGCGCGGGACTTTGTCATCCCCTCCCTTTAGCAGAGCGCCGCCGGGAGGGGTGACCTACCTCAGACCTTCTCGTCTTCGAACAGCTTCTTGAGTTCGTTCTTGAGGATCTTGCCATTGGCGTTGCGCGGCAGGGTCTCGTGCCAGAACTTGACCTTCACCGGCACCTTGAAGGCCGCCAGGTGTTCGGCCACATGGGCGCGCAGCTCGGCCTCGGTGGCCGAGGCCCCCGGCTTCAGGGTGACGACCGCGCCCGGCTCCTCGCCCAGGGTCTTGTGCGGGATGCCGACCAGGGCCGCGTCCATCACCGCCGGGTGGTCATAGAGGACGTTCTCGACCTCGATGCAGTAGATGTTCTCGCCGCCGCGGATCAGCATGTCCTTGGCCCGGTCGACGATGAAACAGAAGCCCTCCTCATCCACCCGCGCCAGGTCACCCGTCCGCACCCAGCCGTCGACGAAGGTCTGGGTGGTGGCCTCGGGCTTGTTCCAATAGTTCTTCACGATCATCGGGCCCTTGGCCCACAGCTCGCCAAGTTCATTCACGCCCAGCACCGTCACGCCATCGGCGGGGTCACGGATTTGCAGCTCAGCGACCGGCACGGCCGGGCCGCAGGACATCGGCCGATTGGTGTAGTCCTCCGACCCGTGGGTGGTGACGGTGGCGCAGGTCTCGGTCATGCCCCAGCCGTTGCC
>NZ_CANCLE010000184.1 GCF_947378715.1 Phenylobacterium aquaticum
CGCGGCGATCTGCGGCCGGTCGGGTTGGCGGAATCATGGAATAAGGAGCGCCCATCATGTCTAACCAATCGGCGTTGAAGCTCGTGGCAAGAGAAGAAGGCGATAAGCAGCGGGCGCTCGAAGCGGCGCTGGCTCAAATAGACCGGGCGTTCGGCAAGGGCTCGGTGATGAAACTGGGCGACAAGGCCACCATGGAGGTCGAAGCCGTCTCCACGGGGTCGCTGGGCCTGGACATCGCGCTCGGGATCGGCGGTCTGCCCAAGGGCCGGGTGGTCAAGATCTACGGTCCGGAAAGTTCGGGCAAGACGACGCTCGCCCTGCATGTTGTGGCCGAGGTCCAGAAGGCCGGCGGCACCGCAGCCTTCGTCGACGCCGAGCATGCGCTGGATCCTGCCTACGCCAAGAAGCTGGGCGTCAATCTGGATCAGCTCCTGGTCTCGCAGCCGGACACCGGCGAACAGGCCCTGGAGATCACCGACACCCTGATCCGTTCGGGCGCCGTCGACATCATCGTCATCGACTCGGTCGCGGCGCTCACCCCGCGCGCGGAAATCGAGGGCGAGATGGGCGACAGCCTGCCGGGCCTTCAGGCCCGCCTGATGAGCCAGGCGCTGCGCAAGCTGACCGCCTCGATCTCCAAGGCCAAGACGCTGGTCATCTTCATCAACCAGATCCGCATGAAGATCGGGGTGATGTACGGCTCGCCGGAGACCACCACCGGCGGCAATGCGCTCAAGTTCTACGCCTCGGTCCGCCTTGACATCCGCCGCACGGGCTCGGTGAAGATCCGCGACGAGATCGTCGGCAACAATGTCCGCGTGAAGGTGGTCAAGAACAAGGTCGCCCCGCCGTTCCGCGAGGTCGAGTTCGACATCATGTACGGCGAGGGCATCTCCAAGCTGGGCGAGATCATCGACCTGGGCGTCAAGGCCGGCGTGATCGAGAAGTCGGGCTCCTGGTTCTCCTGGAGCAGCCAGCGGATTGGCCAGGGTCGGGACAATGTGCGCGAGTTTCTGCGCAACAATCCCGACATCGCCAACCAGATCGAGGCCCAGGTGCGCGGCGCCAAGGACGTCATCGAGGAAGAGCTGCTGGTCGGCCCGACCGAGACCGACGACGAATAGGGCCTGATCCGACAAGATCTCTCTCCAGAGACCCTGAAGGATAGCCGTTCCGGCGCCTGTGGCTTCGGGACGCGCCGCCAACCCCGCTGTCCCCGAGCCTGGCGCTTAAGGACCCCGCACGGCTGTCCTTCTGGCAAGGACGTCCGGACCTCTGCGTCCGGGCGTCCTTTTTCTCATGGCGCTTTTTCTTTGGCGGGGCCGCGCAAGTTTCGTAAACGATCCCCTTTCCGCAGCGCAGCAGGCGCGGCGGGACCTCCCATTTCGACCCCAAGCGTTTCAGAGCCATGCCGAGCCTCAACGAGATCCGCGCCACCTTCCTCGACTATTTCCGCGCGCGCGAGCACCTGATCATTCCGTCGGCTCCCCTGGTGCCGCAGAACGATCCGACCCTGCTGTTCGTCAATGCGGGCATGGTGCCGTTCAAGAACTACTTCACGGGCGCCGAGACCCCGCCGGCCCCGCGCGCCGCCTCGTCGCAGAAGTCGGTGCGGGCCGGTGGCAAGCACAACGACCTGGACAATGTCGGCTACACCGCCCGCCACCACACCTTCTTCGAGATGCTGGGGAACTTCTCCTTCGGCGACTATTTCAAGGAAGGGGCGATCACCCACGCCTGGACCCTGCTGACCGAGGTCTATGGCATTCCTGCTGAGAAGCTGTGCGTCACCGTCTATCACACCGACGATGAGGCGGCCGACCTCTGGAAGAAGATCGCGGGCCTGAGCGACGACAAGATCATCCGCATCTCCACCAACGACAATTTCTGGTCCATGGGCGACACCGGCCCCTGCGGTCCGTGCTCGGAGATCTTCTACGACCATGGCGCCCACATCCCCGGCGGCCCGCCCGGCAGCCCGGACGAGGACGGCGACCGGTTCGTGGAGATCTGGAATCTGGTCTTCATGCAGTTCGAGCAGTTCGCCGACGGTACGCGCAAGCCGCTGCCCAAGCCGCAGATCGACACCGGCATGGGCCTCGAGCGCATCGCCGCCGTGCTGCAGGGCGTGCACGACAACTATGACATCGACCTGTTCCGCACCCTGATCGCGGCCTCCAAGGCCCTGGTCGGCGACGGCACCAATGGTCCGTCGCACCGGGTGATCGCCGACCACCTGCGTTCCACCAGCTTCCTGATCGCCGACGGCGTCTCGCCGTCGAACGAGGGGCGCGGCTATGTGCTGCGCCGGATCATGCGCCGCGCCATGCGCCACGCCCACCTGCTCGGGGCCGAGGAGCCCCTGATGCACCGCCTGGCCCCGGTGCTGATCGCCGAGATGGGCGAGGCCTATCCGGAACTGCGCCGGGCCGAGCCGGTGATCGTCGAGACGTTGCGCCAGGAAGAGGAGCGGTTCCGCCGCACCCTCGGCCGGGGCATGGCCCTGCTGGACGAAGCCACCGCCAAGCTGCCGGAGGGCGGCGTGTTGTCCGGCGACGTGGCCTTCAAGCTCTATGACACCTACGGCTTCCCGCTCGACCTGACCCAGGACGCGGTGCGGGCCAAGGGCCTGACCGTCGACCTCGACGCCTTCGATGTGGCCATGAAGCGGCAGAAGGACATGGCCCGCGAGGCCTGGTCGGGCTCCGGCCAGGCGGCGGCGTCTGGCGAGTGGTTTGCGATCCGCGAGCGCCTCGGCGCCACCGAGTTCATCGGCTACGACACCGTCGAGGCCACAGGCGTCCTGAAGGCCCTCGTGGCCGACGGCGCCGAGCTCACCGAGGCGGGCGCCGGCAAGACGGTGTTCGCGGTGTTCGACCGCACGCCCTTCTACGCCGAGAGCGGCGGCCAGGCCGGGGACACTGGCGAGGTCGAGTGGGCGGAGGGCAAGGGCAAGGTGCTGGACACTCAGAAGCAGGCCGGCGACCTGTTCGTGCACGAGATCGAGGTGACCGAGGGCATCCTGACCGTGGGCGATCAGGTCCGCCTGGCGGTTGACGCCGAGCGTCGCCTGACCACCCGCTCCAACCACTCCGCGGCCCACCTGGTGCACGCGGCCCTGCGCCACGTGCTCGGCCCGCATGTGTCCCAGAAGGGTCAGCTGGTCGATGGCGAGCGCATGCGCTTCGACTTCAGCCATGGCGGCCCCCTGACCGCTGCCGAGATCGACACCATCGAGGCCGAGGTCAATGCGGTGATCCGCCAGAACCTGCCGACCCTCACCGAGGAAATGGCACCCGAAGAGGCCATCGAGGCCGGGGCCATGGCCCTGTTCGGCGAGAAATATGGCGACAAGGTCCGGGTCCTGACCCTTGGCCAGGCGCTGGAGGGTGAAGGCGCCTATTCGGTGGAGCTGTGCGGCGGCACCCACGTGGCGCGCACCGGCGACATCGCGCTCTTCAAGATCATTTCCGAGGGCGGAGTCGCCGCCGGCATCCGGCGCATCGAGGCCCTGACCGGCGAGGCGGCGCGCCGCTGGCTGATCGAACAGGCCGGCGTCGCCAAGGCCCTGGCCGACCAGTTCAAGACCCCGGTCTCCGAGGTCCTGGCCCGGGTCGACGCGTTGGAAGCCCAGCGCCGCAGGCTCGAAAAGGAGTTGGGCGATGCCAAGCGCCAGCTGGCCATGGGCGGCGGCGGTGGCGCGGCCACGGCGGCGGTCGAGGAGATCGCCGGCGTCCAGGTCATGGCCCGGATCATGGACGGCGTTGGCGGCAAGGACCTGCGGCCCATCGCCGAGGAGTTCAAGAAGCAGGTGACCGACGGGATCATCGCCCTGGTCGGCGTGGCCGAGGGCAAGGCGGCGGTGACCGTGGCCGTGACCGGCGCGGCGGCGGCAAAGTTCTCGGCCGTCGAGCTGGCCAAGGCCGCCGTGGTCGCCATGGGCGGCCAGGGCGCCGGCGGCCGTCCCGACTTCGCCCAGGGCGGCGCCCCGGACGGGGCCAAGGCCGGCGAAGGTCTGGCGGCGATCAAGGCCGCGATCGGCGGCTGATCGCTCCGCGATCGCCCGCGCCTCAGGTGCGGGCGAAGACGCAGAACTTGTTGCCGGTCGGGTCGCGGAAATAGGCGCCATAGAAGCTGGTGGAGTCGGCCGGACGCGGACCCGGCGCGCCCTCGTCCTGGCCGCCGCTCGCCAGGGCTGCGGCGTGGGCGGCGTCTACGGCGTCCTTTGACGGGGCCAGGAAGCCGATCATGATGCCGTTGCCGGCCCGGGCGGGTTCGCCGTCAAAGGGCGGGCAGATATAGGTGTCGGCGTCGCCGCCCTTGGGACCATAGCCGGCCCAGCCGCCCTGGAAGAAGCTGCGCTCGCGGTCCATCGCCCCGAACACCGCATCATAGAAGGGGAGGGCGGCCTCGACGTCCAAGGCGCCGATAGTGACATATCCGATCATGATCTCGTCCTCCGCTGAAGCTCGCCGAGCCTAGCGCGGGGATAGAACAAATCAAGAACTATTTGGTCTTCGCCGGCAGCTTGATATTGACCAGCTTCCAGCTGAACCAGCCCTTGCGCTCGAAGGTGAAGACCGTCTCGCGCTCCGGCGCAGCCGGGTCCTTCACGGCCAGGCGCGTGCGGCCCGGATCCCAGAACTGGGTGCGGGGCCAGTTCTGGTGCAGGGTCGCCTCAAGGTGGCCCTTGAAGGTGGTGGGCGGCGCGGGCTCGGCCGGCGCCTTGCCGGGCGTATAGCCCCGGGTGAGGGCGTGCAGGCCCTCGACGCCGACATAGCGCTCGACGGCTGGCGGCGGCGGGGTCAGGGGCTGGATCGCCTGGCGCAGGGCCCCGAGCGGATCGGTCCAGACGCTGGGCGGCGGCGTGGCCGGGGCCGGCTGGTCGGTCAGCTGGGCCTTCAGCGAAGCACGCACGGCGTTGTAGTCGACCAGTTCGGCCAGGCCTTGCGCGTCGCCGTCTCGGGCGTCGGCCCTGAGGGCGCGGAAGGCGAACCAGGGCGCGGCCAGGAAGGCGGAGGCGGCCACCAGGATCAGCACCAGGATCAGGTTGAAGAAATTGCGCGCCATGCCGCCCGCCTCGCGATCCCGCTTGCTCATGGAAAAGGATTAACACGCCCTGGCCGCGCGGCCAGCCTTTCCGCCCATCAGGCGAGCGGTTGGCTTGCGCCGGCGGCGGAAGGGCGCGAGGCTGACCCATTGTTTGAACCATAACAAAGCCCGGGGAGGGCCTCATTTCATGTCCAGCGCCAGCGCCATTGCGCCCAAGATCAATCCCAACGGAACGCTTGCGGGCAAGACCGCCCTGGTCACCGGCGCCAGTCGGGGCATAGGCGCGGCCATCGCCGCGCGCCTCGCCATGGAAGGCGCACGCGTCGTCATCTCAGCCCGCACGGCGGAGGAGGGCGAGAGCCGCCTGCCGGGCACGCTGGCCGAGACCGTCGAGCATATCCGCGCCGCCGGCGGCCAGGTGGCCTTCATCAAGGCCGACCTTGCCCAGGCCAGTGAGCGGGAACGGCTGGTGGAAGAGGCTGAAGCGACGTTCGGGCCCATCGATATCCTGATCAATAACGCCGCCATCACCTTCTTCATGCCGGTGGTCGAGTTCACCGAGAAGCGTTTCAAGCTGATGATGGAGGTGCAGGTCTATGCGCCCTTCCACCTGTCCCAGCTGGTGCTGCCGGGCATGATCGCGCGCAAGTCGGGCTGGATCGTCAACATCTCCTCGCCCGCCGGCATCCATCCGCAGAAGCCCTATCGCGGCGGGCGCGGCGGCACGGTCTATGGCCTATGCAAGGCGGCGCTGGAGCGCTTCACCACCGGCCTCGCCTCCGAGGTCCAGGCCGACGGCGTCGCGGTCAATGTGGTCTCGCCGGGCCTGGTCGACACCCCCGGCGTCGCCGTGCACGGCCTGATCAACGAGGCCACCAAGGACCGGGTCCAGCCGATCGAATATATCGCCGAGGCGGTCTATCAGCTGGCCAAGGGCGATCCCGCGACCATGACCGGCCGTGTCGATTATGCCGAGCCGCTGCTGAAGGAGCTGGGGCTAGAGCCGTCGGCCTTGATCTAGGACGGCGACCGGATTTGGGGCGCCCCGCGCTTGCATGATGCGGCGCGGGCCGTCAGATCGCGCCTCCTTTGGGGGACGCGACCATGACACGCTTGAGCACCGGCCTGAAAGCCGCCGGCCTGGCCCTGATCTTGTTGAGCCCGCCAGCCGTCGCCGCCGCCCTGCCCAAGGCTGCGGCGCCCGCCAAGACCGTGGTCTTGGCGGCGGTGCGCAAGGGCGTGGTCCTCACCCTGACCGCGGACGGCAAGCCGGTGGCCCGGTTCACCAACAGCGCCGCCTTCAACTGGAACGAACTGGGTAGCGTCGTCATCAAGACCGCCGCGGGCCCCAGGCCGGTCTTCATGCTGTCCCCGAACTATCCCGAACCCGAAGACTCAGACCAGGCCGGGGACCAGCCGAACTATCTTTTCGACGAGACCGGACGGCTGTTCTGGGTGATCGAAGGTCAGTTCAACCCGGCCAAGAGCGTCCTCCTCGAAAGCCAGCACGAGACCTTCTCCGTCGGCGACTATAAGGCCAGCTTCGACCTGGAGGACTTCAGCCGCACCCCGCACCTGAAGTTCGTCTTCAAGTCCAACTGCTATGCGGACGAGTGGGTCAGCGACACCGAGCTCAAGGCCCACTGCCCGCGCACGACCGCCAACGGGGAGGTGGTGGAGACCGACGCCGTGGTCCGCCAGGTCTCGCCCACCCAGTGGCGGCTGACGGAAAAAGCCCTGCCGAAGGCCAAGCTGAAGGTCGCGCCTGACAATCCGGCCACCCTGTTCAACGAACTCGCTACCGGCGTGCGGGCCAAGCCCGAAGTCCAGACCCTGCCCGACGATCTGGCGGCGACCTACAAGCGGTTCTGAACCCGCCGGGCCCTTGCCAATCGGCCCGACGCTCCGTCACATCGCCGCCTTCGTTGGAGTGAGACGATGACGCGGTGGATGGGCGCCCTTGCGGGCCTGGTTCTGGGGA
>NZ_CANCLE010000185.1 GCF_947378715.1 Phenylobacterium aquaticum
CGCACCGCCCCATAGGCGGCGCCGGGAGACCGGCTCAGGGCCTTGACCCGATAGGCGCCGTCGACGGGATCGAAGCCCTCGCCCAGGAACACGGCCGCCCAGGCGTCGTCGGGCCGGTCGGCGACCTCGGCGGGGTCGCGATCGGTCACAGCGCGGACGGCGGCGACGGTCGCGGTCTTCACCAGGGTCGGCTGTTCAAAGCCATAGCCCCGCGCCGCCAGGGCGTCGCGGACGGCCTGAAGTCCCGGCGCATCCGCCACCCGGAAGGCCGGCGACAGGCCGCGCGACCGATAGGCCGCCTCGATGGCGTCCAGCACAGCGGGATCATGCGGCAGGTTGTGGCTGAGCGGCACGGCGCTGGCCGCGCGGCGGATGGTGCCGGGATCGAGCCCCACCAGCCAGCCTTCGATCTCCAGCACCTCGTCGGGCGCCACGGCGGCCAGGGTCGCCCGCTCTATGGCCTCGATATCCGCCGCCTGGATCAACCCCGGTCCTTCATCAACCGGGCCTTGTCGCGTTGCCATTCACGGTCGGCCGTGGCCTGGCGCTTGTCGTGGTTCTGCTTGCCCTTGGCCAGCGCCAGCTCAAGCTTGGCCAGGCCCTTCTCGTTCCAATAGAGCTTGATCGGAATGATCGTGCGGCCCTCGCGCTGCACGGCCCCGATCAGCTTGCCGATCTGCTTCTTGTGCAGCAGCAGCTTCCGATGGCGGCGCGGCTCGTGATTGAAGCGGTTGGCGTGGCCATAGGGCGGGATGTCCGAATTGATCAGGACGATCTCGCCGTTCTCCACCGAGGCGTAGGACTCGGCGATATTGGCGCGACCCACGCGCAGCGACTTCACCTCGGTGCCGGTCAGCATCAGGCCGGCCTCGAAGGTCTCCTCGAGGAAATAGTCGTACCGCGCTCGCCGGTTCTCGGCGATCAGCTTGCCGGTCATCAGATCACGCCCGCCTCGCGCAATGCGGCGAGGACCTCCGCGCGCGAGCCTTCCGAGGCCGGCGCGATCGGCAGTCGGGCCGTCTCCAGGCAGAGGCCCAGATGGGCGAGGGCGAACTTGGTCGGCGCCGGCGAATTGTCGGTGAACAGCGCCTTGTGCAGACGCACCAGACGATCCTGCCAATAGAGCGCCGTCTTCCAGTCCCCCGACAGGGCGGCGTTGTAGAAAGCCGCGCAGAGATCGGGGGCGACGTTGGAAGTCACCGAGATGCAGCCATGGCCGCCATGGGCCATGTAGCCCAGCGCTGTGGGATCATCGCCGGACAGCATCACCCAGCCGGGCTCGCAGCCGATGCGCTGCAGCGTGGCGCGGGCCATGTCGCCGGTAGCATCCTTGATGCCGACGATATTGGGCAGCTTGGACAGCCGGATCAGCACGGCGTCGGAGATGTCGACGCTGGTCCGCGACGGGACATTATAGACCAGCACCGGCAGCTGGACGGCGTCGTTGATCGCCGCATAGTGGGCGTAGAGCCCCTCCTGGCTGGGGCGATTATAGTAGGGCGTCACCACCAGGGCGGCGTCGGCGCCCACGGTCTTGGCGTGACGGACCAGCTCGATGGCCTCGGCGGTGGAATTGGATCCGGCCCCGGCGACGACCGGCACGCGGCCAGCCACGGTTTTCACGCACAGCTCCACAACCCGACGGTGTTCGTCATGGCTGAGCGTCGAGGTTTCGCCTGTGGTGCCCACCGGCACCACGCCATGGACGCCGCCCGCGATCTGGCGCTCGACGAGGGCTATATAGGCCGTCTCATCCACCGCGCCGTCGCGAAAGGGAGTGACGAGCGCCGGCATGACGCCCTGGAACAAAGGATCGGACATGGTCTGCAAAAAGCCGTGAAAGCGAGGCCCGGTGTTGCGGCCTCATGATTTGGGCGGACAATATGGCGCGGTGGCCTCGCGCTGCAACTCATCTGCATATCTAATCGGATCAAACTAGGAGCGTTTCGTTTTGCCGTCCAAGGCCACCAAGGCAGTTGTGACCATCGCCATCGCCGCGATGGCCTTTGGCGTGGCCGAGGCTCAGCAAGCGCCTACGGACCAGCGACCCGAGGGTTCCACCACGCCCATCGAGCTGACCCAGACCCCGGCGACCGCCTATCGGGCCTCGCTGTCGGACGGCGATGCGGCCTCCCTCAAGAGCGCGCTTGATTCGGCGCGACGGGCGGATATCGGCGGCGCGCGCTCGGCGATCGCGGCGATTTCCGATCCGATCGCCCGCAAGATCGCCACCTGGGCGCTTGTCGACGCCAATTCGGATTCGCTGACCTTCTTTGACCTGGACCAGGCCCGGCGTGACCTGGCCGGCTGGCCCAGGGCCGTGCGCCGCCAGACGGCGGCGGAGAAACTGGTCGAGACCTCGGGCCAGAGCCCCGCCCAGATCATCGCCTGGTTCGGCGGCTCCGAACCCCTGACCCCGCAGGGCGCCATGGCCCTGGCCGGCGCCTACCGCGCGCTCGGCCAGAACGACGCCGCCGCCAAGCTGATCCGCCATTTCTGGCGCGACCGGATGTTCGAGGCCGAACCCCAGCGCCAGATGCTGACCCGGTTCGGCGATGTCCTGACCACCGAAGACCACGTCCGCCGCGCCGACGTCATCCTGTTCGGCGGCCAGGGACCGGCGGCCCGCGACATGATCCCGCTGCTGCCGCCCGACCAGCAGCAGCTGGCGCAGGCGCGGATCGCGCTGCGCTCCAATGTCGGCAACGCCCAGTCGATCGCCGCCAACCTGCCCGCCAGCGTGGCCGACAGTCCGGGCCTGGCCTTCGAGCGGGCGGTCTATTACCGCAAGCACGGCATGGAGGACCTGGCCCGGGGCCTGGTCGCCAAGTTCCCGACCGACCTGCCCTTCCCCGAAATGGCCGACCGCGTCTGGGATGAGCGCTATCAGCTGACCCTGTCGGCCCTGCGCGCGGGCGACGCTGCCGGCGCATATGCCGCGGCGGCGCACAGCGGCCTGACCACCGGCGCCGACGCCGCCGAAGCCGAGTTCTATGCTGGCTGGATCGCCCTGACCCGGCTGAAGAACCCCGCCGTGGCCGACACCCACTTCGCCGCCATCGAGCGGATCGGCTCCTCGCCCATCACGCGCGGACGGGCCTTCTACTGGCGCGGCCGGGCCGCCGAAGCCCAGGGCGACCAGGCCCGGGCCCAGGCCTATTATTCAGCAGGCGCCAAGTACTACACCACCTTCTATGGCCTCCTGTCGGCGGAGAAGGTCGACGGCGGGCGTCTGGTCATGGGCTATGACCCCCAGCTCACCCAATCCGACCGGACCCGGTTCGAGGGGCGCGAGACCGTCCGCGCCGCCCGCATCCTGATCGAGAACGGCAATCGCGACCTGTTCCGCACCTTCGTCCTGGCCCTGGACGACGTCCTGCCGACCGCCGAGGAAGAAGCCCTGCTGGTCGATATGGCGCGCGGCTATGGCGAGATCGACACCTCGATGAAGGCCGTGCGATCGGCCGCCCAGCGTGGCTTCATCCTGCCCCAGCGCGGCTATCCGGTCCGCACCCCGCCCGGCGCCTTCAACGCCCCGGAACCGGCCCTGGTGCTGGGCATCACCCGCCAGGAAAGCGGCTTTGACCCCATGGTGCGCTCCGGCGTCGGCGCGCGGGGCATGATGCAGCTGATGCCCGGCACCGCCGCCCTGGTCGCCCGCAAGGTCGGCGTCGCCTATTCCAGCGGCCAGCTGGACGACCCCGACTACAATATGCGCCTGGGCTCCACCTATCTGGGAGACCTGGTCGGCTCGTTCTCCGGGTCCTATGTCATGGCGGTCGCGGCCTATAACGCCGGTCCTGGCCGCCCGACCCTTTGGTCGAGCTACTGCGGCGACCCGCGCACCGGCAGCGGCGATCCCATCGACTTCATCGAGTGCATCCCGTTCAGCGAGACGCGGAACTATGTGATGCGGGTGATGGAGGGCATGCAGCTCTATCGCGCCCGGCTGAACGGCGGGACCACCCAGATCACCTTGTCGAGCGATCTGAAGCGCGGCGGCTACGGCTATGTGATCGCCACCGACACCGCCACGGCCGCGCCACCGGCCTCGGTCGTCAGCATGGCGCCGATCCCCAACCCCTAGGCGGTTTGGCGCCTAGTCCGCCACCAGCCCGTGCATGAGGCCGTCCAGGGTCACCTGGATCAGTTCCTCGGTCGGCGCCCATTCGAAGGTCGGCCGCAGGATCAGCAGCGCGACGACACCATGGCAGGCGCCCCACAGGACCTGGGCGGCGGAATCCGCCGTGCCGGTGCGCAGCCGGCCCTCGGCCGCCATTTCGCGCACCACGCCGGAGAAGATTTCATAGCAGCGGGCGCTGAGCTCGGCGGTGCTCTCGGCCCAGACGTCGGACACCGGATTGGTCCCTGAGAACACCAGCTGATAGGCGTTGGGATGCTCCAGCCCCCAGCGCATATAGGCGTCGAGCATCTGCTTGACCCGGGTGACCGGATCCAGCGGCTTGGCCGCCAGCTCGGCGTTGCGTTCCAGCAGCTGGATGATCGTCCGCTCGCAGATCTCGAGCAGGATGCAGCCCTTGTCGGGGAAGTGCATGTAGAGGGCGGTGGACGACACGCCGACCTCGTCGGCGATCTTACGGATGGTCGCGCCTTCGTATCCCTCGGCCACGAAGATTCGCTCCGCCGCCTCCAGGATCTCGGCGCGGCGCAGATGGCCGTCGCCCTTGGGTTTCCTCGCCGAGCGCCGCGTGGTCACTGCCGTGGTCACGGGGTTCCTTCCGTAATGACAACACTATGTTTTTCTTGTTCCGGCGAGCGGAAACCAAAACAGGTGACGTGGCAAGCCCGCTCGCTGGAAATGGGACATTTCCATGACAAATGGCCGCGCTGGGGCCGAAGCGGCCCCCGATGGCCGGTTCCCGACGATCCGCGCGACTGGACGGGCCGCGTCCGAACCGGCTAAGGCCTGCCCATGACCGCCTCCCGTCCCGCCGTCGCTGAAGCGCCCGGTGTCATGCGCACCCAGGGCTGGGCGGACTATGCCCTGATCGACTCCGGCCATGGCCGCAAGCTCGAGCGCTACGGCCCCTATCTGGTCGTGCGTCCCGAGCCCCAGTGCCTGTGGAGCCCGCGCCTGTCCGAGGCCGAATGGGCCAAGGCCGACGCCGTGTTCGACCCCACCGACGAGGAGGACGCCGGCCGCTGGCGCTTCCAGGGGCGGCCGAAGGAGACCTGGCCCCTGGGCTGGGGGGACGTGCGGTTCAACGCCCGCTTCACCGCCTTCCGCCACCTGGCCTTCTTCCCCGAGCAGGCCGCCAACTGGGCCTGGCTGGACCAGAAGGTGCGCGCCGCAGAAGGTCAGCCCAAGGTGCTGAACCTGTTCGGCTATACCGGCGTCGCCAGCCTGGTCTGCGCCGCCGCCGGCGCCGCCGTCACCCATGTGGACGCGTCGAAGAAGGCCATAGGCTGGGCGCGGGAAAACGCGGCGCTGTCCGGCCTGGAGGATCGTCCCATCCGCTGGATCTGCGAGGACGCGCGCCGTTATGTGCAGCGCGAGGTGCGCCGGGGCTCGCGCTATGACGGCATCATCCTCGACCCGCCGAAATATGGCCGAGGCCCAGACGGCGAGGTCTGGAAGCTGTTCGACAACCTGCCTGAGCTTTCCACCCTATGCGCCGAGCTGCTCTCGGAAAAGCCCGCCTTCCTGCTGTTGAACGCCTACGCCGAACGGATTTCCGGCGCGGCCCTGGCCGGCCTGCTCTCCGACAAGCTCTCCACCCGCGGCGGCCGGATCGAGTGGGGCGAGCTGGCGCTCTGCCAGGAGGGCGGCGATCGCGAGATCGGCATGAGCTTCTACGCCCGGTGGGCCGCGTGAGCGGCCGCGCCGTCACCTCCCTGACCAATCCGACGGTCAAGGCGGTCCGCGCCCTGCACCTGCGCAAGGAGCGGGAAGAGACCGGCCTGTTCGTGGCTGAGGGCTTGAAGATCGTCACTGAGGCGGTGGAACTGGGCCATGCCCCGCACATCCTGATGTTCGGCCGTGAGGCCGAGGGCCACCTCCTGCTGCGCCAGGCCGCCAAGGCTGCCGAGGCCGCCGGCGGCGAAGTGATCGAGGTCACCCAGGACATCCTGGCCAAGGTGTCCCGCCGGGATAATCCCCAGGCCGTGGTCGGCGTGTTCCGCCAGGTCTTCACCCCGCTCGCCGATCTCGATCCGAACAGCGCGACCTGCTGGATCGCCCTGCACCGGGTGCGCGATCCGGGCAATCTCGGAACCATCGTCCGCACAGCCGACGCCGCCGGCTGCGGCGCGGTGATCCTGGTCGGCGAATGCTGCGATCCGTTCTCGGTCGAGGCGGTCCGCGCCACCATGGGCTCAATCTTCGCCGTGCCGATCGTCAAGGCCACCGAGGAAGAGTTCGCCGCCTGGCGCCAATCCTGGCCGGGCTCGGTGGTCGGCACCCTGCTCACCGCCACGGTCGACCACCGCAGCGCGACCTACGCCAAGCCCGCCCTGGTGCTGATGGGCAATGAGCAGCAGGGCCTGACCCCCGACCTCGCCGCCCTCTGCGACGTCAACGTCAAGATCCCCATGCGCGGCCGCGCCGACAGCCTGAACCTGTCAGTGGCGACCGGCATCATGATCTACGCGGCGAGCTGAAGCTCAGCGGAATGCGAAGCTGAGCTTCGCCCCCAGGAACCGGCCGGACGGATCATAGCCATTGGCCGCCGCCGCCCCGCTGCGCTCCGCGCCCGGCTGAAGTCCGCAAAGAAATCCGAGCGATCCGGTCACATCCTCCGACCTGAGCCGGCGGTCCACCGAGGTCCGCGCGACACCCGCCTGCTTCATCGCATAGGCCTGGGCGTAGGGCTCTGCGAGGGTCAGGCGCACCTGAGGCGCGGGTCCGGTCGCCATCACCGCCGCATCCAGGGCGAGACGCGGATCGGTCGGCTGGGCTTGTGCGGCGGCGGCTCCAAGGCTGGCGAGCAACACGAACAGGGCAAGTCTCATGGAAGGCTCCTCCTCGGGGGAAGTTACGAGGCCCGGCGCATCATAGACGCGTG
>NZ_CANCLE010000186.1 GCF_947378715.1 Phenylobacterium aquaticum
CAGGCCGCCGTCAGCCCCAGGCCCGATCCGCCATAGGCCTCCGGGATCAGCACCCCCAGCAGGCCCGCCTCGGTCAGGGCCTCGACAAAGGCGGTGGGATAGGTCCGCTCACGGTCGCGCTCCCGCCAGTACTCCCCCGGGAACCCCGCACACAGCCTGCGCACCGTCTCCAGGATCGGCTCCAGGTCCGAAGCGCTCGTCATCGTGCCGTCCATGTCGTTCCGTCCCGTCCTGGCCCAGGCCCGGGCTATAGCAAATCGGCCCGGACGCCGGATACGGCTCTAGCGGTTTCACCCAGCGTCAGGCCACGGCCGATGGCCGCGCCCTCGCCGAAGGCGGAGCCCTGCTCTTAGGCGCCGCCACGAGGGTTCTGCCTAAGAGGAGGGCGCTTGGGCTTCCCGTCGGCGGCGTGTCGTATTACGATTTGTGCGGTTCGTAATACCGTTGAACGAAGTCGGACATGGACGTCGAAACCCTTCCCCTGGCGCGACTGAGCCTGAGCATGCCGGCCGAGCTGCTCAGCCAGCTGGACGCGATGGTGGCCGAACGTGGCCTGCCGAGCCGGTCGCAGATGATCGCCGAGCTGATTCGCCATGAGCTCGCCGAGCATGGCGAGGAACGGGCCGGAGTGGTGCTGGCCGGCACCATCACGCTCATCTATCGCACCGAGAGCGGCCGGGTCCGCCAGGCCCTCGCCCAGGCCCAGCAGGCCTATCTGGAGGAGGTGATCTCCTCGCAGCACGTGTTCCTGGAGGACGATCAGTCGCTGGAAGTGCTGCTGGTCCAGGGACCGTCGGAGAACCTGCAAGGGCTCTGCGATCTGCTGCGCAAGATCCGCGGCGTCCAACAGTTGAAGCTGGTCACCACCACGGCCCTGCTGCCGCCCCTTCATGCCCTGACCTCCTACACGCTCCAGGATCCGGAATGACCGACACCGCCAATCCCTATGGCGCCCAGGCCCATGCCCGGGCCATGGCTGGAACCCGGGTCGACGCCATGCCGACCTTGCCGGCCAGCGTCGCCGCCGACCTGCCGGCCGGCGTCGCCGCCGAGGCCATGGTCTGGGAAGAGACGATCGCGAGCGGTGGCTACGCGGCCAAGCAGCTGGCCCGTGGCGCGCGGCTTCAGCTGACGGATCTGGCGGGCGACGCCTGCGCCTCCATGCTGGTGTTCAACGCCGAGCGGCCGATCGAGCGGCTGAACGTCGCCGATACGCTCAAGGTCCAGTGGAACGCCTATCTGGGCGCCGGGCGACTGGTGCTGTCTGACATGGGCAAGGTGATGCTCAGCGTGCTGGACGACGACGCGGGGACCCACGACGCCTTCTGCGGCGCTTCGAACCAGGCGTCCAACGCCCGGCGCTACGGGACCGGCGACAACTGGGGGCCGCATCCCAACGCCCGCGACCGCTTCAGCCTGGCGCTCGCCAAGTTCGGCCTGGGCCGCCGCGACATCCATCCCTGCATCACCTGGTTCAAGGGGGTGCGGGTGGAGGAGGACGGGGGGATCACGCCGCAGATCGGGCCCTTCGCCCCGGGGCGGACCCTGACCCTGCGCGCCGAGATGGACCTGATCGTGGTCATCGCCAACTGCCCGCACGTGCTCGACGCGCGGGCCGACTACTCCGTGACGCCGCTGCGGGTAAGCGCCTGGCGTGGACCGGTGACACCGGTCGATGATCCGATCCGCAACGCGACACCGGAGGGCCTGCGCGCCTTCCTGAACGTCGAATCCGATTTCAGCCGTTGAGCGTCGCCATGACCGATACCGCGCTGCAGGGCCTGACCGGCCCCGTCACCCTCGACCAGGTGGTCGCCGCCCGCGCCCCCTGGGACGCCATCGTCCGCAGGGGCCAGACCCTGCGCATCGTCGACCTGGAGGGGAACCAGGCGGTCGACTTCCTGATGTATGCGCTGGCCGACGACGCCGAGCGCTACAGCGCCCAGGACACCATGGCCGCCCAGGGCAATATCTTCCTGCGCACCGGCTCTGTGCTGCTGTCCAATGAGGGCCGCGCCATGGCCACGGTGACCGGGACCTCGGTCGCCTATCACGACACCATCGGCGGGGCCTGTTCCTGTGAGAGCAACACCCTGCGCTACGGCCACCACACCAAGAGCCAGCATGCCTGCGTCGAGAACTTCCTGCAGGCCAACGCCCGCCACGGGCGGGGCAAGCGCGACATGGTCTCCAACATCAACTGGTTCATGAACGTGCCGGTGGAGGCCGACGGCGCCCTGGGGATCGTCGACGGGATTTCCGCGCCCGGCCTGTTCGTCGACATGCGCGCCGAGATGGATCTGGTGGCGATCGTCTCCAACTGCCCGCAGATCAACAATCCCTGCAACGGCTTCAATCCGACGCCCGTGCGCATGATCATCGCGGGGTAGGGCCGTTGTTCACCAAGGTCCTGATCGCCAACCGGGGCGCCATCGCCTGCCGGATCATTCGCACCCTGAAGACCATGGGCGTCGGCTCGGTGGCGGTGTTCTCCGACGCAGACGCCGGATCGCTGCATGTGTCTCAGGCCGATGAGGCCGTGCGCATCGGCCCGGCCCCGGCGGCCCAGAGCTATCTGGACGTGGACGCCATACTGGCGGCGGCCAAGGCCACGGGCGCCCAGGCGATCCACCCGGGCTATGGGTTTCTGAGCGAGAATGTCGGCTTCGCGGAACGCTGCGCGGCGGCGGGCGTCGCCTTCATCGGCCCGACCCCGGACAACATCCGCGCCTTCGGCCTGAAGCACACGGCCCGCGACCTGGCGCAGGCGCACGGCGTGCCGCTCGCGCCCGGCACCGGCCTGTTGACCGATGCGGCGGCGGCGCGCGAGGCGGCGGAGCGGATCGGCTTTCCGGTGATCCTCAAGGCCACGGCCGGGGGCGGCGGGATCGGCATGCGGGTCTGCGAGGACCTCGCGGCGGTGGAGGACGCCTTCGCCGCTGTCGCGCGGCTGGCCGGCGGCAATTTCTCCGACACCGGCATCTTCCTGGAACGCTATGTGCGCCGCGCACGCCACATCGAGGTGCAGGTGTTCGGCGACGGCCAGGGGCGGGTGACGGCGCTCGGCGAACGCGACTGTTCCCTGCAGAGGCGCAATCAGAAGGTCATCGAGGAGACCCCGGCGCCGGGTCTGCCGGCCGCGACGCGGGCGGCCCTGATCGACGCCGCCGTGCGGCTGGCGGAGGCGGCGAACTATCGCTCGGCCGGCACGGTGGAATTCCTCTATGACGCCGAGCGCGACGACTTCTTCTTCCTGGAGGTCAACACCCGGCTGCAGGTCGAGCATGGAGTGACCGAACAGGTCACCGGCGTCGATCTGGTCGAATGGATGATCCGGGGCGCGGCCGGCGACTACGCCTTCCTCGACCAGTGGGACGGGACCGCCAGGGGCGCCTCGATCCAGGCCAGGCTCTATGCCGAGGACCCGGGCCAGGACTATCGGCCGTCGTCCGGCGTGCTGACGAAGGCGAGCTTCCCTTCGGAGGCCCGGGTCGACACCTGGGTCACCGACGGCTCGGAGGTCAGCGCCTACTACGACCCCCTGCTGGCCAAGCTGATCGTCACGGCCGCTGACCGGCCCGCCGCCGTGCTGGCCTTGCAGCAGGCGCTCGACCGCACGGCCCTGTTCGGGCTGGAGACCAATCTGGAATGGCTGCGCCAGGTGGCGCGCAGCCCGGCCTTCGTCAGCGGCGAGGTCTCGACCCGGGCTCTGGCGGAGGTCGACTTCAAGCCCTGCACCATCCGGGTGCTGAGCGGCGGGCCGGCGACCACCGTCCAGGACTATCCGGGGCGGCTGGGCTATTGGGACGTGGGCGTGCCACCGTCCGGGCCGATGGACGCCTTCGCCTTCCGGCTGGGCAATCGGCTGCTGGGCAATCCCGAGGGGGCGGCCGGGCTGGAGATCACCGCTCTGGGCCCCAGCCTGGTGTTCAACCACGATGCGGTGGTCTGCCTGACAGGCGCCGAGTTCGAGGCGCGCCTCGACGGCGACCTGATCGCCACCTATGCGCCTGTCGAGATCGCGGCGGGCCAGACCCTGAAGATCGGCCGGGTGAAGGGCGCGGGCCTGCGTGGCTATCTGCTGGTGCGCGGCGGGCTCGACCTGCCGGCCTATCTGGGCAGCCGTTCCAGTTTCACCCTGGGCGGCTTCGGCGGCCACGCCGGGCGCACGCTCGCGGCCGGCGACGTGCTGCACCTGGGCCATGAGGAGATCGGGCCGGTGGCTGGACCCCTGTCGGCCCAGCTGGCGCCGGACCTGACCCGGGCCTGGACCATGCGGGTGCTGGCCGGACCGCACGGCGCGCCGGACTTCTTCACCGCCGAGGACATCGCCATGATCGGCGGGGTCGAGTGGAAGGTGCACTACAATTCCAACCGCACCGGAGTCCGCCTGATCGGGCCCAAGCCCCAGTGGGCCAGGCGCGACGGCGGGGAAGCCGGCCTGCACCCCTCCAACATCCACGACAACGCCTATGCGATCGGCGCCGTCGACTTCACCGGCGACATGCCGATCATCCTGGGGCCGGACGGGCCGTCGCTCGGCGGCTTTGTCTGTCCGTTGGTGGTGATCCAGGCTGATCTCTGGAAGGTGGGCCAGCTCGCGCCCGGCGACACGGTCAGCTTCCAGCTGGTCAGCGACGCCGAGGCCACAAGCGCCGAGCGGGACCAGGACCGGCTGATCGCCGAGCTGCGCGCGCCACCGCCAGTGGCGCCGTCGTCGGCCGGCGGATCGCTGTCTGATCCGATCCTGGGGGTCATCGAGGCCAACGGCCACCGGCCCCGCGTGGTCTATCGCCGCCAGGGCGACCGCCATCTGCTGGTCGAATACGGCCCCATCGTGCTGGACCTGGAACTGCGGCTGCGGGTCCACGCCCTGATGCTGGAACTGCAGGCCATGGCCTTGCCCGGCATCATCGACATAACGCCGGGCATCCGCTCCCTGCAGGTGCATTTCGACAGCCGGGTCCTGCCGCAGGCGCGGCTGCTGCAGGCGCTCGCCGACGCCGAGGACCGGCTGGGCGGGCTGGACGATTTCGAAATCCCCAGCCGGGTGGTCCACCTGCCACTGTCCTGGAAGGACCCGGCGATCTACGAGACTATCGACAAGTACATGGCGTCCGTCCGCGACGACGCGCCCTGGTGTCCGGACAACATTGAATTCATTCGCCGAATCAATGGGCTCGAGTCGGAAGATGATGTGCATCGCATCGTGTTCGACGCCCGCTATCTGGTGATGGGCCTGGGCGATGTCTATCTGGGCGCCCCGGTCGCGACCCCGGTCGATCCGCGCCACCGGCTGGTGACCACCAAGTACAATCCCGCCCGCACCTGGACCCCGCCCAATGTGGTGGGCATCGGCGGGGCCTATATGTGCATCTACGGCATGGAGGGGCCGGGCGGCTATCAGCTGTTCGGGCGCACCATCCAGGTGTGGAACACCTATCGCCAGACCAACGCCTTCATCGAGGGCAAGCCCTGGCTGCTGCGGTTCTTCGACCAGATCCGGTTCTTCCCCGTCAGCCACGAGGAGCTGACCGAGTGGCGCCGCGACTTCCCGCTGGGCCGGCGCGAGATCAAGATCGAGGAGGAGGTGTTCCGGCTCTCCGACTATCGCCGGATGCTGGCCGATGACGCCGACAGCATCACCGCCTTCCAGACCACCCGCCAGGCGGCCTTTGACGCCGAGCGCGCCGACTGGGAGCTGAAGGGCGAGTTCGCCCGGGTCGAGGCCCTGTCCGGCGACGCCGCCGCCGAGGCCGAGAGCGCCCCGATCCTGGCGCCGGAAGGCTCCGAACTGGTCGAGGCTCCCCTGGGCGGCAGTGTCTGGAAGATGCTGGTCCGGGTCGGCGACCGCGTGGAGAAGGGCGCGGTCATCGCGGTGATCGAGGCCATGAAGACCGAGTGCGACGTCGCCGCCCCCAATGCCGGGGTGGTCCGCCAGGTCTATGCCCAGGAGCGCCAGCCGATCGCGCCGGGCGCCCCGATGATCGCCGTCGAACCAGCCTGAGGAGAGACGAACCGTGACCCGCCCCTCCGTCGTCGCCATCGCCGCCGAGGTCTCCTCCGGCGCGCGGCGCGCCGTCACCGTCGCCGCCGAGGCCCTGGACACCATCGCCGCCTATGACGCGGTCCAGGCCCATGCCTGGATCTGCCGGCCGGACCCGGAGGCCGTGCTGGCCCAGGCCCGGGCCGTCGACGCCCGGATCGCGGCGGGCGAAGTGCTGCCCCTGGCCGGGGTGCCCTTCGCGGTGAAGGACAATATCGACGTGGCCGGCCTGCCGACCACGGCGGCCTGCCCGGCCTATGCCTATCAGCCGCAGGCCTCGGCCCATCTGGTGGAGAAGCTGATCGCCGCAGGCGCCATACTGATGGGCAAGACCAATCTCGACCAGTTCGCCACCGGCCTGGTCGGGGCCCGCAGCCCCTATGGCGCGCCGGCCTGCGTCTACAATCTCGACTATGTCAGCGGCGGGTCCAGCTCGGGCTCGGCCGTGGCGGTGGGGGCGGGACTGGTGGCGTTCGCGCTGGGCACGGACACGGCTGGATCGGGCCGGGTGCCGGCGGCGTTCAACGGCCTGATCGGGTTCAAGCCGACCAAGGGACGCTGGAGCACTGGCGGGGTCGTGCCGGCCTGCCGGACGCTCGACTGCGTGACGGTGATGACCCACGACGTGGCCGACGCGGCTCTCGTGGACTCGGTGATCGCGGGCTTTGATGCGGCAGATCCCTATAGCCGCCGGGCGGGCGAGGCCCCGCCTGTGTTCGACGAGGCCTTCAGTTTCGGCGTGCCCCGCGCGGACCAGCTGCTGTTCATGGGCGACGACCAGGCCCAGGCCTTCTATGGCCGCGCGGTCGAACGTCTGAAGGCCATGGGCGGGACGGCGGTCGAGGTCGATATCGAACCCCTGCTGGAGGCCGCCAAGCTGCTCTATAGCGGCCCCTGGGTGGCCGAGCGGACGGCGGCCGTCGAGGACCTCCTGCTCGCCAATCCGACCGCCATCCACCCGGTGGTCCG
>NZ_CANCLE010000187.1 GCF_947378715.1 Phenylobacterium aquaticum
GCCACCCGGGCGCGGGCCTCCTCCATGTCCTCCACCAGGATGCAGACATGGTGCAGGCCCTCATGGCCCGCGTCGCGCCAAGCCTTGTAGATCGATGGTGCGGCGTTGTGTTGGCGGATCAGTTCGATCTGCAGATCGCCCCAGTAGCCGAGCACCATGGAGAAATCGATGTCGGCCGAGGCGCCGCGATAGCGCACATCCTCCAGCGCCACGTGATCGAGGGCGAAGAACGGCCCAGCCCCATGCTTCAGCCAGTGGGCCAGGGCGGCGTCGAAGTCGGCGGGGACATAGGCCAGCTGCATGATCTGGCCGAGCTGGGCGACAGAGGCGGTCATTCGGCGGCCTGGGCGATGGGGTTCAGTTGCGGCAGCGGCAGGCCGATGGCCTCGGCCAGGGCCCGATGCTGGTGCTGCAGGGCGATCTCCTGACGGCCATAGACCACGGTCGCGCCGGGCGGCAGGGCGGTGAGATTCTTCCAGCCCTCGGCCGCCGTCACATAGTCCTCGGTCCGCACCACATGGGCGGTGGCGTCGAAGGCGGCCTCGACCTCGGCCCGGTGCTCCTCGGACCGCACGCCGCCAAAGGCGTAGATGGTCTTGTAGGTCTTGGTCTCGCCCGGCGCCTCGCCGGGATAGTGCCGGAAGATGGTCAGATAGGTCTTGCCCGGCGACACGCTGCCGGCGAACAGCACGACATTGGGGAACAGGTAATGGATCCCCGCGGCCTCGGCCCGGACGCCCCAGGTCTCCTCCGGCTGGTCGACCCACTTCTCCCAGTCGCGCTCCACGAAACCGACCCGGTGATGGCGGTCGTAACGGTCGTAGATGGTGATGTCGTTGCGGAAATAGGGCGCCAAGGTCTGCTTGTGCAGGGCGGCGAAATGATAGCCCTCGCCATAGGTGTCCAGGGCGTATTTCCAGTTGGAGGCCACCGGCAGGATGTCGGTCTTGACCCGCTCGGCGACCTCCAGATTGAGCCCGGCCAGGATCTCGCCGAACGCGCCGAGATGGGCGTCGATGTCCATGGACGCGCCTGGAGTCGGGACCACGAACACCATGCCGTGCCGCTCGGCCGCCGGCACGGAGATCAGGTGGTCGCGGCCGGCCATGCCGCCCTCGAACCGCTCGGCCTCCGGCGCTGCGGCCAGGCGGCCGTCGGCGGCGAAGGTCCAGCCATGGAACCAGCAGGTGAAGCGCTTGGCCTTGCCCTCCGCCTCGCGCACCAGCCGCGCCCCACGGTGGACGCAGATGTTCAGGAAGGCGCGGACCGAACCGTCCCCCTGGCGCACCACGACGATCGGCGTCCCCGTCTCGTCAAAGGTCCGGAACGCTCCGGGCTCGGCCAGTTCCGTGGACAGGCAGACGAACTGCGGGGTCTGCTTGAACAGCACCTCGCGCTCGCGGGCGTGCCGCTCCGGGTCGGTATAGACGCTGGCGGCGTTGACCATGGGCGCCTCGGCGAGGTCGCTGGTGCCGTGGCGGATGTGGTCGACCACCCGCCGGGCGACCGCCATTCGGGACTTGAGGACGTCTTCGGCTTGAGCGGCCATGGCGGGCCTCCTGCGCTAGATCATGCGTGAACGAGAATGGACCGGGCCGCCGCCTCGATCCGGGCGGGGGTCGGCAGATATTCGTCTTCCAGGGTGGGCGAGAACGGCACCGGGGTGTGCGGACAGGTCACCTGGCGGATCGGCGCCTTCAGGGAGTGGAAGCCCTTGTCGGCGACAAGGCCTGCGATGTCGGCGGCGAGCGAGCAGCGCGGCGGGCTCTCGTCTATGACCACCAGCCGCCCGGTCTTGGCGACGCTTTCCAGGATGGTGTCCTCGTCCAGCGGCGAGGTGGTGCGCGGATCGATCACTTCCACCTGGACGCCCTCCTTCGCCAGGGCCTCAGCGGCCGCGACGGCGCGAGGCACCATGGCGCCGAAGGCCACGAAGGTCATGTGCTTGCCTTCGCGCACAATATTCGCCTCGCCGAACGGGATCCGATAGGGCTCGTCCGGCACCTCGCCCTCCATGCCGAACAGGAACTTCGATTCCAGGAAGATCACCGGATCGTCGTCGCGGATCGCCTGGATCAACAGGCCCTTGGCGTCATAGGGACTGGAGGGCATCACCACCTTCAGCCCCGGCACCATGGTGAACAGCGGATGTAGGGTCTGGCTGTGCTGGGCCGCGGCGCGGAAGCCGGCGCCGATGGTGGCCCGCAGCACCATGGGCGTGCGCGCCTTGCCGCCGAACATGTAGCGGAACTTGGCGGCCTGATTGTAGATCTGGTCGAAGCAGACGCCGACGAAGTCGACGAACATCATCTCCGCCACCGGGCGCAGGCCGGTCAGGGCCGCCCCGGCCGCCGCGCCGACGATGGCGCTTTCGGAGATCGGGGTGTCGATCACCCGGTCGGGGCCGAACTCGCGATAGAGCCCCTGCATCTGACCGAACACGCTGCCGACACCACCAGCCTCGCCGGTCGCGCCCTGGCCGCCGGCGACATCCTCGCCGATCACGATCACCTTGGGATCGCGGCGCATCTCCTGCCGCACGGCTTCATTGATCGCCTGGACATAGGTCTTCTTGGACATGACGGTTTCCTCCGGTCAGGCGTAGCGGACATAGACGTCGCGGGTGAGATCCCGCGCCGGGTCAGGGAACGGGGCGACCAGGGCTTCCTGGACGGCCGCCTCGACCAGCTCCAGGACCTGGGCCTCGATGGCCTCGAAGTCGGCGGCGTCGAGCAGGCCGGCCTCCAGGACCCTGTCCCGGAACCGTGGCAGGGCGTCTGCGGCGCGCGCCTCAGCCAGTTCCGCAGGCGTGCGATAGGCCTGGGGATCGCCCACGAAGTGACCGAGGAAGCGCTTGCACTGGATCTCCAGTCCATAGGGGCCGTGACCGGCGCGAGCATGTTCCAGGGCCTTGCGCATGCCCTCCAGCACCGCGAAGAAGTCCATGCCGTCGACCACCTCGCAGGGCATGCCGAAGGCGCGCACCCGGTCGGCGATCGAGGGGGCGCCGCAGGCGTAGGACACATGGGTGTGCTCGCCATAGCTGTTGTTCTCGAAGGCGAAGATCGCCGGGACCTTCAGCACCACGGCCATGTTCAGGGCCTCGAACACCGTCCCCTGGTTCGAGGCGCCGTCGCCGGTGAAGGCCACGGCCACCTTGCCGGTCTTGTTGTATTTCTGGGTCAGGGCCGCGCCGACCGCCAGGGGCGGCGCTCCGCCGACGATGGCGTTGGCGCCCAGCATGCCCTTGGACAGGTCAGCGATGTGCATGGAGCCGCCCTTGCCGCCGCACAGGCCGCCGGCCTTGCCCATGATCTCCAGCATCATGCCTTTGACATCGACGCCCTTGGCGATGCAGTGGCCGTGGCCCCGGTGGGTCGAGCCGATATAGTCTTCGTCGCCAAGGTCGAAACAGACCCCGACGCCCGAGGCCTCCTGGCCCAGATAGACGTGGGCGAAGCCCGGGATATTGCCCTGGGAGAATTCCTTCTCCACCCGTTCCTCGAAGGCGCGGATGGTGAACATCCGCTCATAGGCCCTTTTGAGATCGTCTCGAGATAGCTGCATGGACCGCTCCTGGGTTCAATCCGCGCCGCGCCCGCCGTCCACCGTCAGTTCCGCGCCCGTCACATAGGAGGCGTCGTCGCTGAGCAGGTAGAGGATGGCGTCGGCCATGTATTCCGGCAGACCGATCATCTTCAGCGGCGTGTCGGCCGCGAAGGCGTCGGAGAGTTCCTGGCTGTCCCCGAACTGGCCGGTGATCATCGGCGTCCAGATCACGCCCGGGTGCAGGGAGTTGACCCGCACCTTGGGGGACATGGCGGCGCCTTCCAGCGCCGCGGTCTTGGTGAAGCCGGTGATGGCCCCCTTGGTCGCGCAATAGGCCACCGCGCCCGGGAACCCGACCTGGCCCATCAGCGAGGAGACATTGACCACCGCCCCCGGCCGCCCGGCCCGGGCGATGGCCTGGAAGGCGGCGCGCACACCGAGGAAGGTTCCCTCGACATTGATCGCCGCGATGTCGTCGAACTCGTCGTCGGTCGTCTCGACCAGCGGCTTCACGAAGAAGGCGCCGGCGTTGTTGACCAGGCCGTAGAGTCCGCCCAGCCGGTCGGCCTCGGCCGTCACACGCGCCCAGTCGGCCTCGCTGCGGATGTCGTGAGGCAGGAAGGCGCCCTCCCCTCCCGCCCTGCGCAGCAGGTCAAGGGTCTCGGCCCCGCCGGCGAGATCACGGCCGGTGGCCACGACCCGCGCGCCTTCTCCGGCCAGCCGCACCGCCGTCGCCCGGCCGATGCCCTTGGTGGCGCCGGTGACGATCACCACCCGATCCTGGAGGGCGCCGGTCATTGTGCGATCCATCCGCCGTCGACGACCAGTTCCGCGCCGGTCATGAACCTGGCACGGTCCGAGGCCAGGAAGGCCGCCGCCCCGGCCACTTCCCGGGGCTCTCCAAACCGCCCCAGCGGGATCAGGCCGGCCATCTGGTCTTCGGGATAGCCAGCGGTCATCCGGGTGCGGATCATGCCGGGATGCAGGGAGTTGACGCGGATCGCGCGATCTCCAAGCTCCAGGGCGGCGGCCTTGGCCATCAGCCGCACGCCATCCTTGGCGGCGGCGTAGGCGGCGTGGCCCTGGGCGCCGACCTTGCCGACGATGCTGCCGACCAGGATCACCGAGCCGCCACGGCCCTGTTCGATCATGGCGGTCGCCGCCGCGCGCAGGCCCAGGAAACAGCCCCGCAGATTGGTCCGCTGCAGCGCCCGGAAGGCGTCCAAGGTCATGTCGGCGATCGGGGCGGGATCGGTCACACCGGCGTTGGCGACCAGGATGTCCAATCCGCCAAATCGCGACTGCGCGGTCTCGACCACCCGGCTCCAGGCCGCGCTGTCGCCGGTGTCCGCCGCCAGCCCGACCGCCTCCCCGCCCTTGGCGACGATCGCCGCGGCAGCGTCCTGGACGTCGGCGGCTGTGCGGCCGGTCAGCACCAGCCGGGCGCCCGCTTCGGCCAGACGCGCGGCGATCGCGCGACCTATGCCCCGGCTCGCGCCGGTGACGATCGCCACCCGTCCGTCCAGTTCCTTGTCCAACGCCACGTCTCTTTAACTCCACGAACAGAAGCCCCGCCCCGGGGAGGGGGCGGGGATAAGCCGGTTTCTAGAACCGGTAGCCGAGCTGAACGCCCCAGGTGCGGGGCGCGCGCGGCGTGCCGAAGGTGAACAGTCCGGCCACGGGCAGGGCGGCCGACAGGCCCTGGTCGTCGGTGATGTTGCGGCCGAACACCGACAGCCGCAGCGAACCGGTCGGCAGGGGGTGATCCCAGCTGAGACTGGCGTCGACGGTGTTGGACGCCTGGGCGTGGCCACGCTGGTCGTTGACCGGCTTGATGTAGGCGCAGGTGGCCGAGGCGGCGGTCGCGGTGGCGCAGCCGGTCCCCGTCCACATGCCGGTGCCGAAGGCCGGGGCGATGGCGGTCTCGTGGGCGGCGATGTAGCGATAGTCCGCCGTGAAGGTCCAATCGCCATTGGCGGTCGGGACCTTGTAGTCGAAGCCGACGCCGCCGGTGGCCTTGGGCGCCCGACGCAGTTTGAGGTTGCTCAGGTCGTCCTTCAGCTGGGCGTAGGTCTCGTCCACCTGGCTGAAGCCGTCATATTTGGCGTCCAGCAGGCCAAGCGTCGCCCGGACCGACAGGTTGCGCGCCGGTTGGGCCTGGAGGTCGAACTCGACACCCTGGATCTTGGCCGTAGCGGCGTTGGCGACGATGGTTTCCTGGGGGTTGGGCGAGCCGGGCGGGGTCTTCTGGACCACCTCCTCCTGCTTGTTCTTGTAGTCGGTGCTGAAGGCCGCGACGTTGAGGATCAGGCGGTTGTCCAGCCACTCGGTCTTGGCGCCCAGCTCGAAGGCGTCGACCGTCTCCGGGTTGTAGGGCGTGGTGCTGGAATAGATCGTCGACCCCCGGCCATTGAAGCCGCCGGACCGGAAGCCCTTGGAGAACGAGCCGTAGAACAGGATCTTGTCGGTGGCCTGGAAGTCCAGCGAGGCCTTGGGCGTGAACTCGCTCCACGACTTGTCGGCGCGCACGTTGAAGGCGCCCACGAAGTTGTTGTGGATCTCCTTCTCGTCCTTGGTGTAGCGGCCGCCGAGGGTGGCGCGCCACTTGTCGGCGATCCGCCAGTTCAGGTCGAAGAAGGCCGCGTAGGACTTGCTCTCATGGTCCACCAGCTGATGGCCCTGGGCGGGCAGGCCGACGGACTGGAACAGCAGCCCGTAGTTGGTGGCCTGGGCCAAGCTGTACTTGCTGTCGAAATAATAGAGCCCGGCCACGTAATCGAGGCTGGCGGTCACATTGCCGGTGGCCCGCAGCTCCTGGCTGAACTGGTGGTAGTCCTGGTCGCGGACCGTGTCGAAGAAGTTGATCGAGGAGGCGTCGAAGTCCTGGGTGACGTGCTCCTTGTTCTTCCGATAGGCGGTGATCGAGGCCAGCCTGACGGCGCCCAGCGACCAGTTGGCCTGCAGGGTGGCGTCATCCTCGTCGTTGTTGGCGACGCCCAGCTTGTTGGCATAGGTCGTATAGAGGTCGCCATCGGTGTTGCGGCCGCATTCCACGGCCGGCGACTGCAGCGGCGGGCCGAGCGAGATTCCGCCCGCGGCGGCCGGCAGGTTGCAGATCAGGTCGTTCTTGTTGGACAACGGCGCCTGGTCGGTATGGCTGCGCTCGCGGCCATGCTCGAGGGTCAGGTCGGCGTCGAAATTGTCGGTCGGCGTCCAGAGGAAGCTCACCCCATAGCGCTGGATGTTGTTCCCGGGAGTGTCCTTCTTGAGGGTGACATTGCGCTCATATCCGTCGCTCTTGCGGCTGGAATAGAACAGCTTGGTCGAGAGCTGGTCGCCGACCTTGGGCAGGTTCAGCACGGCGTGACCTTCCTGGCGGCCATAGTCGCCGGCCAGGATGTCGAAGCTTCCGCCCAGCTCGCCCGTGGGCCGGGTGCGCTGCACCGCGATCA
>NZ_CANCLE010000188.1 GCF_947378715.1 Phenylobacterium aquaticum
CGCCATGGCCGGATCAAGCCACAGCCGCGCGGTCAGCATGAGGGCGGCGAGCCCGATCACACCCAGCAGCAGACGCAGGACCAGTCGCATGGCGGAACCTCGATCGCGGAATAATATGGCACTCATTATGCCGTAAATTCAGCCCCGGGCAAACTGAGCGGGCTTTCCCGGCGCTCAGGCCCCGGCCAGCCCTTCGAAGAACGGCCGCACATAGAGCTCGACCGCCTCGGCCGGCGTGAGGTCGCGGGTCCAGGCCCGCAGCTCGGCGGCGGCGTTGATCATGCCGGTGAACATCTGGGCGGCGATATTGACATCGACCGGACGCAGCGACCCGTCCGCCACCCCATCACAGATCATCGAGGCGAACCGCTCCGACAGCCGGTCGAACTGGGCGATCAGCCGCCCCTGGATCGCCTCTGGCGCCAGGGTCAGGGCCGAGGTGCGCAAGAGCGGCGCATTGCCCGACACCTGGTACTCGACCAGGGATGCCGCGATCGAGGCCAGGGCCTGATAGCCGCTGGTGGTCACAGCCTCCGCCTGGCGGACCGCCAGCCGCATCACCTCCAGCGTGCGCTCGAAGCAGGCCTGGACCAGGTCATCCTTGGCGGCGTTGTGGTGATAGAAGGCGCCCTTGGTGACGTTCAGCCGGGCCGAGATCTTCTCGACCGAGGCGCCGACATAGCCCTGCTCATTGATCAGTTCGGTGGCGGCGCAGAGGAAAAGCTCGGCCGAATCCTCGCGCCGCGCCGCCATCAGGTCAGTCAGCGGAACCGGGTCCCACCGGGCGCCGGGCGCGGCCAGGCCGTCACAGACCATGGATCCGAATCGCCGGGCCACCCAGCCATAGTCCTCGGGATCGCGCCGGGGCAGCCAGACGATCGACCAGAGCACCTCGGCCAACAACATGTGGGCGCGGGCATTGAGGGCGTTGCGGCTCCGCGTCTCCGCACCTGGCGCCACGAGCAGGGATCGGATGGCCCGGAACAGCTCGACATAGGCGGCGTTGACCGTGGCGTCGTTCAGGGCCCGCACGTCGTTGAACAACACCACATCCTCGGCCCGATGCTCGGCGACCTGGCGGCGGAAGGCGAAATAGGCGTCGAGGAACAGGGTCAGCCGCTCGGCCACGTCCGTTCCAGCCTCGCCCTGCGCGATCAGGGCGTTGAAGCGCTCGACGCCGTTCAGGTAGCAGGCCTGGGCCAGGGCTTCCTTGTTCCTGAAGTAGTAGATCACCCCGGTCGGCACGAGATCCAGCCGGGCCGCGACCTCGCCCAGGGTCATGCCGCGCACGCCCTTGCGGTTCATGACCTCGATCGCCGAGGCGACGATGGCGGCGCGGCGCGCCTCGAATCGGCGCGTCGGCGTGCGGGTGTTCATCGGTCTCCCCCCAGCCCGGGCGTTCAGCCTCTGAGCGGCGGTGATCTTATGGGGGCGGAGCCTGACCGCAAGCCCCGGCGCGCCGGCTTGGCGCTTGACGCCGTCGCCCCGCGACGCTCACTCAGCGGCGCGACTTGGAGAGCATCGGCATGGGCGGACGAACAATCCTGGCGGCGGCAGCGGCCCTGACCCTGCTGGCGGCCCAGGCCCAGGCCGCGCCGGCCTCCGTCTATATGGAGGATCTCACCCTGCCGGAGCTGCAGGCCAGGCTGGCCGACGCCAGGCCGGTGGCGTTGATCTTCACCGGCGGCACCGAGGCCACCGGTCCGAGCGTCGCCTACGGCAAGCACAATGCGCGGGCCCACGCCTATGCCGGCGAAATCGCCCGCCAGCTGGGCAACGCGATCGTCGCGCCGGTCCTGCCCTTCGCGCCCAATTCGGACAAGCTCAAGGGCGTCGCCGGCACCATCACCCTGACCTCAGAGACCTTCACCGCCGTGAACGAACAGGTCGCCCGCAGTCTGATCGGCGGCGGCTTCAAGCGGGTCGCCCTGCTGGGCGACCATGGCCCCAGCCAGGCGCCGCTGAAGGCCCTGGCCGACAAGCTGGACGCCGAGTTCGCGCCCCAGGGCGTGCGGGTGTTCTTCATCTCCGACAACTACGCCCGCGCCCGCACCGAGATCGAGGCGCAGATCCGCGCCAGCGGCCATACGTCGGGCGGCCATGGCGGCCTCTGGGACACCGCCGAGACCTGGGCCGTGGCCCCGGCTCTGGTGCGTCCGACCACCCTGCATCCCGGCGACCTGACCGACGAGGGCAATGGCCCACTGAGCGCGGAGGGCTTCTCCGGCGACCCGCGCGGGGCGACGCCCGCGATGGGTCGCAAGTTTGGCGCCCTGCGGGTGCGTCTCGCCGTCGAGGAGCTGAAGCGTGACCTGGCCCAGGCCGACACGGCGGCGCCCGTCGCGGCGAAGTGATCCGCCGCGACGGTCGACTATCGCCAAGCCGAACCGACTTCGTTTACAAGACCCACCAAAGCCCAGGACGGGGCGAATGGGGAGAGCGGCCCGATGTCGGTCTATATCTTCGATGCGGTGCGCACGCCGCGCGGCAAGGGCCGGCCCGACGGGTCGCTGGCCGGCGTCACCCCCGCCCAGATGCTCACCCAGCTGGCCCGCGCCCTGGAACAGCGCAACGGCCGTGACGCGGTCCACGCCGCCGGGCACTTCACCCTGGGCTGCGTCACCCAGGTGGGAACCCAGGGCGGTCACGTAGCGCTGGCAGCGCGGGTCCAGGCCGGCCTGCCCGACAGCCTGCCCAGCCTGACCATCAACAATTTCTGCGTCTCGGGGCTCAGCGCTCTGGCCGACGCCGCCCGGCGCGTGGCCTCGGGCCAGGTCGACCTCGCCCTGGCCGGCGGGGTGGAGAGCATGTCCCAGGTCGCCTTCATGACCGACAACGCCGACTACTACTCGGACATGGGTCTGGCCGGGACCATGGGTTGGGCCCCGCCCGGCCTGGCCGCCGATCTGCTGGCCACCCGCGAAGGGGTCAGCCGCGCCGACCTCGACGCCGCCGTCATGCGCTCCCACCAGCGCGCCGCCGCCGCCTGGGCCGCCGGCCGCTACGGCGACCGCGTGATCCCGGTGACCGCCGCCGACGGCTCCATCGCCCTGGACCGCGACGAGAACATCCGCGACTTCGGCGACGGCGCCACCCTGGCCCGGCTCGGCCCGGTGTTTGCGGCGGCCGGCGCCCAGGGGTTCGACGCCATCATGCTGGCCCACAAGCCGGAGATGGCCAAGGTCGAGCATCTGCACACCGTCGCCCACTGCCCGCCGATCGCCGACGGCGCCGCCCTGATCCTGGTCGGCACGGCCGAGGCCGGCCAGCGCCATGGCCTCAAGCCCCTGGCCCGCATCCGGGCCGTGGCCGAGAGCGCCGACGACAAGATCATGCAGCTCACCGCCGGCTTCACCGCCATGACCCGGGTGCTGGAGCGCGCCGGGCTGAAGGTTCGCGATCTCGGCGCCATCGAGTTCATGGAGGCCTTCGCGGTCGCACCCGTGCTGTTCGAGCGCGACTACGGTCCCGACATGAGCCGGGTCAATCCCAATGGCGGGCACCTGGCCATGGGTCACCCCATGGGCGCGACCGGAGCGGTCCTCGCCACCACCCTGCTCAGCGACATGGTCCAGCTGGACGCCGAGACCGGCCTGGTGGTGGCCACCGGCGGCGTCGGGGTCGGCGCCGCCATGGTCTTCGAACGGGTGAGCTGAGGCCTATTTCGGCCCCACGCCCATTTCCTTGAGCAGCTCGGCGCGGTCGTAATATTCGCGCCACTCCTGGACCTTGCCGTCGCGGATATCGAGCACGCCCACCACCGGCACCGCGCCCGCATGGCCGTTGTAGACGAAGCGATCCGTGCGCTCCATGTACACCAGCCCGTCAATGACCCCCATGTGGGTCACGTCCAGGACCACCCCGGCCGGCGCGCCCTTGCCCAGGCCGGCGATCCGCTCATAGACCGCCGCGCGTCCGACCACCGGCTCGGCCATCATCGAATGCAGCACCCCGTTCTCGGCGAACAGGTCGGCGGCGTGCTTCCAGTCGGCGTTCTTCCAGGCCGCGATCATGTCCTTGGCCACGGCGATGCGGCTGGCGTCGGTATCGGCCGCATGGGCGGGGACGGCGGCGGTCGCCAGGGTGAGAGCCAGGGCCAGCGCGCCCACGAAACGCTTCATGTCGTCCTCCAGGGTCTTCACAGCGAGACCACGCCGGATGCGAACCCGCCCGCGAGAATTCGCGTCGCAGCCGCTCCGGTCACTTGCACAACAAGACCATGGTGCTAGGTTGAATTCAAGGGCGGCCTCGACGCCGTGGAAACCAGATTCGGAGAGCTCTCATGAAGATGGAGCGCCTGCCGCCGGTGAAGACCTCGCTGCGGCCCAGCAACCACCCCTATCTCAACGGCGCCTGGACGCCGTTGCACGAGGAGGTGGACGCCACCGACCTGGAGGTGATCGAGGGCCGGATCCCCACCGACATCGACGGGCTCTATGTCCGCAACACCGAGAACCCGGTGCAACAGCCGCTCGGCCGTTACCACCCCTTCGACGGGGACGGCATGATCCACATGATCAGCTTCAAGGACGGCAAGGCCGACTATCGCAACCGCTTTGTCCGCACCCGCGGCTTTGAGGCCGAGCAGGAAGCCGGCCAGTCCCTGTGGGGCGGGTTGATGGACGGGCCGGAAGTCTCCCTGCGCCCCGGCTTCGGCGCCCATGGCGGCCTGAAGGACGCCTCCTCCACCGACGTGGTGGTGCATGGCGGCAAGATCGTCTCGACCTTCTATCAGTGCGGCGAGGCCTATTGGCTGGATCCTGAGACCCTGGAGCAGGGCGGCGTCGCCAGTTGGGGCCCGCTGGACGGCGTCTCGGCCCACACCAAGATCGACGAGGCCACCGGCGAACTCCTGTTCTTCAACTACTCCAAGTCCGCGCCCTACATGCATTACGGCGTGGTCGATAAGTCGGGAAAGCTGGTCCACTACACCCCCGTGCCCCTGCCCGGCCCGCGCCTGCCGCACGACATGGCCTTCACGGCCAACTATTCGATCCTCAACGACCTGCCGGTGTTCTGGGACGAGGACCTGCTGAAGCGCAACGTCCACGCCGTGCGCGAGCACCGGGGCATGCCGTCGCGCTTCGCGGTCATCCCGCGCTATGGCGACGCCAAGGACATCAAGTGGTTCGAGGCCGACCCGACCTACATCCTGCACTTCCTCAACGCCTATGAGGAGGGCGACGAGATCGTCATGGACGGCTACTTCCAGGAGAAGCCGACCCCGCGCCCTCTGGCCGACGCGCCGGACGGCTACGCCCACATGATGGCCTTCGTCGACGAGCACAGCTTCATTCCCAAGCTGCACCGCTGGCGCTTCAACCTGAAGACCGGCGAGACCCGCGAGCACCACATGGACGATCGCATCCTGGAGTTCGGGATGTTCAACCAGCGCTATGCCGGCAAGCCCTATCGCTACGCCTATTCCACCCGCACCAAGCCCGGCTGGTTCCTGTTCAACGGCTATGTGAAGCACGACCTTGAGACCGGCGAGACCTGGGAGCTGAACCTGCCCGAGGGCCGCTATGCCAGCGAAAGCCCCTTCGTCCCGCGCATCGACGCCAAGGATGAGGACGACGGCTATCTGGTCAGCTTCATCATCGACGAGAACACCCAGACCTCGGAATGCATCCTGGTGGACTGCAAGAACTTCGAGGCCGGGCCGGTGGTCCGCATCGCCCTGCCGCACAAGATCTCCAGCGGCACCCACAGCGTCTGGGCCGACCGCGAATTTATCAGGAACGGCAAGCACGAAGCCTAGATTTTCGACCTAAGCACTTCAGTCAAAAAGAAAAAGATCCATGGACATCAAGGACAGCATAGCCCTGGTCACGGGCGGCAATCGGGGTATCGGGGAAGCGTTCGTCAGGGCCTTCCTCGCGGCCGGAGCGGCCAAGGTCTATGTCGCGACCCGCGACCCGGCCAATGCCCAGCACCTGGTCGACGAGGGCCAGGGCAAGGTCGTGGCCGTCCAGCTCGACCTTTCCAAGCCCGAGCAGATCGAGGCCGCCGCCGCCCAGTGCCAGGACGTCTCGATCCTGGTCAATAACGCCGGCCAGTTCTCCATGCAGACCCTGATGAAGGCGCCGGACCTCTCCTTCGCCCGGGCCGAGATGGAGACCAACTATTTCGGTCCCCTGGCCATGTGCCGGGCCTTCGCCCCGATCCTGGCGCGCCACGCCGAAAGCGCCATCGCCAATGTGCTGTCGGCCGGCGGCATCGTCGCCGTGCCCGGCATGGGCGGCTACAGCCCGTCGAAGTTCGCCGGCCGGGCCATGACCACCTGCGTCCGCGCCGAGCTCGCCCCACAGAACACCTCGGTCACCGCCCTGATCGTCGGCTCGGTCGACACCCGGATGGCCAGCCATGTCGAGGGCTTCAAGGAGACCCCGGCCACCATCGCCGAGGCGGGCCTGAAGGCGATCCGCAAGGGCGCCGACGAGGTCGACACCGACTTCATGGCCGTGGACGTCCGCGCCAATCTGGCTCGCGACCCCAAGGCTCTCGAAATCGCCATGCGCCGCTCCCTGCTGGGCGAACGCGTCACCACCGGACGCTGAGGAACACGCCCATGACCAGCCAAGACTACATCGCCTTCGCCAAAAAGTTCGTCGGCGCGATCCAGAGCGGCGACACCGACACGGTGCGCGCCTGCTACCACCCGGACGCCAAGCTCTGGCACAACAATGACGGCATCGAGCAGACCGTCGACCAGAACATGAAGGTGCTGGACTGGTTCATCCGCGCCCTGCCCGACCGCAATTACCGGGTCACCCGGCTCGAGGCCCTGCCCGACGGCTTCATGCAGCAGCACGTGCTGGAAGCCACCCTGCCGGACGGGACCAAGTGGGCCATGGACGCCTGCGTGGTGGTCAGGATCGAGAACGGGGTCATCACCCGCCTCGACGAATATATCGACAGCGCCAAGTCGGCCCAGCTGCGCGCCCACGGCCGCTGA
>NZ_CANCLE010000189.1 GCF_947378715.1 Phenylobacterium aquaticum
GGCCAGGGCGAGGAGATCGAGCCGGCCCGGGCCAAGGCCCTGGCCGCCGGGGTGAAGCCGGAGAACATCTTCATCGAGGATGTGCGCGAGGAGTTCGTCCGCGACTTCGTCTTCCCGATGTTCCGCGCCAACACCGTCTATGAGGGCCAGTACCTGCTGGGCACCTCGATCGCCCGGCCGCTGATCGCCAAGAAGCAGATCGAGATCGCCCGGGCCACCGGCGCCGACGCGGTCAGCCATGGGGCGACCGGCAAGGGCAATGACCAGGTGCGCTTCGAGCTCGGCTATTATGCGCTCGAGCCCGACATCCACGTGATCGCGCCGTGGCGGGAATGGGACTTCAAGAGCCGCGAGGCCCTGCTGGAATTCGCCGAGAAGCACCAGATCCAGATCACCAAGGACAAGCGCGGCGAGGCCCCGTTCAGCGTCGACGCCAACCTCCTGCACTCCTCCTCCGAGGGCAAGGTGCTGGAGGACCCGGCCGTCGAGGCCCCCGAGTTCGTGCACATGCGCACCATTTCGCCCGAGGCTGCGCCGGACACCCCCACCGTCTTCACCCTGGACTTCGAGAAGGGCGACCCGGTCGCTGTCGACGGCGTCCGGATGTCGCCCGCTGCGCTATTGACCAAGCTCAACCAGCTGGGCCACGACAATGGCGTCGGCCGCCTCGACCTGGTCGAGAACCGCTTCGTCGGCATGAAGTCGCGCGGCGTCTATGAGACCCCCGGCGGCACGATCCTGCTCGCCGCCCACCGGGGCATTGAATCCATCACCCTCGACCGCGGGTCCATGCACCTGAAGGACGAGCTGATGCCGAAGTACGCCTCGCTCATCTATAACGGTTTCTGGTTCGCCCCCGAGCGCGAGATGCTGCAGGCCGCCATCGACCACTCCCAGGCCATGGTCGGCGGCCAGGTGCGGGTGAAGCTCTACAAGGGCAATGTCTCGATCATCGGCCGCACCAGCCCCTACTCGCTCTATGACCAGGACCTGGTCACCTTCGAGGAGGGCAAGGTCACCTATGACCACCGCGACGCCGCCGGCTTCATCAAGCTCAATGCCCTGCGCCTCCGTGTCGCCGCCAAGCGCGACCAGCGGCTGAGGAAGTAACCCTCAGACCTTGCGGAACTTCGGGCCCTGGGACGCCATCAGCGCCAAGGCCCAGTCGTCGGGGATGATCTTGGCCACGGCGGCGATCGCCTTGTTGGGCGCGCCGGGCACGCAGACCGCGCGGTCCGCCTCCACCGCCTCATAGCCGGCGGCGGCCACCTCGTCGGCGCCAAGCCACAGCCATTCCGGGGTGGATGAACTGATCTGGGCCCGCGTGCCGTTGACGTCGTGGAATTCCGAATAGGTGAAGCCGGGGCAGAGCGCGGTGACATGCACCCCGGTCGCCAGGTTCTCCAGGTGCAGGCTCTGGGAGAACTTCACCAGATAGGCCTTCACCGCCCCATAGAGGGTGTGGCCGGCCGAGCCCGGGACCAGCCCGGCCAGCGACGCCACATTGACGATCCGGCCAAACCGGCGCTCGACCATGCCGGGCAGCACCCGGTGGGCCAGCTCGGTGGGGGCGTGCAGCAACACCTGCAGGAAGGCCGCCTGGTCCTCCCACTTGGTCTCCGCGAAGGTCCCCGGCAGGCCATAGCCGGCATTGTTGACCAGGGCGTCCACATGCCGGCCGTGGGCCGACAGATGGTCGAGAATCTGGACCGGGGCGCCGGCCTCCGCCAGGTCGGCGGCGACGGTCAGCACCTCCACCCCGTGGCGCAGCCGGATCTCGTCGGCGAACCGTTCCAGGCGATCGACCCGGCGGGCGGTCAGGGCCACGTCATAGCCATGGCTGGCGTAGATCTTGGCGAAGGCCGCCCCGATCCCGGCCGAGGCGCCGGTCACCAACGCCAGTTTGCGGTCCATCTTGGCCCCTTCGAAGCTCACGCGATCAAGGGGCGAAGGTGGCGCTGACCGCGCGCCGGTTCAAGCCGCCATCTCAGGCGGCCCGATCACGCGGCCCCATCACGCAGCCTGGGCGACAGCCTCGGGCGCCCCAGCCTTCCAGCGGCGGGCGGCCTCCGCGACCCGCGCGCCCAGCAGGCGGACGGTCCGGTGGTCGCCCGACGGCGGGGTGACGTCGGCCGGGGCGTTGTCGGCCTGGGCCATGACGCCGAGGAACGAGCCCAGGCGGTTCACATCCTCAGGACCGACCTTGCCATAGGCGTGGCCGGGCAGGAGGCCGGTGGAGACCCAGACCATGCCGTGCTGGGCGGCGAACACCGCCAGGCTGGTCAGGCTGTTGAGCTTGTCGCCGGAATAGCTGCCGGAGACCGTGAAGCCGGCGGCCAGCTTGTCCTTCCAGGCCTGGCCGTACCAGGCGCCGGCCGAGGCCTCGGCGAAGGCGCGGAACCCGGCCGACAGATCGCCCATGAAGGTCGGCGCCCCGAAGATCACCGCATCGGCGGCGGCCACGGCCTCCAGCACCGGGGCGAAGTCGCCGCCGTCCAGGCTCAGGAGGATGGGGTCCGCCCCGGCGTCGCGGACGCCCTCGGCGGCGGACTGGGCGAGCGCGGCGGTGTGGCCGGCGGCGGAATGATAGACGATGGCGACCTTGCTCATGGGAACTCTCCTGGTTCGTAATTGTAGCAGTAACAGTTACGTATGGGGGCGAGACGAAAGCTCAAGGTTGGCGGACGTGGAGATTTTCTGAAACGGCGGGGAGCGGGGCTGAGTCCGACCCTCTCCCGCTTTGCGGGAGAGGGCGAGGCGGAGGGCTCAGTCCCCCCAGAAGCCGACGATCTTCTTGACCTGGTGCAGGGTGGGCGCGGCGACCTCGCGGGCGCGCTCGGCCCCGGCGGTCAGGATGCGGTCGATCTCGGCCGGGTCGGCCAGGAAGCCGCGCATGGCCTCGCCCACCGGACCCAGCTTGGCGACGGCGAGGTCGGCGAGCTTGGGCTTGAAGGCGCCGAAGCCCTGGCCGGCGAACTCGGTCAGCACCTCAGCCGAGGTCCGGCCATCGAGCGCCGCATAGATGCCCAGCAGGTTCAGCGCCTCGGCCCGGCCCTTCAGCTCGTCCAGGGTCTCAGGCAGGGGCTCGGCGTCTGTACGGGCCTTCTTGACCTTCTGGGCGATGGCGTCGGCGTCGTCGGTCAGATTGATCCGCGAATAGTCCGACGGATCGGACTTGGACATCTTCGAAGACCCGTCGCGCAAGGACATGATCCGCGCGCCCGGCCCGGCGATCATCGCCTCCGGCAGGGGGAAGAAGCCCGGCGCCTCGAAGTCGTGATTGAACTTCTGGGCGATGTCGCGGGTCAGTTCGACGTGCTGCTTCTGATCCTCGCCGACCGGCACTTGCGTGGCCTTGTAGAGCAGGATGTCGGCGGCCTGCAGCACCGGATAGGTGTAGAGGCCGACGCTCTCGCGCTCCTTGTGCTTGCCCGCCTTGTCCTTGAACTGGGTCATGCGGTCGAGCCAGCCGAGCCGGGCGACGCAGTTGAACACCCAGGCGAGCTCGGCATGGGCCGGCACGGCGGACTGCGGGAAGATGGTGGCGACCTTGGGGTCCAGGCCGGCGGCCAGATAGGCGGCGGTGATCTCGCGCACCTGGGCGGTCAAGAGCTTGGGGTCCTGCCACTGGGTGATGGCGTGCATGTCGGCGACGAAGATGAAGGTCTCCGTCTCGTGCTGCATGCGGGTGAATTTCACCAGGGCGCCCAGATAGTTGCCGAGGTGCAGGGCGCCGGTGGGCTGGACGCCGGAGAGCACGCGGGCGGGGCCCGCATAGGCGGGAGGGGTCTGTTCGGTCATGAGGTCAGGCTTCGGAAATGGAGGCATGGGGACGCGCGATCGCGCGCCGGGACGGGCGGATCAGACGCGGCGCCATCGCCAGCTGAGGTGTCCGAGATAAGCCATGGAGAGCGCAATAGTCTCCTGCGCGCGCGCCCGCAAGCCTTAGCCCAGCGGCGGCTCGCCGATCACCGGGGCGGCCGCCTCGCCCTTGCGGCGACGGAAGGCGTAGCGGACATCGGCCGGGGTCAGGCCGCCGGAAGCGAACAGCAGGGCCGGATAGAGCGCGGCGCTGGCTATGCTGACGATGGCCACCGAGAATTCTTTCGGCCCCAACGGACCCAGGCGCACGGCCGCGAACAGGCCCTGGATGATGTCGCGATAATGGGAGGCGGCGCCCAGGACCAGGCCCAGGACCGCCGAGGCGGCCATGATCCGCAGCAGGCGCGAGACCGCCTTGGCCTGGGGGACATAGAGCCCGCGCCGCAAGAGGGTGGTGGTCATCATCGCCACATTGACCCAGGAGGCCAGGCTGGTGGCCGCAGCGATGCCGGGCACGCCGATCAGCTGGAACAGGGCCAGGCCCGCGACGACGTTGAGCGCCACCGAGACCAGGGCGTAGCGCATGGGGGTCTTGGTGTCCTGGCTGGCGAAGAACACCCGGCTGACCAGCTGCTGCAGCACAAAGGCCGGCACGCCCCAGCCGTATTGGAGCAGCGCGCCCGCCGTGGCGTGGGCGTCGACCAGGGTGAAGGCGCCCCGGGTATAGAGCGCGTCGATCAGGAAGAACGGCATGGCGACCAGGGCCGCGGCGGCCGGCAGGGTGAGCGCCATGGCGAAGACGATGGCCTCATCGATGGCGGTGCTGGATTCGGTCTTGTCGCCGGCATGCACCGCCCGCGACAGGCGTGGCAGCAGGGCGACGCCGATCGCCACCCCGACCAGCCCCTGGGGCAGCAGATAGAGCCGGTCGCAGACCGCCAGCCAGGAGCGGGCGCCATTGACCTGGCTGACCAGCATGCCGGAGACGAAGACATTGATCTGGCTGGCGCTGGCGGCGATGGCGCCGGGGACGGCCAGCGCGATCAGGGCCTTGATCTGCGGCGTCAGCCGGGGCCAGCGCAGGTCGACCCGGGCGCCGGACTTGCGCACCCCCCACCAGAGCAGGGCGGCCTGGGAGATCCCGGCCAGCACCACACCCCAGGAGGCGGCGTAGGCCGCCTGCACCGGGCTGGTGGCCGGCAACACGGTGATCAGGGTCCAGATGTTCAACAGGATCGGGGCCGAGGCCGACAGGATGAAGCGGTTGCGGCCGTTCAGCACGCCGGACAGGTGGGCGTAGATCGCCATGCAGGGCAGATAGGGCATGGTGATCTGGGTCAGGATGATCGCCAGCTTGAACTTTTCCGGATTGGCCGCGAAGCCCGGGGCGATCAGGTACATCAGCCAGGGCATGGTCAGCTCGGCGAAGACCGTGATGGCGATGGTGGCGGCCGCGAGGGTGGCCATGGCGTCGGCGGCGAGCACATCGGCCACCTCCTCCCCGTCCGTGGCCAGCGACTTGGAATAGGCCGGCACGAAGGCCGCGGCGAAGGCGCCCTCGGCGAAGATGCGGCGAAACAGGTTCGGGAAGGCGAAGGCGGCGTTGAAGGCGTCGGCGGCGAAGGTGGCGCTGGCCCCCAGCCGGTAGCTGACCGCCAGGTCCCGCACGAAGCCGAACAGCCGGCTGAGCAGGGTGAAGGCCGAATAGATCATCGACGAACGGATCATCCCGTTGGCCTTGCCCATCTTCGGGCCGGCCTTCACGGGGGCGGGGGTCTCTGCGGTCGAAATCGGGGGGGGCGCGGCCTGGCTCACCCAGCCTCTGTGCACAGCGCAGGCGGGGCCCGTCAAGGTGGCTCAGCCGTTAACCATTTGATCTATCGCGCGTTGCTGGCGCGGGCCTTCTGCAGGTTGGAGCGGGTGCGGGTCTGGGTCTGGGTTTCGGCGGCTTCCAGGGCGGCCATGAGGTCATTTTTCAGGCTGGCCATCAGCTTGGCGTCGGTGATCTTCTTGCCCGCCGCGTCGACCACATAGAAGGCGTCCACAGCCCGCTCGCCATAGCCGTCGATATGGGCCGAAAGAATCGACAGACCGGCGTCGGAAATCGGCCGCGCCAGGGCGACCAGCAGGCCCGGGCGGTCGCGGCCCGAGGCCTCGACCACCGTCGACAGTTCCGAGGCCTCGTTGTCCAGCATGACCGTGGGGGTGATGGAGAAGGCCGCCGCGCGGCCCAGATCGCCGATCTTGGCGGCCTCGGCCTTGACCGGCTCGCCCCGGCCGGCCGCCTCCAGGGCGGCGGCCAGGCGTTCCAGGGAGCGCGGCGTGTCGGCGCCATAGGCCGCGCCGGTGACGTCCTGCACATAGAACACGTCGAGCGCCTGGCCCTTGCGCGAGGTGAACACCTTGGCGCCGACCACATTGGCCCCGGCGGCGGTGATGGCGGCGGCCAGGTCGACGAACAGGCGCGGGCGGTCAGGGGTGGCGACCACCACCTCGGATGCGTTCAGGCCGGGCCGCACATGGCCGACGGCGGCCGCGCCGTCCTTGGCCCCGCGCCGGGCGAGCTTGGCGTGAGCCAGCACCTCGGCCTCCGGGAAGGAGGTGAAATAGGCGTCTTCCATGGCCTGGGCCCAGCCGGTGGCGGCCGGATCGGCCTTGGACAGGCTGATCCGCGCGTCATAGGCGGCGTTCTCATGGTGGCGGCGCACGGCGGCGGCGGCGTCGGAGCCGCGCCCGCCCCGGAACACCGCCTCGGTGGCGGCGTAGAGCTCGCGCAGCAGCTGGCCCTTCCAGCCGTTCCACACCCCCGGCCCCACGGCGCGGATATCGGCCACGGTCAGCACCAGCAACAGGCGCAGCCGTTCCGGCGTCTCCACGATGCGGGCGAAATCGACCACCGTGCGCGGGTCGGAGACGTCGCGCTTCTGGGCGTAGTCGCTCATCACCAGGTGATGCTCCACCAGCCAGGCGACCATCTCGATGCGCTTGCGGTCCAGGCCCATGCGCTCGCCGGCCTGGCGGGCCGAGCGGGC
>NZ_CANCLE010000190.1 GCF_947378715.1 Phenylobacterium aquaticum
CCAAGACCATGAAGGCGGCGATCATCGACCCGGGCGGAGAGACGCCGCGCCTGATGGGCGCCCTGAAGGACCATGGGCTGACCCTGGAGAAGATCTGGATCACCCACGGCCACCTCGACCACGCCGGCGGCACGGCGGCGCTCAAGGCCATGACCGGCGTCCCCATCGAGGGGCCGCACCGCGACGACGCCTTCTGGATCGACGAAATCGAGACCTCCGGCGCCCGCTATGGCATGCCGGACGCCAAGGTCTTCACCCCCGACCGCTGGCTCGAGGACGGAGATGTGGTGACGCTGGGCGAAACCGAGTTCGAGGTCATCCACTGCCCTGGCCACACCCCCGGCCACGTGGTGTTCTTCCACCGCGAGGCCCATTTCGCCCAGGTTGGCGACGTGCTGTTCCAGGGCTCGATCGGCCGCACCGATTTTCCGCGCGGCAGCTATGCCGACCTGATCGCCTCGATCACCGGCAAGCTCTGGCCGCTCGGCGACAATGTCGCCTTCGTCCCCGGCCACGGCCCGATGTCGACCTTCGGGGCGGAGCGGAAGACCAATCCCTTCGTGTCCGACGAGGCGCTCAGCGACGCCTGAGGCCGACCGGGGGCGCTTAGCTTTCAGTCGTGAAATCTGGCTGTTACGCGGAGGTATAAGATGCCCAGGATGGACACCGCCACCGATCCGCCCGCCGCTCGCATCCTGATGGTCGATGACGACCCGGGAATCCGCGATGTGGTCTCCGACTTCCTGGGCAAGCATGGATACGCCGTCGAGACCGCTGGCGACGCCCGCGAGATGGACGCCGCCATGGCGCGCGGCCCGATCGACCTGGTGGTGCTGGACGTCATGCTGCCGGGCGAGGACGGCCTGGCCATCTGCCGCCGGCTGTCGGGCAATGACGGCCCGCCGATCATCATGCTCTCGGCCATGGGCGAGGACACCGACCGCATCGTCGGCCTGGAGCTCGGCGCCGACGACTATCTGCCCAAGCCCTGCAATCCCCGTGAGCTGTTGGCGCGGGTCCGCGCCGTGCTGCGCCGGGCGGAATTGCGCGGGACCGGGAGCTCTGGCGGCGCCGGCTGCGAGTTCGCCGGCTGGCGTCTCGACCTCATGCGCCGCGAACTGCGCTCCCCCGACAGCGTGGTGGTCAATCTGTCGTCCGGCGAATTCTCCCTGCTTCGCGCCTTCGTCGAACGACCGCAGCGGGTGCTGACCCGCGACCAGCTGCTGGACTTCGCCCGCGGTCCGGACTCTGACGCCTTCGATCGGGCCATCGACGTGCAGATCTCCCGCCTGCGCCGCAAACTGGACGACGGTGCGGCCGGCCAGGACCTGATCCGCACGGTCCGCAATGAAGGCTATATGTTCAGCGCCAAGGTGCGGCGGACGTGATCCGCCTCTGGCAGGGGCGCCCCACGGCCTCGCTGTTCGGACGGCTGCTGATCCTGGTGGGAGCCAGCCTGCTGGCCGCCCAGCTGATCAGCGTGGTGCTGATCTTCGTCCTGCCCCCGCCCATCCCCGACTTCTACAGGTTGGGCGAGGTGGAACAGGCCCTGCGCGGGGCGGCGCCCGTCTCCAATGATCGCCGGCCCCTGGTGATGCGGGTTTCCGCCAAGCCGCCTTCGGCGGTCGTCGAGGGGCGGATGACCGCCGTGATCCGCGCGCGCCTGGCCGATGACCTCGGCGTGCCGGTCGACGCCGTGGTGATCGGCGGCGATCACAGCCCCTTCTCAGACCGCCGCGTGTTCCGCATCCTGCGCGACCGGATGGCCCGGGAGGGCGGTTCCCGCGACGAACACTTCCTGGTCGCCCCCTTCGCCCTGGGCGTCCGCCAGCCGGACGGCCAATGGAAGATCGTGCGGCCGGAAGGGTTCGGCCTGGAACCGTGGCAGCAGCGCATGGTGCTGTGGTTCGTGCTCTCGACCCTGGCCATGGCGCCGGCCGCCTATATCTACGCCCGGCGCATCTCCCTACCCCTGAAGCAGTTCGCCGACGCCGCCGAACGCCTGGGTCGCGACCCGCGCGGCGCGCCGCTGTCCCTGTCGCTCAAGGGCACCGCGGAGATCAATGTCGCCGCTGACGCCTTCAACGAGATGCAGGAGCGGTTGCGTCTCTATGTGGAGGACCGCACCGCCATGGTGGGCGCCATCGCCCACGACCTGCGCACGCCCCTCACCCGGCTGCGGTTCCGGATCGAGAACGCGCCGGACGATCTGCGGATCAAGATGGCCGCCGACATCGACCAGATGGAGGAGATGATCTCTGCGGCCCTGACGTTCGTGCGCGACGCCAGCCGGCCCGGCGACCGCACCCGCCTGGAGCTGTCCTCGCTGCTGGAAAGCATCTGTGACGAAATGGCCGAAACCGGCGCTGACACCGAGGTCGAGCGCGGCGAGAAGGTGATCCTGGAGGGCGATCCCATCGCCCTGCGCCGCCTGTTCGCCAATCTGGTCGAGAACGCCGTGAAGTTCGGCGATCGGGCCCGGGCCAGGGTCTACAAGGACGGCGCCGTCGCCATGGTCGAGATCGAGGACGACGGCCCCGGCATCCCGCCTGAGGACGCAGAGCGGGTGTTCGAGCCCTTCTACCGCCGTGAGCCGTCGCGCAGCCGCCAGACCGGCGGCATCGGCCTGGGGCTCGCCGTGGTCCGCTCCGTGGTCCGCAGCCATGGCGGGGATGTCACCCTGGAGAACCGCCCGGGCGGCGGCATGACCGCGCGCGTCCAGCTGCCGCTCTAGGTCTGGTTGCGAGGCGTCGGAGCTTCCAGCCGCCCGTTCGCCGCGAAGAACTCCGGTCGTGACGAATTTGCGCAACCCTCTCGCGTCTCAAGGGTTTCCAAGACCGTAACTGACCACACGGCGTCGCTTCATCCCCCCGGGGCGGCCCACATCAGGAGCAGCCGATGGACCTCGATCCCAACGCCAAGCCGAAGTCCCGTCGCGGGTTCGCGGCTATGAATCCCGAACGACGCCGCGAGATCGCCCGCAAGGGCGGCGCGAGCGTGCCGGGCGAGAAACGCAGTTTCGCCAAGGACCGCGATCTGGCCGCCACGGCCGGGCGCAAGGGCGGAGAATCCTCCCGTGGCGGCGGCAGAACCCCGACGACGCGCGAGAGTTGAACCCTCGCCATTCCAGACCTGCAGCGCCTCCCGGGCTGTCCCGGGGGGCGTTCAGGCGTGCAACAGCACCATGGCGAAGGCCGGGTCAGGCCATTGCCAGACGGTCTCGATCCGCCATCCGGCCGGCCGCGCCAGGGCCTCGAAGCCGGCCAGGGTGAACTTGTGGCAGTTCTCCGTGTGCAGCCGCTCGCCGGCCGCAAAGCGGAAGGTCCGGCCCGCCACCCGCACCGTCTGCTCCGCCTGGCTTTCCAGATGCATCTCGATCCGCCCCTCGTCAGGGTTCCACACCGCCAGATGGCGGAAGGCGGCCAGGTCGAAGGTGGCGTCGAGCTCGCGGTTCATCCGCGTCAGCAGGTTCATATTGAAGGCCGCCGTGACGCCCTGGGCGTCGTCATAGGCCGCGATCAGGATCTCAGGCGCCTTGATCAGGTCGATGCCGACCAGGAAGGCCGCGCCCTCCCCCAACAGCTTGCGCGCCGAGGTCAGGAAGGCCGTCGCCTCGTCGGGCCGGAAATTGCCGATCGTCGAACCTGGGAAGAAGCCGACCACCGGCCGGTTCCGCGCCGCCGAGGGCAGGTCGAGGGCGGTGGTGAAGTCATCGACCAGCGGCGCGATCTCCAGGTCCGGATAGTCACGGCGCAGGGCCTCGACTGCGCCGGCCAGGGCGTCGGGGCTGATGTCGATGGGCGCATAGACCGAAAGCTGCGGAGCGGCGTCCAGCAGGATACGCGTCTTGGTGCTGGCGCCGCTGCCGAACTCGACCAGGGCCGCGCCGCCGGGGATGGCCCGCGCCATCTCGCCCGCCTTGGCGCGCAGCAGGGCCGTCTCCGTGCGCGTGGGGTAATATTCCGGCAGGTCGCAGATGTCCTCGAACAGCCGCGAGCCATCGGCGTCGTAGAAATACTTGGCCGACAGCTGCTTGTGCGGGCGCGACAGCCCCGCCAGCACATCGGTCGCGAAGGCGCTCGCCGCGCGCGGAACCATCGCGACCTTGGGGTCGGCGTCGCGGGCCAGGCGCAGGCCCGAGAACATCCAGCGCTGCTCCGGATGGAAGAAGTTGCGATAGCTGGCCCGGGTGTGGCCCGGCGGCGTGGCGCAGCATCCGCCGCGCAACACCATCTGTCCGCTCATGAACTTGCCGTTGTATTCCCCGACCGCGCCCTCGGCGGGGCGGAAGCCCGGATAGGGGCCATAGGCGCTGCGGGTCCATTCCCAGAGGTCGCCGAACATCTGGCGCAGGCCTGAGCCTGCCGGGTCGGCGGGATGGGCGGTGAAGCGGCGGCGGTCGGCGAAGTGGCCGCGAACCGGCAGGGCCTGAGCCGCCAGCTCCCACTCCGCCTCGGTCGGCAGGCGCGCGCCAGCCCACGTAGCGAAGGCGTCGGCCTCGAAATAGCTGATATGGGCGACGGGACATTCGGGGGCGATGGGAACCTGCCCCTGCAGGGTCATGGCCCGCCAGCCGTCCTCGGCCTCTTCCCAATAGAGCGGGCTCGCCCAGCCCTCAGCCTGAACCCGCGCCCAGCCCTCGGACAGCCATAGGTCGGGCCGGCGATAGCCGCCGTCGTCCATGAAGGCCAGCCACTCGCCATTGGTCACCAGCCGATCGGCCAGGCTGAAGGGTTCAAGCCAGACCTTGTGGCGTGGTCCCTCATTGTCGAAGCCGAAGCCGTCGCCCGCTTGGCCGATTTCCACCAGCCCCCCGGTGAAGCCGATCCAGTCCAGCGGCCCGGGCTCGTCCGTCACCGGGTGCGGCGCCGGACGCTGATAGGCGGGCTTCAGCGGCGACTGGGCGAACAGGTGCAGGAGGTCCATCAGGATCAGCTCCTGATGCTGCTCCTCATGGGCCAGGCCCAGTTCCACCAACGCAGTGATCTCGTCACAGTCGCCGGCCAGCAGACGCGCCATGCCGGCGTCCACATGGGCGCGATAGGCCAGAACCTCGTCGAGGCCCGGCCGGGTCAGCAGGCCGCGCTGAGGCCGGGGTTGCCGGGCCCCCAGCGCCTCATAATAGGAATTGAACAGATAGCCGTAGCGGGGGTCGAACACTGCGTAGTCCGCCAACTGCGGACCGAGCAGGAAGGTCTCGAAGAACCAGGTGGTGTGGGCCAGGTGCCATTTGGAGGGGCTGGCGTCCGGCATCGACTGGGCCGCGAGGTCCTCCGGCGACAGGTGGGCGACCAGGGCCTCGGAGGCCAGGCGCACCTCGGCGTAGCGGGCGGCCAGGGCGCGGGCCGGAAGGCCGCGCAAGGGGGCGGGCAGCGGGCCCGCGTCGTCCAAAGGCGCCATCGTCCATCCCCTGTCGAAATTGTCCCGGGATCTAGCCATGGCCCGCCCAGACGCGGCCAGGAAACGCCGGACCTCGGCTCCCGTTCCCGAAACAATTGGGATGTTTCGAGCAATGCGCAAGGCCAAGGCGGCGCTTGTCTTGGTTGGCCTCGCATTGCGGTCGCCTCTGGCCTAGGGCCGCCAGGAATGCGAGGTCTTCCAACCTGTACTCGCGCCTGGGAGCCCGATTTGGATTCGTTCCGCTTTCGCCTGATCGCCGCCCTGGTCGCCACCCTCGCCCTGGCGGGTTGCCAGGCCAAGGTCACCCGCTCTCCCTGCCCCAAGGGGCAGGTCTGCGTGGAGTACGGCAACAACGCCGAAGCCGCGAGCCTGGACCCCCAGAAGGCCAATCTGGTCGATGAGGCGACGATCATCTCCGACCTGATCGTCGGCCTGACCACCGACGCCCCGGACGGCAGCCCGGTCCCGGCGCTCGCCACCGGATGGGAGACCAGCGCCGACGGCCTGGTCTGGACGTTCCATCTGCGCGACGCGGTCTGGTCCGACGGGGTCCCGGTGACGGCCGACGACTTCGTCTATGCCTATCGCCGCATCCTCGATCCCCAGACCGCCTCGATCTACGCCTATCTGCTGTACATCCTGAAGAACGGTCAGGCCCTGAACGAGGGCAAGGCCAGCCCCGATGCGCTGGGCGTCCGCGCCCTCGACGCCCACACCCTGCAACTGACCCTGGAGCATCCGGCCCCCTATCTGCCGGAGATCGCCAAGCACCAGAGCTTCTTCCCGGTGCCCAAGCATGCGGTGGAGAAATGGGGCGACGCCTGGATCCAGCCGGCCCACTTCGTCGGCGATGGCCCCTACTCCCTCGTGGAATGGCGGCTGGGCGACTACATCCGGGTGCAGAAGAACCCCCGCTACTTCGACGCCGACAAGGTCTGCATCGACCGGATCAACTACTATCCGACCCCCGACGCGGTGATGGCCGAGCGCCGGGTGCTGCGGGGCGAGCTGGACGTCAACACCATGTTCCAGTCGAACCGCATCGGCCGCATGCGTCAGACCATGCCGGACACGGTGCGCACGGGGACCATCCTGGCGACGGCCTACCTGTCGTTCAACACTCACGATGTCGCCGCCTTCCGCGACATCCGGGTCCGCAGGGCGCTGTCGGAAGCGATCGACCGCGACTTCCTGACCACCAAGCTCCTGCGCGCAGGGCAAAAGCCCGCCTATGCCTTCGTGCCGCCAGGCGTCGCCAACTATCCGACCGGCGCCCAGGTGTTCTGGGCCAAGAAGACCCTGGCGCAGCGCCAGGCCGACGCCCGCAGGCTG
>NZ_CANCLE010000191.1 GCF_947378715.1 Phenylobacterium aquaticum
GGCGATGCGGTTGACCAGCACGAAGTGGCCCAGGTGGTTGGTGCCGAACTGGGTCTCGAAGCCGTCGGCGGTGAAGCTCTTGGGGCAGGCCATGACCCCGGCATTGGCGATCACCAGGTCGAAGCTCTTGCCGGCGGCGACCAGGCCGTCGGCGCAGGCCCGCACGCTGGCCAGGTTGGCGAGGTCGAGGGCGACCAACTCCAGGCTGCCGCCTTGGGCGGCCTGGGCGCGGACAACTTCCGTGGCGGCCTTGGCCTTGTCGAGGTCGCGCGCCGCGCCGACCACGGTCGCCCCGTGGGCGGCGAGCACGCGGGCGGTCTCGACCCCCAGGCCGGCGGAGACTCCGGTGACCAGGATGCGCTTGCCGGTGAGGGTGACGCCGGCCAGGACGTCGTCGGTGGTGGATGTGGCGCCGAAAGGTCCGGTCATGGGAAGTCTCCTAGGTCATGTGGTCGGGGCGAGGGGGCTGCGACGTGTCGCCTCCGGCGTTGCCAGGATCGCGTCGCGGATATAAACGGAGGATGTCTCCGATTTATATACGGAGGGTTCCTCCGTTTATCAAGGGGCGAGTTGTCATGGGCGCGGAGGGGGCGGAGTCTGGCGGGCGCAAGCTGCGCGCCGATGGCGTGCGCAACCGCGAGCGGCTGATCGAGGCGGCCAAGGCCGGGTTCGCGGAGCTGGGTCCCGACGTCGCCCTGGACGAGATCGCCCGGCGCGCGGGCGTGGGCATCGGCACGCTCTACCGGCACTTCCCGACCCGCGACGCCATTGTCGAGGCGGTCTATCGGCGCGAGGTGCAACAATTGGCCGAGGGCGCCGAACGGTTGCTGGCCGACCTGCCGCCCGGCCAGGCCCTGCACGCCTGGATGCGGCTGTTCGTGGACTATGTGGCCACCAAGAAAGTCATAGCCGCCGCCCTGGGCGCCATGGTCGGCGGGGCGTCCGAACTCTATGCGACATCCGGGGTGGCGATCATCGGGGCCATTGGGCGGCTGGTCACGGCGGCGGCGGCGGCCGGCGAGATCCGCGCCGACGTCGAACCGGACGACCTGCTGCGCGCCCTGATCGGCTTCGCCTACGCCAACAGCGCCCCGGGCTGGCAGGCCAGCGCCCTGCGGCTGATCGACATTCTGATGGACGGCATGAAGCCTGCCGCGCGCTAAGCGGCCTGGGGCATCCGCTTCCAGACCTGCCAGGCCAGGATCAGGGCCGGCACGATCAGTATGGCGGTGAGCGCGAAGGGCGCGGCGGGATTGACCAGGGAGAACAGCTGGCCCGCATAGATGGGCCCCCCGATCCGGGCGAGCGCGTTGTTGGACATGTTCAGGCCCAGCATCTCGCCCTGGCGATCCGGCGAGGTGGCCTTGGAAATCAGCCCCACCAGGTTGGGGAAACAGATCGACTGGCCGAAACCGACGATGGCCAGGCCCAGCACCGCCTGGATCCAGACGATCGAGGTGAACTGCACCAGCATGCCGACGAACATCAGGCTCAGGCCCGCCAGCAGGACCCGGGGTTCGCCGAACCGGCGGACCAGCCAGGCGGTGGCGATGCCCTGGCTGAAGGCGCCGATCACCCCGATGACCACGAAGGCCAGGCCGATCTGCTGCGGGCCCCAGCCGAACCGTGAGGCGGTCCACAGGCCATAGGTCGCCTCGACGCCGGCGAAGCCCGAGACGATCACGAAGCTGATGATCAGGATGCGGCGGATGATCGGATCGGCGAAGGCCTCGCCGATGGCGGCGCGGCGGCTGCGGGGCCGGATGTCCGGCGTGCCCGGCCGTGTCTCGCGCACGAACAGCACCACGCCGGCCGCCGAGGCCAGGCCCAGTATGGCGGCGGCGAACAGCGGCAGGTGGAAGCCTACGGCGCCCAGCTTCGGGTGGGCCAAGAGGCCGCCGAGCGCCGGGCCGGTCATGAAGCCGAGCGAGAAGGCCGAGCCCATCACCCCCATGCGTCCGGCCCGCTTGTCCGGCGGGGTGATGTCGGCCATGCAGCCCTGCAGGGTCGAGATGTTGCCGGAGAAGAAGCCGCTGGCGAACCTGGCCAGGAAGGCGATCCAGATGTTGGGCGAGAAGGCCAGCGCCACATAGCAGAGCGCCGCCGTGGCGATGGTGACGATCAGCACGGGCCGCCGTCCGATGCGGTCCGACAGCCGGCCCCAGAACGGCTCGCCCAGGAACTGGCCGGCCGAGAACATCGAGAACAGCAGGGTGATCTGCCAGGCCTGGGCGTGGAAGGCCTGGCCGAAGAACGGCAGCAGGGGGATCACCACTCCGAACCCCGCGATGTTCAGGAACACCACCGAAAGCAGGACGATCAGCGCCCGCGGGTCGTGGTCCCGGGGCGGCGTCATGTGGCGTGGTAGGGCTCAGGTCGCGCCGTGGCCCTGCGCGTCGCCGACAGGGCCAGCAGGATCGCCGGGGCGACGACCAGGGCGCCCAGGATGAAGGGGCCGTCGCGGATCACCGGCACCATCAGCCCGGCGCAGATCGGACCCACCACCCGGGCCAGGGCGCCGGTGGCGTTGTTCAGGCCGAGGATCTGGCCCTGGCGGTGCGGGTCGGCGGTGCGCGAGATGATCGCGCCGACGTTCGGGAAGGCCACCGACTGGCCGGCGGCGGTCATGCACATCAAGGCGATGGTCATGGCGCCATTGGCCGACACCACCTGCAGGGCGGCGGCCAGCGCGGTGATCGACATGCCGACCGCCAGCATGGTCCCCTCGCCATAGCGCTCCGACATCCGGCCGGTGACCATGGTCTGGAAGAAGAAGGCCGTGGCGCCGGTGAAGGCGAAGCAGACGGCGATGTCGCGCGGCCCCCAGCCGAAGCGCGCCTGGGACCACAGGCCGAACTGGGATTCGATGCCGGTGAAGGCGAAGCCGACCAGGAAGGTCAGCAGCATCATGCGGCCGATCACCGGATGCTGGACGACCTCGCCCACCGCCTTCCAGCGGCTGGGGCGGTGGCTGATGTTCTGTTCGCGGACGCGGCTCTCCTTGATCACCAGGGTGATGGCCAGCACGCAGAGGGCGGCGAGGCCCGAGGCGATGAACAGCGGGATGCGGAACCCGGCCGGACCCATGCCGGTGTGGGCGAAGAAGCCGCCCACCGCCGGGCCGATGATCAGGCCGACGTTCCAGGCGGCGCCCTGATAGGACATCTGGCGGGCGCGCTTTTCCGGCGGGGTGACGTCGGCGATATAGCCCTGGACCACGGCGCCGTTGCCGGCCGCCAGCCCGCCGACCAGCCGGATCGCGAAGGCCACCCAGATATTGGGGGCGAAGGCCAGAGCCAGGTAGCAGAGGCAGTTGCCGGTGATGGTCGAGATCAGCAGCGGCTTCCGGCCATACTTGTCCGACAGCCGCCCCCAGAAGGGTTCGCCGAAGAAGGCCCCCACCGAATAGGCGCCGAAGATGGCCCCGATCTGCCAGGGCTGGGCGTTGAACGACTTGGCGTAGAACGGCAGCAACGGAACGATGATTCCGAAGCCCAGCATATTGATGAAGATGACGGCGATCAGCGACGCCGCCGCGAAGCGGGGCGCCGGGGCCTTATACGGCTCGGAGTCAGACATAATGCGGCGGTGTTAAGGGCCGTCGTCGCCCTGGGCAAGTCCGAGCGTGCCGCTGGGGCGCTTTCCAAGAGGAGGTATGGTGACGCAGGCGGGGCCTGGGCCTGTCTCCGAAACGAAAAGAGCGACCGCCCCGAGGGACGGTCGCTCTGGAATTCGCAGGGTGATCCGAACCTAGCGGGGGGCCAGGATCATGATCATCTGGCGGCCTTCCATGCGGGGCTCGTACTCGACCTTGGCCACCGGCTCGAAGTCGACCTTGACCTGCTGGAGCAGCTTCATGCCCAGTTCCGGGTGAGCCAGTTCGCGACCGCGGAAGCGCAGGGTGACTTTGACCTTGTCGCCTTCCTCGAAGAAGCGGTGCATCGCCTTCGCCTTGACCTCGTAGTCATGGGTGTCGATGTTGGGGCGGAGCTTGATCTCCTTGATCTCCACCACCTTCTGCCGCTTGCGCGCCTCGTTCTTCTTCTTCTGCTCCTGGAACTTGAACTTGCCGTAGTCCAGGATCTTGCAAACCGGCGGATCCGCGTTGGGCACGATCTCCACGAGGTCGAGACCCGCCTCTTCGGCGGCTTCAAGCGCGGAGGAAGTGGGCATGACACCCTGCTTCTCACCGTTCTGGTCGATCAGGAGAACGCGGGGAACGCGGATATCTTCGTTGATGCGCGGCCCGTCCTTGACGGGAGGCGCCTGCATGGGGCGGCGAATAGGCTTTGGCTCCGTTAGCTATTTCAACAAGTGAGCTATTTGAACAAGCATGAGTTCGGCGACGCAGCAGCGTCCCGATCGTGACCACCTATATGAACGCGGGCCCTGTGCTTATCAAGCCGCGCCGGGGGGATGGGCCAAAGCATTCGCCGCCTGTGCGACCGTGGACACAGCCAGATCATTGAGTTCGGTGGCGGCCAGGATGGCGACATGGCCCCGGGGCGCCGAAAGCGCCGGGTTCGAGGCCTTGGAGAACAGGACGATGGTGGGGGCGCCGGTGGCCGCCGCCAGGTGCAGCGGGCCGGTGTCATTACCCACCACCAGGGCGGCCTTGGCGGCGATGATCGCCACCCGGGCGAAATCGGTGCGGCCGGTGAGGTCGCGGGCCTTGCTGACGTCGCGCTGGATCTGGCGGGCGAGCGCGCTTTCCTGCGGCCCGCCGATGATGACGATGTCGAAGCCGCGCGCGTAGAGCAGCTTGCCCAGCTCGCCGAACTTCTCGACCGGCCAGCGCTTGTCCAGCCGGTGGGCCGAGCCGCCCGGAATGAAGATCACATAGGGGCGGGGGCGAACCCCGCCAGCCACGGGGCGGTCCTGGGGCGCCTTGCGCAGCACCCAGGACACGTCCGGCGGCGGCGCCTGGCCCGGCTCGATCGGGGCGTCGGGCCAGATGCCGGCGTATTTCAGCTGGTCGGCCTGGCGCTCCAGGGTGTGCATGTGGTCGCGCTGCTTGTTGCGATGGGGCAGGGCGCAGCCCAGCGCATTGCCCGACCATTCCGGCGGGAACGGCTGCATCAGGTGGAAGATCCGCGAGGACGCCGCCGAGGTCTGCAGGTCATAGACCCGGTCATAGCGGGCCTTCTTCAGTCGCGACCGCAGCTCCATCCAGGCGCCGAAGCCCTCGGGCTTGCCGTCCGTCTCCACGGCGTTGAAATAGGGGCAGGACTTGGCCAGCGCCTCGAAGGGCGGCGTGGTCAGAAGGGTGATGTGCGCTTTCTTGTGGGCCTCGCGGATCTGCTTCATGGCCGCGAGCGCCAGGACGAAATCGCCCAGGGCCGACAGCTTGATCACCAGGATCTTCTTGATCTCGCGGGCCATCAGCCGGTCTTTCCGGCACGCGCCGCCAACACCCGCTCGTACGCGGCGAGGGTGGCATTACACATGGCCTCGGCGGAGTACAGCTGCCTGGCCCGGTTGGCGGCGGTCACGCCCATCTTGGCGCGCTTCTCGGGTCCGACATCGATGGCCTTGGCGATGGCGAGGCTCCAGGCCTCGGCGTCATCGACCTTGACCAGCCAGCCGGTCTTGCCGGGCAGCACCGTCTCGGTGACGCCGCCGTGGTTGGAGGCCAGGACGGGGCGACCCATGGCCTGGGGCTCGACGGCCGCGCGGCCGAAGCTTTCGGGAACGATGGTGGGGAGCATGGCGACATCGGCCAGCAGGTAGGCGGCCGGCATGTCATCACAATGGCCGACCACCTTGATGTGATCGACGAGGCCGGCGGCGGCGATCGCGCCCTCGACCTCCTCGCGATAGCCGGTGCGCCCCTGGTCGTCGCCGGCGAAGATGATCACGAAGTCCTCGCGGCCCCTGGCCTTCAGCTTGGCGGCGGCCGCGATGATGCTGAGATGGCCCTTGATGCGGGTCAGGCGGCCGCCCAGCAGGAAGGTGGTGCGCGAGTCGCCCGGCTTCAGGCCCCAGGCCTCACGCAGGGCCGCGATCCGCGCGGGCGTCACCACCCGCGGGTCGAAGCGGTCGAGGTCCACGCCGCGCGGAATGGAGACAATCTGGTCGGGCGACAGGGCGTGTTCAGCCAGGACGTGGTCGCGGGTGTAGTCGGAATTGGCGATCACCAGGTCGCCCCGGGTCATGACCGCGTTGTACCAGCGCTTCAGATTGGACTTGGCCTTGTAGACCCCGTGATAGGTGGCGATGAACGGGGTGCCGGTGGCGTGCGCCGCCCACAGGGCCGAGAAGGCCGGGGCGCGGGACCGCGCATGGACCAGGGTCACCTTCTCCTTGCGGATCAGGTCGACCAGCCGGGCGGCGTTGCCCAGCATCACCAGCGGGTTCTTGGACTGCACCGGCATCTGGGCCAGACGGCCGCCATCGGCCTCAAGCCGGGAGACCATGCGTCCGCCCCGCGCAGCGACCAGCGCCTTGCCGCCGGCCCGGACGACCGCCTGGGCCACGTCAATGGTGGTCTGCTCAGCCCCGCCCGTCTCAAGCTCGGGGATGACCTGCAGCAGAACGAAGTCCGGGGGTAAGGTCAGGGGTGCGGTCACGGGTGTTTGCATAAACGACCTACGGGTGAGGTAAAGCGGGGCGATGAAAGAAGAGGCGGGATTCCTCGATCGGCCGGACGGCGAACGGCTGGCCTGGCGCAGGGTGGCGGGCGCGGGGCCGACCTTTGTCTGGCTGGGCGGCTTCCGCTCCGACATGGCGGG
>NZ_CANCLE010000192.1 GCF_947378715.1 Phenylobacterium aquaticum
GCGAAGGCGATGGCGAAGTCGATCTCGTTGAACTTCGAGGGGCGGGCTTCAGGCCCCCGGATCGAGATGGTGTCGCCTTCCCACTGGCTCCAGGCCTGGGCGGCCTCGCCCTGGATGCGGCGGTCCTTGTGGGTCAGGCGCTTGTGGAACGCGCTGATCATGTCGCCGCGCTCGGCTTCCGGGATCGGGGCGCAGAACCGGGCCCAGGCGTCCGGGAACAGGATCGAGGCGCCGTCCTGATAGAACCATTTCAGCTCGCGCTGGGTCAGCAGGAACACGCCGCGCAGAACGATCCCCTCGACGCGCTGTGGATGGGTGATGGCGTAGGCCAGAGCCAGTGTGGAGCCCCAGGAGCCGCCGAACACGGTCCACTTCTCGACGCCCAGGTGGATGCGCAGGCGTTCGATGTCGTCGATCAGCGACCAGGTGGTGTTGTCATCCAGGCTGGCGTTGGGCCGTGACTTGCCGCAGCCGCGCTGGTCGAACAGGGCCATGCGCCACTTCGAGGGATCGAAGAACCGGCGCATGGTCGGATTGATCGCCCCGCCCGGACCGCCGTGCAGGATCACACACGGCTTGCCGTCGGGATTGCCGCATTCCTCGTAGAAGATCTCGTGCGGCCCGCCGGTCGGCAGCCAGCCATGGGCGAAGGGCTCGTTCTCATGGAACAGGCCCCGCCGGTTCGCGGAGGACGATATGGTGGGCGGCGGCGAATATCGTTCCATCCCCGGCATTAGAGCGCGTTCCCGAAAGGCCGGGAAGCGCTCTTGCGCCGGAAGCTGTGCAAACTTTCCGATGTGCGTTCTTCAGGCGACGGATCGTGGCCCTATTTGGGGAAGCGGCGGCCCATCCACTCCAACACGATGCGGTTCACCTCGTCCGGCTTCTCCTGCTGGGTCCAGTGGCCGGAGCCCTTCACCAGCACCTTTTCCAGGTCGCCGATGCGCTCGCCCATATTGTCGGCGGAGGAGGGCGGCAGGACCGCGTCCAACTCGGCCATCACCATCAGGCAGGGCAGATCGTCGATCCGGGTTGGCAGATCGGCCGAGCGCTCCCAGTTGCGGGTGAAGTTGCGGTACCAGTTGATGCCGCCGGTGAAGCCGGTCTGCTCGAAGGTCTCCACGAAAGCGGCGAGTTCGTCGGGGTTCAGCAGCTGACCGACCGTGTCGGACTTGTCCCACATGGCCAGCAGTTCGCGGAAGGCGAAGGTGGACTGGCCCTCGGCGACCTGGCCCTGCGGGTCGAGGGGGTTGCCCTTGGGCGCCTCGGCCTCGGGGGCGGTGGCCATGGCCTCGGCCTTGCGCATGAAGAAGCGGATGGTCTTGTCGACGTCGGCGGCCAGGGCCTTGTCGGCGTCGCCGGGCTTCTGGAACCAGACGATGTACATGTCCTCGCCCAGCGCCATGCGCATCAGGGCGATGGGGTCCATGGGCTGGCGCTGCATGAAGGGGGTGTTGAGCCCGATGACCCCGGCGGTGCGGGTCGGGTGCATCAGCGGCATCATCCAGACGATCAGGCCGCCCCAGTCATGGCCACAGAACACCGCCTTCTCGGCGCCCAGGTGATCCAGCAGGCCGACCAGGTCGCCGGTCAGGTGCTCCAGGTCATAGGCGGTGACCTCGTCAGGCCGGGAGGTGAGGCCGTAGCCGCGCTGATCCGGGGCGATGGCCCAGACGCCCGCCGCCTCGCAGGCCCTAAGCTGATGGCGCCACGAGAAGGCGAGTTCCGGGAAGCCGTGGCAGAAGATGAGCGGCACGCCCTTGCCGCGCGGACCGACCTCATAATAGGCCATGTCGATCCCGTTGACCTTCGCGTGCTGGACGGGCGGCATCTGCCGGGCGAGGGCTGCGGACATGGCGTTTTCCCTGATGAACTGCTGTTGGCGCATCTTTGCTGGCTTCCCAGGGGGCAAGGCAAGCGCTTGAGGCTGTTTCCTGGCGCACGGCCAGATAGAAGGGGCCGATGACCCACTCTTCCGATTCCACGACCGAGGCGCGCGTCCCCTGGGGTCTGGTGATCCTGCTGGGATCCGCGACGGCGCTCGGGCCCATGGCCATCGACATGTACCTGCCCAGCCTGCCGGCGATCGGGGCCAGCCTGCATGCGAGCGCCGCCCAGACCCAGGCCACGGTCGCGGCCTTCCTGGCGGGCATGGCGATCGGGCAGCTGATCTATGGCCCGGCTTCAGACCGGCTGGGACGCCGGGGTCCGGTCCTGGTGGGGGCGGCGATCTATATCGTGGCCTCGGTGGTCTGCGGCCTGGCGACCTCGGCGCCCATGCTGATCGCCGCGCGTTTCGTCCAGGCCCTGGGCGGCTGCGCCGGCGCCGTGGTGGCCCGCGCCGTGGTCCGCGACCGGTTCAATCACACCGAGACGGCGCGGATGCTGTCGCTGCTGACCCTGGTCATGGGACTGGCGCCGGTGCTGGCGCCGCTGCTGGGCGGGGCGGTCCTGGCCCTGGGCGGCTGGCGCGCCAATTTCATCGTGCTCACCGCCTTTGGGATCGCGGTCGGCGTGGCCGCCTTCTTCCGACTGCCGGAAACCCGCTCGGCGGAGACCGCAGCCCATGCCAGCACCGAGAGCCCGCTACAGGCCTATCTGGCCCTGTTCGGCCAGAGGCGGCTGGTGGGCTACGCCCTGGCCGGCTGCCTGAATGGGGCGTGCCTGTTCACCTATATCTCGGCCTCGCCGGAGCTGCTGATCAAGACCTATGGCATCTCGCCCCAGGCCTTTGGCTGGGTGTTCGGCTTGAACGCCGTCGGGCTGATCGGCTCGGGCCAGATCAACCGGCTGGTGTTGCGCCACTTCACCCCGGACGAGGTGCTGGCCAAGGCGAGCCTGGTGGCCGTGGGGATCGCCTTCCTGATGATGCTGGCGGCGGTGAGCGGCGTCGGCGGCCGTTGGACGATCCTGCCTTTGCTGTTCGCGCTGCTGGCCAGCTACGGCTTCATGCAGGGCAACACCATGGCCGGGGCGCTGAACGTCGATCCCCGGCGGGCGGGCTCGATCTCAGCCCTGATGGGGGCGGCGAGCTTCGCGACTGGGGCGGTGGCCGCGACCGCGACGGGCATATTCCACGACGGCACGCCCCGGCCGATGGCGGTGACCATGTTCGTGGCCCTGATCGGCTCGGCCCTGGCCCTGCGGATCCTGGCGCCCAGGCTGGAGCGGACTCAGGCCTGAGGCTTGTCCACCCCGGCGGCGGCCCACACCAGGGTCGCCCAGCCGGCCAGGAACAGCAGGCCGCCGATCGGGGTGATCGCCCCGAACCAGCGCGGCGCGCCGAACGCCATGGCGTAGAGGCTGCCCGAGAAGATCACGACGCCGGACAGGAAGAACTTCGGCGCGAACCGGGCCCGCTTCGCGCCGATCTGCATGAAGGTGGCGCAGGCGAAGGTGGCCATGGTGTGCATGAAGCCATATTGCGCCCCGGTCTTCAGCCACTCCTTGGCCTGGGGATCGGTGACGCCATGGGCCGCGAAGGCGCCCACGGCGACGGCGATGAAGCCGCCGGCCGCAGCCAGCGTCATCCAGGTGCGACGTTCCCAGGCCAAGCGCGTGGTCCCTAACCCCAGAGCTGCGGACGGCGGCTCTTCCAGGGCGCCTCTTTCTCAAGTTGCGCGCTCAAGCGGAAGAGGGTGGCTTCATCGGCGTAGCGGGCGGTGAACATCATGCCGATCGGCAGACCGGCGGAATCGGCTTCCAGGGGCAGGGAGATCGACGGCTGGCCCGAGAAGTTGAACGGCGCGGTGAAGGGGAAGACCGCGCCCTGCCGGCGATTGACCTCGGCGGGCTCCAGGACGTTGGGGTCCATGTGGCCGATGGCTGGAACCGGCGTGCCCAGCACGGGGCAGAGATAGACGTCCCAGTCCTCGAAGAAGCCGAGGGTCTGGCGGTTCATGATCCGCAGTTCCTGCATGGCGTAGAGCGCCTGGGCGCCGGTCACCTTGCGGCCGCCCTTCAGCGCGGCCCAGGTCAGGGGTTCGAGTTCGTCGGGTTCGGGCTCGCGGCCGATGCGCTCGATCAACCGCTGCATGCCGGCGGCGAAATTGGCGCCGGAGAGCGGGCCGCGCACGGTGTAGAGCCGGCGATAGTCGATGCCGAGGCCCTTCTCGACCACGTCGTGGCCCAGGCCTTTCAGCAGCGCAGCGGTGCGTTCCAGGGCGGCCTGGACCTCGGGATGGATCGGGCGGCCGGAGGGGGTCTCGCCGGACCAGGCGATGCGCAGGCGCCCGGGACTCTGCTCGATCTCCTCCATATAGGGCCGGGCCTTGGGCGGGGCGGGATAGGGGGAGCCGGGCTCGGGCACGCCGGTGACGTCGAGCATGGCGGCGCTATCGCGCACGGTGCGGCTGACCACGTGGTCGACCACAAAGCCGGCGGCGTAGTCGAAGCCGTCGGGCAGGTTCGGGTTGCGGTCGCGGGTGACCTTCAACCCGACCAGGCCGCAGCAGGCGGCGGGGATGCGGATCGAGCCCAGGCCGTCGCTGGCGTGGGCCAGGGGGACGATGCCCGCCGCCACGGCCGAGGCCGAACCGCCGGAGGAGCCGCCGGCTATGTGATCCGGGTTCCAGGGATTGCGGCAGGGGCCGAGATGGCCGCCCTCGGTGGTGCCGGTGATGCCGTATTCCGGGGTGTTGGTGCGGCCGATCGGAATGACGCCGGAGGACCGGTAGCGGGCGGTCAGGCCGCCGTCCTTCTCGTCAGTGACATTGCGCGCGAAGCGGCTGCCATAGCTGTTCTGCCAGCCGGCCACCGGCATGCCGAGGTCCTTGATCAGGAAGGGCACGCCCTTGAACGGGCCGTCGGGCAAGGGTCCCTTGGCAAGCGCGCGGGCCTCGTCCAGGGCGGACCAGACCACGGCGTTGAGGGTTCCGTTGTGGCGCTCGATCCGCTCGGCGGCGGCGTCGACCAGTTCGGCGGGGGTGACCTCGCCCTTGGCGACCAGGGCGGCGAGGCCGAGGCCGTCATGTTCGGAATAGTCGGGAAGGCTCATGCGAGGATCATCCTTGGGCCGTGAGGAACGCCATCTTCTCTACCGGACCGAGGTCCGACGCCTGACGCTTGAGGGCGGCGAAGGACGCCTCTGCTGCGTCGAGCGCCCCGTCGATGTCCGCCTCGGTCATGGCGGCGCACATGAACATGTTGTGCCAGGGATGCACATAGACCCCGCGCGACAGCATCTCGCTGGACCAGCAGAAGCCCTTGCGCAGGTCCGGGTCGTCGTCGAACAGGAACAGCGGCATCTGCACGGGACCGGTGACCCGCAGGCCGAAGCCGGCCGCGTCGGCGCGGGCCTTGAGGCCGTCGCAGAGCCGGTGGCCCAGGCTGTCGAGGCGGGCCAGATAGTCGGTGTCGCGCACCAGGCGCAGGGTCTCCAGGGCCGCGGCCATGGGGGCGGACTGGTACCAGAAGGAGCCGGTGACGTAGATGGAAGCGGCGGCCTTGCGGGCCTTTTCGGAGCCCAGCAGGGCGGAGATGGCGTGGCCGTTGGCCAGGCACTTGCCCCAGCTCGACAGGTCCGGCGCGATCCCCATCAAGGACCAGCTGCAGTCGCGGGTGAGGCGCAAGCCCGCGCGGACCTCGTCGACCACCAGCAGGGCGCCGGTCTGGTCGCAGAGCTCGCGGGCGCGCCGCGCATAGGCGAGGTCCGGCGCGGCCTGGTCGATGAAGGCGTCATGCTTGAAGGGGGCGGCGAAGATGGCGGCGAGGTCGTCCCCGGCCTCGGCGACGGCGGCCTCAAGGCTGGCGACGTCATTGTAGTCGCAGAAGATCTGGCTGGCCTTGTCGGTGGGGATGGTGCCGGCCGGACGGCCCACGCACCAGGGGGCCGCGCCGTGATAGGCGCCCTTGGCGCGGATGATGGTCTTGCGCCTGGTATGGGCCCGGGCGGTGACCAGGGCCATGGAGGTGGCGTCCGTGCCGTTCTTGCAGAAGATCGCCCAATCGGCGTGGGTGACCATGGCGGTCAGGTCTTCGGCCAGGCGCACGATCAGCTCGGTCGGGCCGGTGAAGGTGTCGCCCAGGCCCATCTGGCGGACATAGGCGGCGTCGATTTCCGGCTGGGCGTAGCCGAACAGGTTCGGGCCGAAGCCGCACATGAAGTCGAGATAGCGCCGGCCGTCGACGTCCCACAGGTGGGCGCCCTCGCCGCGCGCGAAGAACTGCGGATAGTCGTCGGGCAGCAGGGCCACGGACTGGTGGCCGAACATGCCGCCGGGGATGACCGCCTGGGCGCGGTCGCGCAATTCACGGTCCCGACTGTTCGTACGATCCATTTCCAACGCTCCGTGATTGCCTGGACCGGAGCTTACGCCCACCCTGACGTCCGGCAACGGGGAGGCGACATGCGACGCGATTTATCCATGGCGATGCTGGTGTTGGGAGCGGTCCTGGCCGGCCGGGCCCAGGCGGGCGAGGCGACCTTCAAGGACTGGGACGTGGTCTGCGACAATGTCCGCACCTGCACGGCCTTCGGCCTGACAGAGGAGGGGGCGGAGACCGACGCCTTCCTGAAGATCGAACGGACCGGAGCCCCGAACGCCGCGCCGCGCCTCTCCCTGGCGGTGCAGTCCGACACCGCGACGGCCGAGACCTGGGCGTTGAAGGTCGATGGCCGCCCTATCGCGGGACTGGGCGCCTTGAAGGCGCGCCGGACTGCGGATGACAGCTTTCTGCGCGCGCCGCTGTCGGCGGTTCAGGGC
>NZ_CANCLE010000193.1 GCF_947378715.1 Phenylobacterium aquaticum
CCTGAGGACAGCGGATTTCCGGCAGCAGGCTGTCCATGAGGGCGGCCTGGCGGGGCTTGATGGTCCGCGACTTGATGCGGCCAAAGGAGCGAAGGGGCGGATGGTGGTCCATCCGCGCCCCTCTAATCGTCCAGGCGGCTCTAGGCCAGGGCCTTCAACTCGGCGACCAGGTCGGTCTTTTCCCACGAGAAGCCGCCCTCGGCGTCCGGGGTGCGGCCGAAATGGCCATAGGCCGAGGTGCGGGCGTAGATCGGGCGGTTGAGGCCCAGGTGCTCGCGGATGGCCCGCGGCGTCGCGCCGCCGATCAGTTGGGGCAGGATGGCCTCCAGCTTGGCGGGGTCGATCTGGCCGGTCTCATGCAGGTCGACATAGAAGCTCAAGGGGTCGGCGACGCCGATGGCGTAGCTGATCTGGATGGTGCACTTGCGCGCCAGGCCGGCGGCCACGACGTTCTTGGCCAGGTAGCGGCAGGCATAGGCCGCCGAGCGGTCGACCTTGGTCGGGTCCTTGCCGGAGAAGGCGCCGCCGCCGTGCGGGGCCGCGCCGCCATAGGTGTCGACGATGATCTTGCGGCCGGTGAGGCCCGCGTCGCCGTCCGGCCCGCCGATCTCGAAGCGGCCGGTGGGATTGACGTGCCACTTGGTCTTCTTGGTGATCAGGCCCGACGGGAACACGCTCTCGACATAGGGCTGGATCAGCTCCTTGACCTTCTTCGGCGTCGCCGAATGCAGGCCGATCCGCTTCTTGTGCTGGGTCGAGACCACGATCTGCAGCACCTCGACCGGGCGGCCGTCCTGATAGAGCAGGGTCACCTGGCTCTTGGCGTCGGGCTCAAGCGCCTCGCACTCGCCCGAATGGCGGACCTCGGCCAGCTTGCGCAGGATGTTGTGGGAATATTGCAGGGTCGCCGGCATCAGCTCCGGCGTCTCGTCGCAGGCATAGCCGAACATGATGCCCTGGTCGCCGGCGCCCTCGTCCTTCTTGTTCGACCCGTCCACCCCTTGGGCGATGTGGGCCGACTGGGCGTGCAGATAGCAGGCGTACTTGGCCTTGGCCCAGTGGAAGCCCTTTTGCTCGTAGCCGATGTCCTTGATCGCCGCGCGGACCTTGGCTTCCAGCGAGCCGACGATCTCCTTGGTGAGCTTCTTGTTCTCGTCCTTGGAGGCGCCCGGCTTGGCGGCGCGGACTTCGCCCGCCAGCACGATGCGGTTGGTCGTCACCAGGGTTTCGCAGGCCACGCGAGCCTCGGGCTCGACCGCCAGGAAGGCGTCGACCACCGTGTCGCTGATCCGGTCGGCCACCTTGTCCGGATGGCCCTCGGAGACGCTTTCACTGGTGAAGATATAGGAGGAACGGCTCAAGGGGGGGCTCCGAAACAGGCGCGACGGCCGCATGCGCGGTCCGTCTGCAACGTCTTCGAAATCCTATAAAGAAATCTTTATATCCCGCAAGCGCGATGACGGGTCGCGGGCGGGCGGCCCCGGCCGGCTGCGGGCCAGGACGCTCAGTCGGCCTTGGCGTCGTCCTCGTCATCCTCGGTCATGGCGCGAACCAGGTCGAGGATGCGGCGGCGCACGCGGGCCTTGCGGATCTTGGGGAAGGCGGCGGCCAGCTCCATGCCCTCGGGCGTGAGCAGGAAGGCGTGGGCCGGGGGCGGGCCCTCGGGTTCGCCCGGCGCGGTGCGCGCCGCGTCGCCCAGGCCGTCGAAGAAGTAGGAGATCGAGGTTCGCAACGCCCGGGCCATTTCCCACAGCTTGGAGGCCGAGACGCGGTTGGCCGCGCGCTCGTACTTCTGCACCTGCTGGAAGGTCAGGCCGATCGAATCGGCGAGCTTTTCCTGGCTGACGCCCAGCTCCTTGCGTCGCAGTCGGATACGCAAGCCGACATGCAGATCCACCGGGTTGGGCGAGCGATCGACGTCAAGTTCCTTGGCCATGGACCATTTCCTTATCCGAACCGGCGGCGGGCCGTCAAAATATTGACGCCTCCGTCAGTTCCTCAGGGCTGGCGATGTCGTCGAATGCTCGCCATGGCGGCAGAAAAGAGCAGCATGATGGCGGGGATTATTTCACCGAGACGCGAATAAGGGGTCGGCGCCAGCCCTGGTGGCAGGCGGGCGTCCACCACCCCGATGCGGCCCAATCCCAGGGTGTGGCCGGGTTGGTGGCGGCCATAGGCGTCGATCATGGCGGTGACGCCGGTGGGCGTGGCCCGGGCGATCGGCAGGCCCTCCTCGATGGCGCGATAGCCGGCGATGTTCAGATGCTGCCAGGGGCCGCTGCCGCCCCCGAACCAGGCGTCGTTGGAGACATTGAGGATCCAGGCCGGCCGGAACCCGGCGCGGGCGGCGGCGTCCGCCGCGAAGTGCGGGAACAGGGCCTCGTAGCAGATCAGCGGCTGGACGGCGGGCAGGCCCTCGACGCGGAGCGGCCGGGGTTTTGGCCCCGGCGTGAAATCGTCGGGCATGTGGACCAGGCTGCGGAACCCGACCTTGGCCGCCAGCTGGCCGAGCGGCATGAACTCGCCGAACGGCACCAGGCGGTATTTGTCATAGATCGCCGTCGGCTTCAGGCCCTGCGGCGCGCGGCGCAGGGCGACCAGGCTGTTGTAATAGCGGGTCTCGCCGGCCGGACCGAAATCGACGCGATTGGCGCCCATCATCAGGGTCTGGCCGGTCTGGAGCCCTGCCGTCAGCCGCCACAGATAGGGACTGCCGGGGCTGAGCAGATCGTCGATCACCGCCGGCAGGGCGCCTTCCGGCCAGACCACGATGTCGGGCCGGGCCGGACCTGGCTGGGTGGTCAGCTGCATATAGGTGGTGAAGACCAGGTCGAGGTTCTCCGGCTTCCACTTCTCCTTCTGGTCGATATCGGCCTGGACCAGCCGCACCAGGGGCGCGGTGGGCGAGACCGGGAGCGCGTGGGCCAGACGCCAGGCGCCGCCGCCATAGAGCAGGACGAGGCCGCCCGCGAGCACGCCGCCAGTGATGATCCGGGCCCGGCGCGAGACCGGATCGAACAGCAGGGCTGCTCCGCCGGCCAGGGCCACAGTGATCCAGGTCAGGCCATAGGCGCCGACCAGGGCCGCCGCCTGGGACGGGGCCGAGCCCGCCGCCCAGGTCTCGCCGGGCAGGTTCCAGGGAAAGCCCGTGAGGATGTGGCCGCGCAGATATTCGGTGAAGGTGAGCGCGCCGGCGAACACCAGGGCGCGCCGCCAGCCCCGGGGCGCGAAGGCCCGCTGGATCAGCCCGGCCAGGCCCCAGAACAGCGCCAAGCCCCCGCCCATCAGCAGCAAGGCAAAGGGCGCCATCCAGCCCTGCTCGCGGGCGTCGACCAGGAACGGCTCGGTGATCCACCAGACGCCGACCGCGAAATAGCCTGCGCCGGCCAGCCAGCCCCGGAAGAAGGCCGACCGCAACGGGCGCGGGCCCTCGGTCTCCAGCAGCCGGAGCAACAGGGCGTAGCCCAGCAGGCCAGGCAGGACCCCAAAGGGCGGATGGGCCAGGCCGGCGGCGAGACCCGCCGCCAGGGCCGCCAGGCGGATGCGCCAGGCGGGCGGGATCGGCCTCAAGCGGCCTTCTCCGGCGGCGGCGCCACGACGGTGGGGCGCAGGCGCACCCGCTTCACCCGGCGGGGATCGGCGTCGATCACCTGGAACTCGAAGCCGTCAGGATGGCCGATCACCTCGCCCCGCTGCGGCACGCGGCCGGCGATGGCGATGACCAGGCCGGCCACGGTGTCGATCTCCTCCTCCAGGTCGGCGGGGGCCAGGTCGCTGCCGACCGCGGCCTCCAGTTCCTCCAGGGGCGTGCGGCCCTCGACCTCATAGACCCCGCCGGGGCGGGCGATGATGCCGACCGACTGGGCCTCGTCATGCTCGTCGTCGATCTCGCCGACCACCGCCTCGACCAGGTCCTCCAGCGTCACCAGACCGTCAGTGCCGCCGAATTCGTCGATCACCAGGGCCATGTGGATGCGCGAGCCCTGCATGCGCAGCAACAGGTCGGCGGCGCGCATGGAGGCCGGCACATAGAGGGCGTCGCGGCGCAGCTTCTGCAGCACGGTGTCGGTCGGCCCCGGCGGCTTGGCCTTGCCCTTGGCCGGGGTGGCGATCAGCTTGAACACGTCCTTGACGTGGACCACGCCGACCGGGTCATCGAGGGTCTCGCGGTAGATCGGCATCCGCGAATGCTCGGCCTCCAGCAGGCGCTCGACCAGCTCGGCGAAGGTCAGGGACAGCTCCACGGCGATGATGTCGGCGCGCGGCGTCATCACATCGTCGACCCGCAGGGTCTGGAAAGCCTGGGCCTGGTCGACCAGCTGGCCGCCCGGCGCGGGAATGACCGGCGGCGCGTCATGGCCCGACCTGGATTTCAGCCGCCTCAGAAAGGCGCGCAGGCCCCGACTGGGGCGCGCGCCTGGATTCGGCTCATCGGAACTGGCCATCGTCTCCCCGTTCAGCCGCATAGGGATCAGGAACCCCCAGTCCGGCCAATACCTCCCGCTCCAGACCCTCCATCTCAAGGGCCTCGGCGTCGGTCTCGTGGTCGTATCCTACAAGATGCAGCACCCCATGCGCCACGAGGTGTTGCAGATGATGGGCGAAGGGCTTGGCCTGGTCGCGCGCCTCGGCGGCGCAGACCTCGAAGGCGAGCGAGATGTCGCCCAGATGATCCTCAGGATTCTCCGGCGCCGGAAAGGACAGCACATTGGTCGAGCTGTCCTTGCCGCGAAACTGCAGGTTCAGGGCGTGCTGGGCCTTGTCGTCGGTGAGCAGGACGACCACACCGCCTGCGCGCTGGGCGCCGGCCAGGGCCGCCTCGGCCGCCGCCAGGACCAGGGCCGAGGCTTCGGGCAGGACGTCCGACCAGCGCTCATCCTCGATCTCGATATCGATCAAGACACGTCTGCTGGCGTCGTGGGGGCTGGCGACAGGTCCGCTTCAGGCGCATCGGCCTTGGGCCGGGACCGCTCGGCGCGCGGCCGAGCCTTGGCGCTCTCGGCCTCGTAGGCGCGGACGATGCGTTCCACCAGCGGGTGGCGGACCACGTCCTCGGCCGCGAAACGGCTGACGGCTACGCCCTGGACCCCATCGAGCAGGCCGACGGCGTGGGCCAGGCCGGAATCCTCGGCGCGGGGCAGGTCGATCTGGCTGGGATCGCCGGTCACCACCATGCGGGCGCCCTCGCCCAGCCGGGTCAGGACCATCTTCATCTGCAGGCGCGAACAGTTCTGGGCCTCGTCGACGATGACGAAGGCGTGGCTGAGGGTGCGGCCGCGCATGAAGGCGATGGGGGCCAGCTCGATCTCGCCCTTCTCGCGGCGGCGGCGGAACTGGTCGACGCCCAGGATATCGGTCAGGGCCTCCCAGACCGGCGCCATATAGGGATCGACTTTTTCCGACAGGTCGCCCGGCAGGAAGCCCAGGCGCTCGCCGGCCTCGACGGCCGGGCGCGAGACGATCAGCCGCTCGACCTCGCCGCGCAGCAGGAGACCGGCGCCATGGGCCACGGCCAGGAAGGTCTTGCCGGTGCCGGCCGGACCCAGGCCGAACACCAGTTCGCATTTGGCGAGCGCGTCGAGATAGCGGGCCTGGGCGGCGGTCTTGGGCGCCACCTGGCCACGTCGGCCGGACGGCAGGCCGCCGGGCGCCGAACCCCGGCCGACCCGCACCTGGCCGATGGCGACGCGGACATCGGCCTCTGTGACCTCCAGCCCCCGGTCCACCCGGGCGGCCAGGGTCTCGATCACCCGCTTGGCGTTGCCGCGCGCCTTGGCGTCGCCGGTCAGCAACACCCCGCCCCCAGGGGTCTCGATCAGGACGTCGAAGGCGTCCTCCATCAAGGCCGCGTAGCGGCTGGCGGCGCCGGTGACGGCGCGGGCGATCTCGTCGGCGAGGGGAATGAATTCAGGGCTACGGCTCAAGCGGATTCCAGCTCCAGCGCGCCGGCCAGGCTCATCTTGGCGGCGCTTTCAATACGAACCGGAACGATCTGGCCGATCAGCTCCGCGGGTCCCGTGACATGGACCGCCTGCAGATAGGGGCTGCGGCCCGACAACTGGCCGGGATGGCGGCCGGGCTTCTCGAACAGCACCGGCAGGACGCGGCCGACCTGGCTCTGGTTGAAGGCGACCTGCTGTTCGTCCAGCAGGGCGTTCAGCCGGGCCAGACGCTCCTCCTTGACCGCTTCGTCCACCTGGCCCGGCATGGCGGCGGCCGGGGTGCCGGGACGGCGGGAATATTTGAACGAGAAGGCGCTGGCGTATCCGGCCTCGCGGACCAGCTGCAGGGTGGCCTCGAAGTCCGCCTCCCGCTCACCCGGAAAGCCCACGATGAAATCGCCGGAGAGCGCCAGGTCAGGCCGGGCGGCGCGAACCGTCTCGATCAGCTTCAGATAGCTGTCGGCCGTATGGGCCCGGTTCATGGCCTTCAAAATCCTGTCCGAACCCGACTGCACCGGCAGGTGCAGATAGGGCATCAGTTCCGGCAGATCCGCATGGGCGGCGATCAGGGCGGCGTCCATGTCGCGCGGATGGCTGGTGGTGTAGCGGATGCGGTCCAGGCCCGGGATGCGGGCGATCTGGCGCACCAGGCCGGCGAGCCCGCCGGGGCCGGAGAAGGCGTTGACGTTCTGGCCCAGCAGGGTGACCTCGCGCACGCCCTTGTCGGCGAGCGC
>NZ_CANCLE010000194.1 GCF_947378715.1 Phenylobacterium aquaticum
GGCAAGTTCCGCAACGCCGGCCAGGTCTGCGTCTCGCCGACCCGGTTCATGGTCCACGCCTCGATCTATGAGCCCTTCGTGGAGACCTTCGTCGCCACGGCCCAGGCCCTGAAGGTCGGCGATGGCCTGGACCCGGCGACCGAGATGGGACCGCTGGCCAATGACCGGCGGCTCGCGGCCGTCGAGGCCTTGGTAGCCGACGCCCTGGCCCAGGGCGCACGGCTGCGAACGGGTGGGTCGCGGATCGGCAATGTCGGCTATTTCCACCAGCCCACCGTGCTGACCGACGTGCCGGAGACGGCGCGGGTGCTGCATGATGAGCCCTTCGGCCCCATCGCGGTGATCTCGCCCTTCTCCGATCGGGAGGCGGCCATGACCTGCGCCAACGCCACGGCCTATGGGCTGGCGGCCTATGCCTTCACGGGATCACAGGTCGACGCCGCCTTCGTCGCCAAGCGGTTCGAGAGCGGCATGGTGGGGATCAACACCTTCGGCATCGGCGGCGCCGAAGGCCCGTTCGGCGGCGTCAAGGAGAGCGGCTATGGCCGCGAGGGTGGGACGGAGGGCATCGAGGCCTACCTCACCACCAAGCTGGTGGCCCTGATGCCGGTGTGAGGCGCGCCCTGAAACGGGAGAGCCCTCTCTCCTTGCGGAGAGAGGGCCAGGGGCCGGAGCCTGATACGCCGGCTCCGGGGAGAGCGGGGAGGTCTAGGCTTCGGCCTCGGGCTTGGCCGGGGCCTGGAACTCGTTCACCGCCTTGCGCTTGAACGGGTTCTCCTTGTGGATCGGGAAGTCGATCTTGATCTCGCCCTTGACGATCTTCTTGCGCAGGTGCTTGGCGCCATTGACGCTGAAGCCCGCCAGGTGATCGCCGGCGACGATGCGGTTGTACCTGGGCGGATTGTCCTCCGACACGAAGGCCGGCAGCGGCTCGATCACCGTGTGATAGTCGACGGCGAAGAACAGCGGCATGGAGTAGCGCTCCTTGCCGGTATTGACCACGCGGTGCTGGGTCGACTTGAAGCGGCCATTGGTCCAGCCCTCGATCAGGTCCCCGACATTGACGATGAAGGTGCCCGGCAGGGGTGGGGCGGCGACCCATTCGTCAGCCGCGTTCATCACCTGCAGGCCCGGACCCTTGGTGTGCAGTATGGTGAAGCACTCGAAGTCGGAGTGGGCGCCGATGCCCAGATTGTCATTGTCCATCGGCCGGTCGTTTTCCGGATAGCGCAGCAGGCGCAGCTGGGACGGCGCCTTCTGGGTCAGCTTGGCGAAGAAGTCCTCCGGCAGGCCCAGGCTGACGGCGAAGGCGTGGAACAGCTGGTTCCCGACGCCGGTCACCGCGTCGTAATAGGCCATGACCTCTTCGCGGAAGCCGGGGATCCAGTCCGGCCACTGGTTGGGCACCAGCATCAGATTGCCAGCCAGGAAGTCAGGATCGTCCTCGGACAGTTCGAGGGCCACATCGAAGGCGGCGTGCAGCCGGGGCTTGGTCAGATAGTCATGGTCGGGATTGGGTTCGACCAGGCGATAGAGCTCGGGATCGCCATCCTCGTCCTTGTCGCCGTCAGGCACCCAGCCGCGGGTGCCCGGCGAGTTGGAGATATGGACCTTCTGCTTCAGCTCGACCGGGGATTCGTGGAACTGGCGCGACAGTTCATAGGTGCGCGCGATCAGCGCTTCGGGGATGCCGTGGTTCTTGATGTAGAAGAAGCCGACCGTCTCGCAGGCGCGGCCGATCTCAACGACCGTGGCCTCCAGGGCGGCGCGGTCGTCGCCGCGCAGGGCGGAGATGTCGATCACCGGAATCTCGGAGACATCGATGCGCTTGGCGCCCATGTCGGCGACGGGGCCTGCGTCTCGATCCGCAACCAGGGCTTCAGTGCTCATGGGGCCTCCTCGTCTTTCCCGGACGACGTGATCCTGACTCATGCCGAGCCGTCTGTGACCAGGGGCCCGCGAGATCCCCGCGTCAAGCGGGCGAAGTAATACGAAATGCTCAGAGCGTACTCACTGGGCGCCGTGGCGGCGCCCAGTGACAGCAAGCTCAATAACGAAAAACCCCGGCCCAGGCAGGCCTGGACCGGGACGATTCTCGGCAATGGGCCTCAGGTTCGGGTCAGAACTGGTGCTCGAAGCGAACCCCAAATTTCCGGGGCGGCAGGACGTTGTAGTAGAAGTTCCGGGCGTAGACCGACGCGCCGGTGTCATCCTTGAAGATCTGGCTATAGGCCGAGGTGTTGGCGGCGCTGGTCTTCACGAAGGCGTCGAAAAGGTTGTCGACGTAGAAGGTGGTCTTCCACTTGTCGCCGCTCAGCTCCACGGCGGCATTGTGCAGGATATAGGCCGGCAGGGTGGACCCGCCGCCCTTGCCGCCCGTGCGGGTCAGGATGTCCGTCGCCCCGGTGAAGCCGTAGGAGAAGGCGAGTTTGTTGTCGCCAAACGGGATTTCGTAGCGGGAATAGAAGCTGCCCTGATCCTTGGGCGAGCCCGGCAGGCGGTCGCCGGATTCGCCGGGGAGATACCGCGTCCGATAGCCCGGCGCCTGGACATAGGCGATCAGGTTCGGCGTGGCCTCGACGAATTCGGTCTGGTTGTGCGCCCAGCTGCCGCGCAGGCTGAAGGCCTCGGTGACCTGGGCGTCGAAGTTGACCTCGATGCCCTTGGACTCTGCGTCGCCGCCATTGATGGTGATCGGCTGCAGGCCGATCTTGGTGGCCGAGGAGACCTGCGGGCTCTTCCACTGGATGTAGTAGACCGCCGTGTTCACGGTCAGGCGCTTGTCGAACCACTGGCTGTGCAGGCCGATCTCGTAATTGACCGTCTTGTCGGGGCTGTATTGCAGCTCGTTGGGCTGGGCGCAGACGATCTGGCTGCCGGGCAGGGGCGTGGGGCATAGGGCGACGCCGTTGGAGCTGCCGATCCGATAGCCTTCGCTGACCGTCAGATAGGTCATGATGTCGTCGGTGAACTTGTAGGAGGTGTTGAACTTGAACAGCCAGCCATTGTCCTTCTGGCTGCCCTTCTTGTCGTTGGTGACGAAGGCGTCGACGGGCTTGCGGCCATTGACCACCGTATCCCACAGCGGAATGTCCACCCCGCTCAAGGTATTGTAATCATAGGTATAGTAGCGCGCGCCGCCGGTGATCTGGAATTTCGGCGTGAACTGGTAGGTCAGTTCGCCAAAGCCGGCCGCCTCAGTCAGGGTGCTGGAGAACGGGCTGTAATATTCCACCGAGTCCGGCCGCAGCTGCTTACCCAGGCCGATGTCGATCAGGTACTGGTCGTAGTGCGGGGTGAACTCCTTGCTGTAGCTCTCCACCTTGCTGTGATTGTAGTAGCCGCCAACAATCCAGCTGAGGGCGGAATCGCCCTTGGAGACCAGGCGCAGTTCCTGGGTGAAGTTGTCGGTCTTGTTCTTTTCCTCGGTATAGGCGCTGAAGCTCGGGAAGGCCTCATAGCTGTACTGCAGGCTGATCAAGAGGTCGGTCTGGTCGCGGTGGCCCAGCGACTTGAACTGCGAGACCCCGGTCGCCGAGGTCAGCTGGGCGAAACCCAGATCGTAGGTGGTTTCCAGGGCGAGCAGCTGGTTGATGCGCTCATTGGGTTCCAGAACCCGCTTCACCGATTCCCACTTGTCGATCTTGACCGGGAAGTTGGTCAGGCCGCTGCTTGAGGCCTGGCGGCCGCCGGCCTTGGCGTCCTGGTAGTAGTAGGTGAGGTTAACGTCGAGCTTGTCATTGGGCTGCCAGCGGGCGGCGATGCGGCCCGACAGGGTCTTCTCGGTGTTGACGTCGCTCTTGTAGGTCAGGTTCTTGGCGACCGCCGCAGGGTCCTTGAAGTTCGGATCCGGATCGGAGACGCCGACCTCCTTCACCACATAGGGCTGGTCGATGAAGCCCTTGTCGTTGAGGTAGTCGGCCGAGGCGCGGATGGCGAAGCTGTCGCCGAGCGGCAGGTTAAAGGTGAAGCCCGCATTGGTGCTGGCCGAGGAGCCGTGGGAATAGCCGTAGAGGTCGCCGCGCACCTCGCCCTCCGATACGCCGATCTTCGGACGCTTCGGGATGTAGCGGATGGCCCCGCCGAGGGTGCCGGCGCCGTAGAGCGTCCCTTGCGGCCCGAGCAGGAACTCGACCCGATCCATGTCGTTGAGCTTGAGATCGACGAACAAGGGGATGTCGCCGAGATAGGTGGCGACCGTGCCGCCTCCGCTGTTGTCCCCGTCGCCCGATCCCAGGCCGGTGGCGTTCAGGCCACGCACGACGATGGTGTTGCCCGAGCGCGCGCCGTGATCGACGACAAAGATGCCCGGCACGAACCGGGTCAGTTCACCCAGGTTGTTGAAACCCTGCTGCTTGATCTGCTCGGCGCCGATGGCCGCGATATTGACCGGCGTCTCCTGAATGGTCGTGTCCCGCCGCGTGGCGGTGACCACCAGTTCCGACACGCTGGTCGCGTCGGCGGCCTCGGCTTCGGCGGCCCAGGACGATTGCGGCGCCGCGACAACGATCAACGGCAGCGCCAGCGCGCTGATCGAGCTCAAAAGCGCTTTGCGGCTCAAGGATTTCGCGAACATATACCCCTCCAGTTGGCGTCTTGAGGAGAGGCTGCGGTGGCGGGGTTTCGGCTCTCAACATCTATGTTGCGTCGCAGCGACAGTATGTCGATTCCGACCAAAAAGTATGCGCCCGTCGCATGGAAAGAGCGCGTCGTTCGTGCTTGATGGGCTCATGTCGCTCGATCACGCGGAGGCCCTGCTGGGCCGCAAGGCCTATCAGGAGGCCCATCGGCTGTGCCTTGCGGTGCTGGGCGCGGACCCATCCGACGCCCGCGCCTGGTTCCTGCTGGGGGTGATCGCCGCCGACCACGACAACCCGGTCAAGGCCGCTGAACTTTTCGACCGCGCCGCCGATCTGGCGCCTGGGATCGCGCGCCATCACGCCCACCTGGCGCGGACCATGATCGCCCTCAACCGCCAGCCCGAAGCGCTCGCGGCGGCGGATCGCGCGGTGGCGCTCGCGCCGGGCGACGCACTCACCCTCGACACCCTGGGCGTGGTGTTCACCCGCGCCGGCCAGCACGACCGGGCCCTGCCGTTCTTCGAGCGCACGGTGGCGCTCGACGGGGCCAATGCGGGCTTCCTCTATAATCTCGCGGCGTCGCGTCAGTTCGCCGGAGACTTCGCCGGCGCCGAGACGGCCTATGCCCGCGCCCTGGATCTGGACCCGACCCTGCACCGCGCCTGGTCCTCCCGCGTACAACTCGCCCGCCAGACCCCGGATCGCAATTTCGCCGCCACACTGGAGGCCCAGTTCGCCCAACCCTCCTCGGACCCCGACCGCGCCCTGCACCTGGGGCACGCGCTGGCCAAGACCTATGAGGACCTGGGCGAACCGGCCAGGGCGCTGGACTGGTTTCTGAAGGCCAAGGCGGCCAAGCGCCAGGCGGTGGCCTATTCCGGCGACGAGGACGCCGCCCTGTTCGCCGCGGCGGCGGCCACGGTTCCCGCCCCCCTCGCGCTCGCACCCGCAGGCTCGGAGGAGCCGATCTTCATTGTCGGCCTGCCACGCAGCGGCACCACCCTGATCGACCGGATCCTGTCCAGCCATCCGCAGGTCGCCTCGGCCGGCGAGCTCAGCAATTTCGCCCTGCTGCTCAAGCGCGCGACCGGCACGCCGTCCAATCTGGTGATGGATATCGAGACCCTGCGGGCGGCCGAGCAGGTCGACCTGGCGGCCCTGGGCCAGGCCTATGTCGACAGCACCCGGCCCCTGACCGGCGCGACGCCCAGGTTCATCGACAAGATGCCCTTGAACGTCATCTATGCCGGCCTGATCCACAGGGCCCTGCCCAATGCGCGGATCATCTGCCTGCGTCGCGATCCGATGGACGTCTGCCTGTCCAACTTCCGCCAGCTCTTCGCGACCGGCTTTTCCTATTACAACTACGCCTACGATCTGGAGGACGTGGCCCGCTACTATGTAGGCTTCGACCGGCTGGTCGCCCATTGGCGCGCGGTGCTGCCGGCCGAGCGGTTCACCGAGATCGGCTATGAGGACATGGTCGCCGACCAGGAGGGCGAGACGCGCCGCCTGCTGGCCTTTTGCGGCCTCGACTGGGACCCCCGCTGCCTGGACTTCCACGAGAACGCCGCCCCGGTGGCGACCGCCAGCTCGGTCCAGGTGCGCCAGCCGCTCTATTCCACCTCGGTCGGCCGCTGGCGGCGCTATGGCGCGGGCCTGGCCCCGATGCGCGACATCCTGGAGGCCGCCGGCCTCGTTTCCCCCGAGGCGTCGTCATGAGCCTGCCCATCGCCGACCGATGGTTCGAACGGCGCGAGATCGACGCCGGCCTGACCCTGATCTGGGAACCGCACGTGCATCCGCTGCTCCGCTGCAATATCTGGCGGCTGAAGGGGCGCGACGCCGACCTGCTGGTCGACACCGGCATGGGCATCGTCTCCCTGCGCCAGGCGGCCATCGACCTGTTCGACAAGACCCTGCTGGCGGTCGCAACCCACGCCCATGGCGACCATGTCGGCGGCCTGCACGAGTTCGACCATCGGCTGGTCCATGGGTGCGAAGCCCATGCCCTGTCCGAAGGGCGCGACAGCTATTCCCTCGACCTCGCCGACTTCTCGGCCGAGAGCCAGGCCCGGCTGGCGGCGGCGG
>NZ_CANCLE010000195.1 GCF_947378715.1 Phenylobacterium aquaticum
CGGCCGGCGGCGGAGAGCGCGGTATAGGGCCCGCCCGCCTTCAGCTGCTGGCAGCCCCAGCGGACGAACTCATCCACATAGCGGTGGTAGTTGGTGAACAGGATGAACTGCTGCACGTGCTCGGCCGGGGCGCCGGTGTAGTGGGTCAGGCGGGCCAGGGAGAAGTCGGTGCGCAGGCCGTCGAACAGGGCGAGCGGCCGGGCTTGGTCCGCCGCGAAGGTCCAGGAGCCATCGGCGATCTCGTCGCCAATGTGGGCGAGCTCGGTGGCCGGGAAATGGCGGGCGATGTCGGCGGCGCCCACGTCGGCCATGGCCAGGTCGACCGCGCCATCCAGCACATAGGGGAAAGGCATTTCCTGGGTCGAGCGACCGACCTCGATGGTCACGGCGAAGTCGGTGAGCAACAGGCTGATCTGCTCGATCAGATAGTCGCGAAACAGGTCGGGGCGGGTCACGGTCACGGCGTACTGGCCGGGCGCCGATAGCCGGGCATAGGCCCGCGACAGTCGCGGATAGCCGTGGCCGGAGGGCCAGTGGAGCCGGAGCTCCGGATAGACGAAGGCCCCTGAGGCCCGCACCTCCGGCTTGGGCGGCGGGCCGCCGGCCAGGAAAATCTTGAGCGCCGTGCGCAGGGCCTCGACCGAGGCGGCGTATTCTTCTTCCAGCCGCGCGACGATGCGGGCCGCTTCATTCTCTGCAGTCATGGGCCATTATAGCGCCGCTCGGCGACGGTTTCGAGGCCATCCGGGCGACGGGATGGACGTCGGGGCGGTTCCCGGCGACAAAGGTCGGCTGAAAGACACGCCCGGGGGCTCCATGAACAGGCTTTTCACCACCTTTGTCGTCCTGGCCATGGTGCTGGGGGTCGCGGCCGGCTGGGCCGTGCACACCTATCTGCCGGCGGACGAGGCCAAGGCGGTGGCCGGCAATCTGTCGATCATCACCACGGTGTTCCTCCGCGCCATCAAGATGATCATCGCGCCCCTGGTGTTCTCCACCCTGGTGGCCGGGATCGCCCATATGGAAGACGCCGCCGCCGTGGGCCGGGTGGGGGTGAAGACCATGTTCTGGTTCATCACCGCCTCGATCATCTCGCTGACCATCGGCCTGGTCATGGTCCAGTGGATTCAGCCCGGTGTCGGCGTGGCGGCCGATCCCGCGGCGGCCGCCGCCGCGACGATCACCGGCACGGAGCTGACCCTCAAGGACTTCCTGACCACCCACCTGATCCCCGACTCGATCATCAAGGCCATGGCCAATAACGAGATCCTGCCCATCGTGGTGTTCTCGATCTTCGTCGGCACGGCGGTGGCGGCGATCGACGACCGCGCCCCGGCCGTCCTGGCCCTGGTCGAGCAGATCGCGGCGATCATGCTGAAGGTGACCGGCTATGTGATGAGCGCCTCGCCCCTGGCCATCTTCGCGGCCCTGGCGGCGATCATCTCCACCAAGGGCCTCGACATCCTGGGCGCCTACGCCAAGTTCGTCGGCGGCTTCTATCTGTCGCTCGGCATCCTCTGGGCCCTGCTGTTCCTGGCCCTGATCGTCTTCGTCGGCCCGCGCGCCTTCCGGCTGATCGCCGGCATCCGCCAGCCGATCCTGCTGGCCTTCTCCACCGCCTCCTCCGAGGCCGCCTATCCCGGCACGCTCGAGGCGCTGCAGAAGTTCGGGGTGTCGCGCAAGGTGGCGAGCTTCGTCCTGCCGCTCGGCTACTCGTTCAATCTGGACGGGTCGATGATGTATTGCACCTTCGCCACCCTGTTCATCGCCCAGATCTACGGGGTGCATCTGACGCTCAGCCAGCAGATCACCATGCTCGGCCTCTTGATGGTGACCTCCAAGGGCATGGCCGGGGTGCCCAAGGCCTCGATCGTGGTGATCGCCGCGACGCTGGCCTATTTCAAGCTGCCCGAGGCCGGGATCGGTCTGATCCTGGCGGTGGACCAGCTGCTCGACATGGGCCGCTCGGCGACCAATGTGGTCGGCAATTCCGTGGCCAGCGCCGTCGTCGCCCGCTGGGAAGGTGAGATCGAGGTTCCGGCCAAGGCCTGAGGACCTGGGAATGGGCGGCCACGATCCCGAGACCCTGGCCTTCTATGAGGCGCAGGCTGAGGTCTATGCCGCGCAGGGCCACGTCTCCCGGCGGCTGACGAACTTCCTCGATCAGATGCCGCAGGGCGCCCGGATCCTGGAGCTCGGCTGCGGAGGCGGTCAGGACGCCGAGGCCATGCTGGTGCGCGGCTTCGATGTCATCCCGACCGACGGCTCCCCCGCGCTCGCCGCCCAGGCGCAGGCGCGGCTGGGCCGTCCCGTCCGGGTGATGCTGTTCGAGGACCTCGATGCGCAAGCTGAGTATGACGGGGTCTGGGCCCAGGCCAGCCTGCTGCATGCCCCGGCCTCAGCCCTGCCCAATATCCTGGCGCGGGTTCGCCGGGCCCTGAAACCCGGCAGTCGCTTTGAGGCGAACTTCAAGGCGGGAGATGGCGAAGGCCGTGACAGCCTGGGCCGCTATCACAACTTCCCCAGCCGCGACGCCCTGGCCGCAGCCTATGAGGCCGCCGGCCCCTGGGCCTCAGTGAAGATCACCCAGAGCGAGGGCGGCGGCTATGACGGGGTGGCGCGAACCTGGCTGATCGTGGTCGCGCACACCGTCGCCTAAGGCCTATTCCGCCGGCAGCACGTTCTCCGACCGCTTGTTCAGCATCTTGTCGAACTCTGACCAGACGCCGACGTCGCCGTGCCATTGGCCCTTGGTGGCGGCCTTGGAATATTCGGTCGAGCGGGCCTCGAAGAAGTTGGCGTGCTCGACGCCGGACAGCATGGACTGCAGCCAGGGCAGCGGGTTTTCCCGCGCACCGAACACCTCCGGCAGGTGCAGCTGGCGCAGGCGCCAGTCGGCGATGAAGCGGATGTACTTCTTGATGTCGTCGGGGGTCATGCCCTGGATTTCGCCGGCCGAGAAGGCCAGGTCGATGAACTTGTCCTCCAGCCCGACCACGGTCTTGCAGCAGTCGACGATGTCGTCAGCCACCGACTTGGTGACGCAGCCGGTCTCGGCGTTGAAGGCGTGGTAGAGCTTGATGATGCCCTCGCAGTGCAGGCTCTCGTCGCGCACCGACCAGGAGACGATCTGGCCCATGCCCTTCATCTTGTTGTGGCGCGGGAAGTTCATCAGCATGGCGAAGCTGGCGAACAGCTGCAGCCCCTCGGTGAAGCCGCCGAACATGGCGAGCGTGCGGGCGATGTCGGCGTTCGATTCGACCCCGAACTTCTGCATGTAGTCGTGCTTGTCACGCATCTCCTGGAACTCCAGGAACGCCGTAAACTCGCTGTCGGGCATGCCGATCGTCTCGAGCAGCAGGGCGTAGGCGGCGATGTGGATCGTCTCCATGTTGGAGAACGAGGCCAGCATCATCTTCACCTCGGTCGGTTTGAACACCCGGCCGTAGCGCTCCATGTAGTTGTCGTTCACCTCGACATCCGACTGGGTGAAAAAGCGGAAGATCTGGGTGAGCAGATTGCGCTCACGATCATTGAGCTTCGTCGCCCAGTCCTTGCAGTCCTCGCCGAGCGGAACCTCTTCGGGCATCCAGTGGACCTGCTGCTGCTTCTTCCAGAAGTCATAGGCCCAGGGATAGCGGAAGGGCTTGTAGGCGAAGGAGGGGGTGAGCAGGCCGGGAGAGGCGAAAGTCGGAGCGGTCACGGGCGGGCTTTCCACTGGGCGGAATCGACGGACGTAGGATTATCTGCGCCACATTAGCCATCGAACACCGACAACATCTAGCGGCGAGTTAACGCACCACCCCAACATGTTGTGAATGGAGCGGGGGATAAGTCACATGCCCAACCTGACCCTGTTTGGCGCCCCGGGCTCGGGCGCCGTGGCCGTGGAGGCCGCGCTGACCCTGATCGGCGAGCCCTATGACCTGATCGACGCCATCACCTGGGACGCGGACGATCCCCAGAGCGGCGACCAGGTGCTGGAGGCCAATCCCATGCGCCAGGTCCCGGCCCTGGTGCTGCCGTCCGGGGAAGTCCTGACCGAGAGCGCGGCCCTATTGATCTGGCTGGCCGAGGCCTATCCCGAGGCGAGGCTGGCGCCCCACCCCGGCGCGCCCGGCCGGGGACAGTTCCTGCGCTGGATGAGCTTCGTCTCGGCCTCGATCTATTCCCTCTACTGGGTGAAGGACGAGCCCTCCCGCCTCGCGCCGGACCGCGCGGCCCAGGGGGCCGTGGTCGATCGTGTGCATGAGCGGATCGCTGACTGCTGGCGGATCATGGGCGCTCAGATCCGGCCCGGGCGCTTTCTGCTGGGCGACGAGATCTCTGTGCTGGATCTCTATGTGGCCACCGTGTCGCGGTTCCAGCCCCGTCGGGACCGGTTCTACGCCGAAGCGCCGTCCATGGCGGAGGCTGTGCGGCGGGTCGACGCCGACCCCAGGCTGGCGGAGCTGTGGGCGGCGCGCATGCCGGCCGACACCGGCTGAACCTAGTGGCGCGGCTTGATCGACAGGGAGAAGGCGACGAGCGAATCGTCCTTGGTCTCCTGGCCCATCAGCATGTGCTCACCCTTCACGGCGCGATGCAGGTAACCGAAGGAGGTCTGGACCGCGCCCTTGCGCCAGCCCACGCCCAGTTGGGCGTCGCTGACCAGGGTGCTGGCGCTGTCGGAGGCCCAGGAGCGATCCCAGCCGGTCGCCTGGTCCTTGAACATCGACAGGCCCACGGCCCGGCCGCTGGCCGCGGCGTAGATGTACCAGCGCCCGGCATCGCCGAGATCGCCGCCGTCCTGCACGCCCATCTGGCCGAGCCGGGCCTTCAGGCTCTCGTCCTTGGTCTTCTGGCCAAGCGTCAGGGTCGCCCCGGCCTCGGCGGAGCCGCCAAGGCTGGTGACGCCGACGCCGGCGTGGGGCGTCAGGTCGAGGTCGTAACGGCCGCTGGACAGGCGCACCGCGCCGGGCCAGTCGCGGGTGAGCGCGACTTCATAGGATTGGGGTTCAAGTTCGGCCTGATCGAGGGGCGCCCGGATCAGCGGCCGGCCGTCGGGGCCGCGCAAGGCGCCGCCCACCGAGACCCGCAGGCCGTTCACTGCGCCGCCGCCCTGCGACGGCCCCAAGGACATCTCGCTGGAGGTCCAGCCGGTGGCCCCGACGCCGTGGCGGACGGTGTCGTGGTCCAGCAGGGCGCCGATGGGGTCTTCATTCTTGGCGGTGACGTCGGTCCGCGACGCCTGGGAGAAGGCGGCGTTCATCAACAGAGCGGCGCCGCCATCACCCATGGGGGATAGCGCCTGCGCGCAGGCCCCCGAGGCCGCACCCGCAACTCCGATCGCGCCGAAGACGATGGCCAGCCCAGCCAACGACCTCATCAGGTCTCTCCTCAACCGCTGCGCCATGCGCGCGGCTCCAATGGCACGATTACATGTCAAGCCAACGACGCAAGGGGTTTCATGGTTCCCGCGACCATGGGTCACCGAACGCATATCGGCCGGGCAGGGCTCGCCGGCTATCGCCGGGGTTTGATCGAGAGGGTGAAGGCCACGGCGGTGTCGTCGCGATTGTCCAGGCCGATCAGGGTTTGGGCGCCCTTCACCTTGCGCCTGAGCCAGGCCAGCGAGGCCTGGACCGAGCCCTTGCGCCAGCCGACGCCGGCCTGGACATCACTGACCAGGGCCGAGGCGCTGTCGGTGGAAAGCCCGCCCTGGGTCCAGCCCCGCTCCTTGTCGTGCAGCATGTTCAGGCCCACGGCCCGGCCGCTGGCGGCGCCGAACAGGTACCAGCGCCCCTGGGTCCCGAACCTGTCGCCGCTGGGCGCGCCCAGTTGGTCGAGCCACGCCTCGGCCCGGCGGCTCAGACGCACCACGGCCCCGGCCTCGGCCTCGCCGCCGGCGTTGGAGATCCCCACCCCGGCGTGGGGCGTGACCGACAGGTCGTAGCCGCCGGCCGCCATCACCCGAGGCCAGCCACGGGTGTAGGTCACCTCATAGGCGGCGGTGTCGACGGCGGCGGACGCGTCGCCAGGGCGCGGCGGCAAGCCGCCCGGCGTGCGGACCACCTGGCCCACCGAAAGGCGCACGGCGTCGATCGCCTGAGAGGCCGGCCGGGCTATGGCGGTCTCCGTCACCTTCCAGCGCGCCAGGCCCTGGTTCGGAACATAGGTCTCGCGGGTCAGCAGGCCCGGACTGTCCAGGGCCGTGCCGCTATAGGCGGGCTGGGTCAGGGGCGCCTCGACCCCGGCCTCGGCGGCGGGCCCTTCGGACTGGCGGATCGGTTGGGCGGCCTCGCGCAGTTCGGCGGCCGCAGCCTCGCTCTTGGCATAGACGGCCTCGCGCAGCCGCCCCCAGCTTTCCTGGAAGGCCTGATCTCCAGGCGACATCACGGGAACATCGGGCAGGACGGCGGCGCTGACGGCGGCGGTGCCGACCGCGCAGCCTGTCACAATGGCGACTATGGCCAGAACCCGCATGACGCCCCCATGCGGCGCTCCCCCCGGAGCGCCGTCAGGCCTTCACCATGACCGGTTTGAGGGCCGGCCGCAGCCGGCTTCTACTGGCAGGCGAGGCATTCCTCGTAGTCGGTCTTCTCGCCATTGCTCATGTCGACCACGACGGCCATGCCCTCGCCACC
>NZ_CANCLE010000196.1 GCF_947378715.1 Phenylobacterium aquaticum
CCTCGACCACCGCCGCCAGGTCGCCCGGCGCGCCATAGTCCGCCGCGTCTCCGAACCGGTCGACCACCACGAAGACGCCCCCCGGCCGCAGCACCCGCAGCGCTTCGCTGAACGCCAGCAAGGGCCCGCGCATCTTGGCCCCGGCGGGCGACCGCACCTCGTGGAAACACATCACCGAGACCACCAGGTCGAAGCTCGCGTCGGGAAATTCGAGGCGCGCGGCGTCCATCCGGCCAAAGGCCGCCCGGTGGCCCAGGCGCGACAGCCGCGCTTCGCAGGCGGCCTGGGCGTAGTCCCAGTTCGAGCCCCAGAAATCGACCCCGGTGGCGGCGACGCGGGGCGCCTGTTCGAAGAGGGCGACCAGCAGGCTGGCGTCCCCGCAGCCGATATCCAGCACCGATGGCGCCGCCTCGGGCGCCAGCTCCAGGCGCGAGATCACCAGCCGGTGGATGCGCCCTTCCCACCCGCCGCCGCCCGGCGACAACTGATGGCGAATCCGCAGCATCACGAACGCCGCCCAGCCCACGGCCAGGGCCGGCGCCAGCAGCACGAGCATGAAGGGCGACCAGAGCCCGCCGACGACACTCGTCACGCCCAGCCCCAGGGCCAGGCCCACGGCCACACGGATCCGCCGGCGCGGAATCCAGTTCGAGGTCTGGGCGCTCATGTCGCCTCCGAGCTCCACAGGGCGACAAGTTCAGACGTCATCGCCTGGAGATGCGCCGCCCAGGCGGCGTTGAGCGGCTCCAGCGGATAGTCGTCCCCGCGCAGATCCAGGGGAAAGGGCGGCTCCTCCTGGACCGCGACCCGGTACCAGACCGGCGCGGCCTCGACGCATCGCCACGCCGCCTCCGTCGCAGCGATCCCCGCCTCGGTCAGATGCTCGAAGAGCCGGCGATGAAAGCCCCGCAGCTCCGCCGCCCGGTCTTCAAGCCGCCACAGCCGCGCCAGCCGGGCCCGCGCCGCCGCATCGACCTCGTCGGCCTGGAACACCACCACCGATCCGTCGAAGCCCGCCTGCCGCAGGGCGGGACCAAAGTGATCCTCCACCGTACGGGCCCCGACCCAGACCGACCGCTGCAGGGGGCGAAAGCCGAACCGCGCGAACAGCTCGCGCAAGCCCGGAAGGTCGGCCGCCTCGCCCTCCAGCACGACCCCCAGGACATAGCCCCGCGTCCGCGCCAGCAAGGCCCGCGCCGCCGCGGCCTCCTCCAGGCTGAGCGGCCCCAACCGATAGCGCCCATCCTGCGCCGCCAGCGACCCCGCCGTGCAGGCCCGGCTCAAAGCCGTCCGCAGGGCCCCGTCGCGCAGACCCGACCGCTCGGCCAACCGCCGGATCAAGGACGCCCTCGGCGCCGGCGCCTCCCGCAGACCCGGATGCACCGACTGCAACACCGCCATCGCATGCGCCGCCTCCCGCGCGGTGAGGCGCCAGGCCGGGATGATCGATGTTACGTCATTTATCCACATGACACGATATTGAGTAACACGACGGCCCGCTGTCAAGCGCGCCGATCCACGCAAATGGCCCCTACCCCTAGCGGGGAGGGCTATCGCATATGGCCGCAACGCGGCTGCTCCCCTCCTGGGGGAGCTGGCCCGAAGGGCCTGAGGGGGACTTTGACTCCCTCAGCTGACCTGCGAACGGCTCAAAAGGACCATCAAAGTCCCCCTCAGTCGCCCATGCGGGCGACAGCTCCCCCAAAGAGGGGAGCAACCAGGTCGAGCCGGGCGCTCGCAAATTTCCATATGCGACTCCCCTGCCTCTTTGGGGAGGGTGGACGAGGCGAAGCCTCGGACGGGTGGGGCTTTGAGGCCGCAGTTCCCCACCCTGGCCGGCAAGCCGGCCTGTTCCTCCCCATCAAGGGGAGGGAGGCTGCAACTAGGCCGCCGTCTTGTCGAACAGCTTGGCCCAGCGGCGCTTGGTGCGGGTTTTCCAGGCGCCGCGGTGCCAGGCGTCCGAGGCGATCAGCGGCACCACGGTGGTGGCTTCGGCGAACACCATCTGTTCCCAGGTGACGTCGACCTTGCCCCAGGAGCAGGCTTCCTTGAGCGTCGAGGACGAGCAGGCGCCGTCGCGGACGTCGGCGACGGTGATCTGGATCGCATAGCGGTGCATGTCGACCTCGTGGCCGAGGATTTCGGCGCAGACCACGGTGTCCTGGGCGAAGTTCTTCGGCACGCCGCCGCCGACCATGAACAGGCCCGTCGTGCCGGCCGCGATCTTGATGTCGGTCAGTTCGCGGAAATCGGCCACGGCGTCGATGGTCAGATAAGGCTTGCCCGCCTTCATGCGCTCGACCTGGTGCTTGACCAGGCCGAAGCCGGCGGACGAGTCGACGAAGGCCGGGCAGAAGATCGGCACGCCTTCGCGATAGGCGGTCTCGATCAAGCTGTCGGGCTTCTTGGCGTGACCATCGGCCAGCCACTTGCCCATCTCATAGATGAACTCGCGGCTCGAATAGGGGCGGGGCTCGAGGGCGGCGCAGAGCTGGAAGATGGTCTCGTCGCAGGCCTGCAGCTCTTCCTCATCGATATAGGTGTCGTAGATGCGGTCGATATACATGGCCCGCAGGTCGCGGTCGTCGACCGGGTTCTGGGCCTGGGACTGGTAGTGCTTGAAGCCAAGGGCCTCGAAGAAGTCCATGTCGACGATCGAGGCGCCGGTGGCGACCACCACGTCGATCAGGCCGTACTTCACCATGTCGCGATAGATGTGCATGCAGCCGCCGGCGCTGGTCGAGCCGGCCAGGGTCAGCCAGGTCGAGCAGGTGGTGTCTTCCAGGGCCATGTTCAGGATGTCGGCGGCCCGCGCCGTGTCGCGGCTGGTGAAGCTCATCATGCGCATGGCGTCGATGACGGGGCGCGCGTCGTACTGGTCGATGGCCACATGCTCCACGGTGGTGGACAGCAGCTCGGCCTTGCGGTTCGAATTGGTGACGTCAGCGGTCATTCTCTAGGACCCTTTTAGAGTTTGAGCGCCCGTCCAAATGAAAAGGCGCGACCGGGACGGAGCAACCGGCCGCGCCTGAAAGGGATAGGCCCTTGAGGCCTACTTGCGACGCCGCTTTTTCCCTCGGGCGCGCGACAGCTTCACGACATTCTGGTTCTCGGCCTTGGGCGAGGCGATCGAGCGCTTGGCCAGGCCGAACATCGAGGCCATGGGCGCATCGTCCACCTGCACGGTCTCGACATCGCCGAAGCCGTTGAAGCGGGTGGTCATGGCCACGCCATAGGCGCCCAGCATGCCGATCTCGATATAGTCACCCTCGCGGATGTCCTCGGGCAGCCAGAACGGGCCGGGCATGTGGTCGATGGAATCGCAGGTCGGGCCGTAGAAGCGGAAGGGCTTCAGCGCGCCCTCGACCTCGATGGCCTCGTCGCCCTCGCGGCGCAGCAGCTTCACCGGGAACGGCCACTTGGAGTGGGCCGCGTCGAACAGCGAGCCGTAGGAGCCGTCATTGAGATAGAGGGCGTCGCCCTTGCGCAGTTCGACCTTGGTCAGGACCGAGGAGGCTTCCGCCACCAGGGCCCGGCCGGGTTCGCACCACAGCTCGGTGGTCTCGTGGACCATCATCTCGGCGAAGCCGCGCTCGATGGAGTCGGTGTAGTCGGCCAGGGCCGGCGGGGTCATGCCCGGATAGACGGACGGGAAGCCGCCGCCGACATCGACCACGTCGGCGAAGACGCCGGCGCGGACCAGGGCGCGGGAGGCTTGGGTCATGGCCGCCTGGTAGGCGGTGGGCCGCATGCATTGGCTGCCCACGTGGAAGGCGACGCCCATCAGCTCCTGGGTCGCGCGTCGCGCGGCCAGCAGCAGGTCGGGCGCGCTGTGCGAATCCACCCCGAACTTGCCGGACAGCGAATAGGCCGCGCCCTCGGCCGCGACGGCCAGGCGAACCATCAGGTTCAGGTCCTTGGCGCCGCCGGTGGCGTCGAGAATCTTGGCCAGCTCTTCATGGCAGTCGAGCGAGAAGGTGCGGACCCCGTGGTCGAAATAGGCGGCCGAGATGGCGGCGCGGCTCTTGACCGGGTGCATGAAAGCCATGCGGGCGCCCGGCGCATGCTGCGCGACCAGCTCGATCTCCGGGATCGAGGCCACATCGAAAGACGTCACCCCATTCGCGGCCAGGGTCTCGATGACCCATGGCGAAGGGTTCGCTTTGACAGCGTAGAAGACGTCGCCTTTGAACTTGTCCTGGAACCAGCGCGCCGCTAGCGCCACCGCATCCGGTCGCGCAAAGGCGACAGGATGTTCCGGCGATCGCTCACGGACCAGGTCCAGGGGCGTATGGTACCTTTGCACCTCACGCAACCCCCAACGGATTGTTGAACCCAATCCGGCGTTAGCAGCGCTTTTGAGGACATCGGGTCCGCCGGAGCCGTGCGAAATAGGGGCGATGAACCGCGATGTAAAGCGGTTATTTTTCGTCACGGAAAATCATGCGCAAACCCTGGCCCTGTCAGGGCTTGCGCGGGGGCTTAAGCGACAAGGATTCCACCCCGTCCTGACAGGCCTTTCGCGACCGCAAGTCGCGCCCTGGCCAAGCCGGTCACCGGTGGCGTTTTCGAGGCGCCGAACGGCGCCGCCGGCCCATCTGTTAACGGACGCTGGACCGGCGGGCGCCCCACATGTCATGAAGCCGTCGCAAGGTCGCGCGATCTAGACCGGCTCCCGCCCTTGCGTGCGCCGAACCCGGGGAAGCTTCGCCATCCATGTCTGACGCCGCGGTTCTGTCCGTCCGCAACGCCTCCAAGAGCTTTGGCTCGCGCAAGGCGCTCGACGGGGTTTCCCTGAATGTCACCCGGGGCGAGATGATCGCCCTGATCGGCCCGTCCGGGTCCGGCAAGTCGACCCTGCTGCGCTCGATCAGCGGCCTGCAGACCATCGACGGCGGCGACGGCAAGATCGAGGCCTTTGGCCAGGCGGTGCAGGCCGACGGCCGGGTGTCGCGCAAGGTGCGCGACGTGCGCATCCGCGTCGGCTTCATCTTCCAGCAGTTCAATCTGGTCGGTCGCCTGACCCTGTTCTCCAATGTCGCCCTGGGCTCGCTCGGCCGGATCCCGATGCTGCGCGGCCTGTTCGGCCTGTGGCCCAGCGAGACCAAGACCGCGACCATGGCGGCGCTCGCCCGGGTCGGGGTGGCCGACTACGCCGCCCAGCGGGCCAATACGCTCTCCGGCGGCCAGCAGCAGCGCGGCGCCATCGCCCGCGCCCTGGTCCAGAAGGCCAAGGTGATCCTGGCCGACGAACCCGTCGCCTCGCTGGACCCGGTGTCGGCCCGCAAGGTGATGGAGCTGTTGCACGACCTGAACGCCACCGATGGCCTGACCGTGGTCGTCACCCTGCACCAGGTCGACTACGCCATCCGCTATTGCCGCCGGGTCGTCGCCCTGAAGGCCGGCAAGGTGGTCTATGACGGTCCGGTCGCCGGCCTGGACCGCACACGCCTGATCGACATCTACGGACCCGAGTTCGAGGATGTCTTCTGGGAAGGAGCTCCCAAATGATCCGCCGCCGTCTGATCACGGGCCTGGCCCTGGCCTGTCTGGTGGGCCTGAGCGCCTGCGGCAAGGCCGATGAGAAGAAGGCCGCCAAGCCGGCCGAGCTGACCTTCTCGATCCTGTCGGCCGAGAACCAGGCCTCGATGGGCCCGCTCTGGCAGCCGCTGATCGACGACATGAGCGCCTATGTCGGCATGCCGGTGAAGCCGTTCTTCGCCTCCAACTACACCTCGCTGATCGAGGCCATGCGCTTCAACCAGGTGCAGGTCGGCTGGTTCTCCGCCGTGCCGGCGCTCGAGGCGGTGAACCGGGCCAATGGCGAGGTCTTGAGCCGGGTGGTCGATTCCGGCGGGATCGAGTCCTATGAGTCCGTGCTGATCGTGAAGAAGGGCTCCGGCATCAGCCTCGACCAGGTGCTGAAGTGCGGCGGCAAGCTGAACTTCGGCATGGGCGACGCCAAGTCGACCTCCGGCACGCTCGCCCCCAAGGCCTATCTGTTCACGCCGCGCAACATCGAGCCGGCCAAGTGCTTCAAGACCGTCCGCTCGGCCAGCCACCAGGCCAATGTGTTCTCGGTGGCCAATGGCGTGCTCGACGTGGCGACCAATAATTCGGTCGGCATCGTGTTCGCCAAGCGCGAGAACCCGGACATCGCCAACAAGATCGAGGTGATCTGGACCTCGCCGCCGCTGCCGGAAAGCTCGATCGTCGCCCGCAAGGACCTCGACCCGGCGATCCGCGAGAAGATGCGCCAGTTCTTCCTGACCTATGGCGTCGGGACCGGCCCCAAGGCCGACAAGCAGCGCGAGGTGCTGAAGGGCCTGGCCTATGGCGGCTTCCGGCCGGCCGATTCCAGCTATCTGGACCCGGTCCGCGAGATGGACGCCTCCGAGACCCTGGCTGACGCCCGCCGGGGCGGGGACGCCGCCAAGATCGCCGCCGCCCAGAAGGCGCTGGACGCGATCCGCGCCAAGGCCGCCCAGCACCGCGCCACCAACCCGGACGCCGGATGA
>NZ_CANCLE010000197.1 GCF_947378715.1 Phenylobacterium aquaticum
TCCGCCACCACCTCGTCGCGGGTCAGGCCGTGGATGAAGCGCACCTTGTTGGTCAGGCCGAGATCGGCGATCAGCTCGGCGGTCGGGCCCTCGCGCAGCTTGCCGATCACCACCAGCTCCAGCTCCGGCCGGGTGTCGACCAGCATCGCGTAGGCCTCGATCAGGTGCTTCAGCCCCTTCAGCGGCACGTCCGCGCTGGCGGTGGTCAGCAGGCGCTCGGGCCGACGGCGGATGTCGGGCTGCACCCGGAACACCGTCTGGTCGATGCCCAGGGGGATCGGGGTGATGCGGCCCGGATCGATGGCCAGGCACTCGGCCACGTCTTTGCCGGCCGCCTCCGAGACCACGATCACGTCCTTCAGCTGCGGCGCGACCTTTTCCTGCATCTTCAGGAAGCCGTACCATTGGCGCATCAGGGCCCGCATGCCCCAGGCCGGCTCGGCGGCGAGCGCCAGCTCCAGGTCGCGGCGGATCGGATGGTGGATCACGCCCACCACCGGCAGGCCGCGCCGCTCGATCTCCAACAGGCCATAGGCGATCGACTGGTTGTCGAGCACGATGTCGTAGTCGCGGCGATGACGCCGCAGATACTTCGCTGCGCGCCGGCCAAAGGTCTCTGGCTCCATGAACCGGCCCAGCCAATGGCCGAAATATTCGGACGTGTCGGCCCAGCTTTTCAGATGCCGCCAGCGCAGGGCGCGGTGGCCATTGTGCGGCTGGTTATAGAGATCGAGCGAGGCGATCTTGACCAGGCCGACGCTGTCGTCGAGCTCCGGATAGGGCGGACCCGACAGCACCGTCACCTGGTGGCCCATCCGCGCCAGAGCCTCGGCCGCCTGGGCCAGATAGACCCCCTGCCCCCCGACCCTGGGGTCCGAACGATAGGACAGGAAGGCGATGCGCAAGGGACGCGTCGTCTGGGTGGTCGCGGGGTGGGCGCGCGGAGCGCCGCGAAGGATCGGGGTCTCGAGCATCTGCGGCGTTCTAACGCAGGGCGCGCCGGACTCTAAACCCTCAATGGCAGTCCGGGCGCCAAAAGCGCGCGGTGCGTGTCGGGGAGGCAGCAAGAACCCCTCACCCAACCCTCTCCCCGCAAGCGGGGCGAGGGCTATGAGCCGCACGCCCTCGCCCCCTATGGGGGAAAGGGTTGGGGTGAGGGGGAGCGCGGCCTATCCGAACGTCCCCCCGAACCGCTCGCGCAGCAGGTTCTTCTGCACCTTGCCCATGGCGTTGCGCGGCAGGTCGTCGACGAAGAACACCCGCTTGGGCGTCTTGAAGGCCGCCAGCTGTTCCCGCGCCGCCGCGATCATCGCCGCCTCGTCGCCCTGGCCGATCACCACCGCCACCACCGCTTCGCCGAAGTCGGGATGCGGCACGCCGACCACCGCGCTCTCGGTGACCCCGGCCATCTCGTCGAGCACCAGCTCGACCTCCTTGGGATAGACATTGTAGCCGCCCGAGATGATCAGGTCCTTGGCCCGGCCCGAGATCCACACCCGTCCGTCCGGGTCCTGGCGCCCCACATCGCCGGTGATGAAGAAGCCGTCGGCGGTGAATTCCTCGGCGGTCTTTTCCGGCATCCGCCAATAGCCGCCGAACACCGAGGGGCCCCGGATCTCGATGACCCCCGTCGCCTCCCCGCCTCCGATCCGCAACTCCACGCCAGGCAACGGATAGCCCACGCTGCCGGCGATGCGCTCACCCTCCAGCGGGTTCGAGGTGATGATCACCGCCTCGCTCATGCCGTAGCGCTCCAGTATGGGCATGCCCGCCCGGGCTTCGAACTCGGCGAAGGTGGATTCCAGCAAGGGCGCGGAGCCGCAGACGAACAGCCGCATGTGCGCCGCTGCCTCCCGCGTGAAGCCCGGCGCGGCCAGCAGGCGGGTATAGAAGGTCGGCACCCCCATCATCACGCTCGCTCGCTTCAGCCCGGCCAGCACCTCGGCGTCGTCGAACTTCGCCAGCCACACCATGGGACAGCCGGACAGGAAGGCGCAGTGCAGGGCCACGAACAGCCCGTGCACATGGAAGATCGGCAGGGCGTGCAACAGGACGTCGTCGGGGCTGAAGCCCCAGGCCTGATGCAGGGCGATGGCGTTGGCGGCCAGATTGCCGTGGCTGAGCATGGCCCCCTTGGATCGCCCGGTGGTTCCCGAGGTGTAGATGATCGCGGCGAGATCGCCGTCAGCGCGCGGCGTGGTCTCGGCGATCGGCGCACATCCCGCCGCCTCGGCCGCGAAGGCCACGGGATCGGTGATGAACTCCGCAGGCTCGGCGTCCTTCAGGAAATAGTCGACCTCGCTTGCCGTATAGGCCTGGTTCAGCGGCAGGAAGACCGCGCCGATCTTCAGCGCCGCCAGATAGACCATCACCCCTTCCGGCGACTTGGCCGCCTGCAGCGCCACCCGGTCCCCGACCCCCACGCCCTTGTCCTTCATCAGCGCCGCGATCCGCCCGACGCCGGCCTCCAGGGCGCCGTACGAGATCTCCGTCCGGTCGCTCAGGATGAAACAGGCCTTGGTGCGATCCGCCGGAAACCGGGACGCGAGCAGGTCGTAGAGATTCATCGGGGCCTCACAGGGTGGTCGCCCGATATGGCCGGGGTGAAGGGCCAGAGGCAAGTGCGGCTCCCTCGCCCCTTCGCCGGAGCGCGGGGCCATGCCATACGCCGCGCATGGAAACCTACGACGTCATCATCATCGGCGCGGGCGCGGCGGGCATGATGTGCGCCATCGAGGCGGGGAAGCGCGGGCGCAGCGTGCTGGTGCTCGACCATGCCCAGGCGGCCGGCGAGAAGATCCGCATCTCCGGCGGCGGGCGCTGCAACTTCACCAACATCAACACCAATCCCCAGAATTTCCTGACCGCCAATCCGGGATTCCAGATCTCGGCCCTGCGCCGGTTCCGGCCGCGCGACTTCATCGCCATGGTCGATCGCCACCACATCGCCTGGCATGAGAAGACCCTGGGACAGCTGTTCTGCGACGACAGCGCCCGCCAGATCATCGACATGCTGCTGGAGGAGATGGCCGGCGTCGGCGCTGCCCTGCGCCTGGAGACCGCCGTCGATCGCATCGACAGGACCGAGGCGGGCTACAGCCTCTCGGCCGGGGGCCGCCAGCTCGCGTGTTCGTCCCTGGTCCTCGCCACCGGCGGCAAGTCGATCCCGAAAATGGGCGCCACGGGCTATGCCTATGAGGTCGCCACCCAGTTCGGCGTGCCGGTCACCCCGACCCGTCCTGCCCTGGTCCCGCTGACCTTCGAGATCGGCCTGCTGGAACGGCTCAAGCCCCTGGCCGGGGTCGGGCTGGACGCCAGGATCGCCCACGGCAAGACCCGGTTCTCCGAGGCCATGCTGTTCACCCATCGGGGCCTGAGCGGCCCGGCGGTCCTGCAGATCTCGTCCTATTGGCGGGAAGGCGACGAGATCGCCCTGGATATGGCCCCGGGAACCGATGTCTATGCCGAGCTGCGCGCCGCCCGGGCCGAGAATGGCCGGCAGGCCGTGACCACCGCCCTCTCCCGCCATGTGCCCAAGCGCCTGGCCCAGTTGCTGGTCGACCAGTCCGGCTTCGTCGGCAATCTGGCCGACGCCTCCGACAAGGTGCTGCGGCCGCTGGCCGACGCCGTGAACGCCTGGCGGGTGAAGCCGGTGGGCTCAGAGGGCTATCGCACCGCCGAGGTCACCCTGGGCGGGATTGACACCACCGCCCTCGACAGCCGCACCCTGCAGGCCAAGGCGGTCCCCGGCCTCTATTTCATCGGCGAGGCGGTCGACGTCACGGGCTGGCTGGGCGGCTACAATTTCCAGTGGGCCTGGGCCAGCGGCTGGAGCGCCGGCCAGTCCGTCTAGGCTGCTCCCCCGCTCGCCGAGGCCGCGATCATCGCGGCCTTCTCCTGGGCGGTCAGCACACGCCACTTGCCCTGGGGCAAATTGCCCAGCCGCAGCGGTCCGACCCGCACCCGGAACAGGTCCAGCACCCCCAGATCGACCAGATCGCACATCCGCCGGATCTGGCGGTTGCGGCCCTCGGTCAGCACAAAGCGGATCGTCTGTTCGCCGCTGACCCAGATCTTGGCCGGCTTCAGCTGGCGGCCGTCCAGCGACAGGCCGTGGTGCAGCCGGGCCAGCTTGGCGTCGGTGATCGCACCGGAGACCTTGACCACATATTCCTTGTCGAGCTCGGAATGGGGCCCGATCACCGCCTTGGCCACCACCCCGTCATCGGACAGGATCAGCAGGCCGCGGCTGTCCTGGTCCAGGCGGCCGACGGGCGCGAGCCGGGTGTCGCGGTCGGGAATGGTCGGGCTTTCCCCCACCAGGGCCGCGCGAGTGAGGAGCCGCACCGCCGGGATCTGCTGACCCTCCGGCTGGGCGGAAACCACCCCGGTCGGCTTGTGCAGCACCACGGTGAAGCCGCCCTCCAGCTTGGCTTGGGCGCCGTCGCTCAAGGTCAGGGTCTGGCCGGTCTGGATCTTGCGGCCGGCGTCGGTGACGGTCTCCCCGTCAATGGCGACCAGCCCCTGGGCGATCAGGGCGTCGGCCTCGCGGCGCGAGCACACCCCGCTCTGGGCCAGCCAGCGGTTGATCCGCTGGGGCTCGGCTTCGTCATAGCTTCGGGTCCAGGCCATGAGCCTTCCTAGTGCCCTTCGCCTGGCCTTGACTAGAACTTGAAGCCGTAGGCCGCGAGATAGGCATAGGCCTCGATGTTGGTGGGCCAGGGTGTGTCGAGGGCGTCGAGCTCTGGCAGGTTCCAGATGTTGGGTACGCCTGGCGGCAGGGCCAGGAAGTTGAAATCGCCCTTCAGCTCGGCCAGCCGCGATCCGCTTTTGGAAGACACTCCACCAACGAACGGCGCAAAGAATAGGAAGATGCGGTAGCGCGCGTCTTTCAGCACCTGCATGACCGACTGGGCCAGCGCCATGTCCTGTCGCTTGGCTTCCAGCAGCCAGACGACCTCCTGTCTGGCGAGCAGCGCCGACGCGCCGCGCAGGACCTCAGGCTCGAACCCCTCGACATCCACCTTGATGAACCGGGTGTCCGTCGGCGCGACGTCATCAAGGCGGCACATGCGCACCGGCTCCGTCGCCGTGCGCGATTCAAGGGTCATGCTCATCCCCCCGAAATTCACATTTTCGGCGAGAGAGATCGCAGGAAACCGGGCGATACCCGCCTCGCCGCCCACAGCCGCGTGGTTGTATTCGACATTCAGCAGATCATTGTTCAAGGCGTTCGCCGCCAGCACACCCGCCATGCCACGATGGGCCTCAAAAGCCATGATGCGCCACTCGGGCCTCGCTTTGGCGACCGGCAGACATATGGCGCCCAGGTTGGCGCCGACATCGATGAAGGTCCCAGGGACTGCGAATTCCGTCAGATAGGCCCCGATCAGATCCGCCTCGCAACGGGCGAATTCGCCATACTCCCGCAGACAGGCGCCGACCGCAGAGTCGGCGGCCGGGAAGAGGAAGGTCAAGCCATAGGCCCTGGTGATGTCGAACATTGGTTCCTCAACTCACGCCGCCCTCGGGAGGTCGTTGCGGTGTCGCCATGCGATTCGTCTCGCGCCATGGAACCTAAGTGCTCGCCATTCGCTCCATAAGGGTCAATGCGCCTTTGAGAGGGTACCCGCCATGCAAGCCAAGACCGCCGAAGACACCTTTCGCGACGATCTGGTCGGCCTGATCCCTCACATGCGGGCCTTTTCCCGCTCGCTGACCGGCGATGCGGCCCAGGCCGACGATCTGGCCCAGGAAGCCCTGGCCAAGGCCTGGGACAAGCGCTCCAGCTTCGAGCCCGGCACCAATCTCAAGGCCTGGGTGTTCATGATCGTGCGCAACCAGTTCTTCTCCGACAAGCGCCGTTCGTGGCGCAGCCAGCCGCTCGATCCTGAAGTTGCCGAGCGCACCCTGGTCGCGGTCACCAACCCCATCGCCACCCTCGAGCTGGACGAAGTCCGTCGCGCCATGATGCGCCTGCCGGAAGACCAGCGCGAGGCCCTGATCCTGATCGGCGCCGGCGGCCTGTCCTATGAGGAAGCCGCCGAGATCTGCGGCGCCGCCGTCGGCACCATCAAGAGCCGCGTCAGCCGCGCTCGCGATCGCCTGGCCCTGCTGCTGCTCGAGGGCGACTACGAGGACGACGCCACCCGGCCCAGCGAAGCCATGGCCTGCATCTTCGCCCAGATCGACCAGATCCGCAGCCATCGCCACGCGGCGTAGCCCCCTTCCTCACTCACGGGTGATCAGGCACGGTCGGGACCTCCGAGTCCCGACCGAGCCCCTCCATGAAGATCACCGACGCCCGCGTTATCGTCACCAGCCCGGGGCGCAACTTCGTCACCCTGAAGATCGTCACCGACCAGGGCGTCTATGGCATCGGCGACGCCACCCTGAACGGGCGGGAAAAGGCCGTTGTGGCCTATCTCGAGGAGCACGTGATCCCGGTGCTGATCGGCCGCGACGCGCGGCGCATCGAGGACATCTGGCAATATCTCTATCGCGGCGCCTA
>NZ_CANCLE010000198.1 GCF_947378715.1 Phenylobacterium aquaticum
TCCGGATCCGGCGGCCAATCCCCGCGCCCTGTTCGACCAGGCCTGGTATCTCGAGAACAATCCCGACATCGCCGGCACGCCCTGGGCGCCTCTGGCCCACTATCTGACCGAGGGCGACACCGAGGGGCGCGACCCGCACCCGCTGTTCGGCCTGGCCGACTACCGCGCCACCCACGCGGTCAAGCTGGCCGCCTGCGGCCTGACCGCCCTGCAGCACTTCGTCTATGTCGGCGCGCGGGAGGGCTATGACCCCCATCCGCTGTTCGACCTGCGCCACTATGTCGGCCAGGCCGAGACGGTGGCCAAGAGCGGCGAGAACCCGCTCAGCCACTATCTGCGCGAGGGCTGGCGCGAAGGGCTGGATCCGCATCCGCTGTTCGCCAATGACTGGTATCTGGAGCGCAACCCCGATGTCGCCGCCCTGGGGGTCGCCCCCCTGCTGCACTATGTGACGCTGGGCGCCACGGAGGGCCGGGCGCCGCACCCGCTGTTCGACGCCGGCTGGTACGCAGAGCGCTATCGCGAGACCGCGCCGCGTGGCTCCAGCCCGCTCGCCCAGTTCGTCACGTCAAGCCCGGAATATCGGCGCAACCCCAGCGGCGACTTCGATTCCACCTATTATCTCGAGCAGAATCCGGACGCCCCGCGCGATCTGCATCCGGTGATCCACTATCTGACCGAAGGCGCCTTCCTGGGCGTCTCTCCGGCCTCGGACTTTGACGAGGCGACCTATCTGGCCGACCACCCGGAACTGGTGGAATCCCCGGTCGCGGCCCTGGAGCACTGGATCCGCAGCCGCCTGCCCAAGCCGGAGGGCGGCGCGCGGTTCGGAACCGCCCAGGACGACGGCCTGTTCGAACAGCTGCGCGGCCAGGCCCGCCAGCGCGATCCCGGCGCCTACAACACAGACGCCTATCGCGACCTCAGCGCCGAGGCGCGCCGCCTGCGCGAGCGGCGCAAGGCCGAGTTCCGCCCCGAGCCCCTGAAGCTGATCCATTACGAGGCCCGCGAGATCGACGAGGCCGCCGCCCGCCTGGCCTTTCCGGTGGTCGCGGCGCCCAGGGCCTCGATCGTCATCCCGGCCTATAACAACCTGACCTTCACCCTCGAATGCCTGGCCTCGGTCCAGGCGGCCGGCGGGCTGGAGGCGGCCGAGGTGATCGTCATCGACGACGCCTCCACCGACCGCACCCCCGAGGTGCTGGCCAAGGTTCCTGGCCTGAGGCTGATCACCAACCCCCAGAACCTGAACTTCATCCGCACCTGCAACCGCGCGGCGGGCGAGGCGCGGGGCGAATTCGTGATCTTCCTGAACAATGACGTCCAGGTGCGCGAGGGCTGGCTGGCGGCGCTGCTCGCGCCCTTTGCGGAGATCGAGAACGTCGGGGCGACGGCGCCCAAGATGCTGTTTCCCGACGGCCGGCTGCAGGAGGCGGGCGCCCGCGTCGGGATCGACGGAACCTCGGAGATGATCGGCCTGTTCGAGGATCCGGACCTGGCCCGCTGGAACCAGCGCCGCGAGGTCGACTACGCCTCCGGCGCCTGCCTGGCCGTACGCCGCGCGGTGTTCGCGGAGCTGGGCGGCTTCGACGAGGCCTTCGTGCCGGCCTATTGCGAGGACGCCGATCTCTGTTTCCGGCTGCGGAAACGGGGCCTGAGGATCATCTATGAGCCCGGCTCGGAGATCGTCCACCATCTGAGCGTCACCGCCGAGAGCATCGATTCCGGCTACAAGCTTCGGCTCGCCACCCGCAACCAGCAGACCTTCACGGAGCGCTGGGGCGAGGAGCTGGAGCTGCTCAACGCGGTCCGCACCATCGCCTTCCACCTGCCCCAGTTCCACGCGATCCCCGAGAACGACCGCTGGTGGGGCGCGGGGTTCACGGAATGGACCAATGTCACCCGGGCCCTGCCCAATTATCGCGGCCACTACCAGCCGCACCGGCCAGCCGACCTGGGCTTCTATGACCTGTCCCAGGCCGAGGCCCTGCGTCGCCAGGGGGAGCTCGCCCGCCGCTATGGAGTCTCTGGCTTCTGCCACTATTTCTACTGGTTCTCCGGCGGCCGCCGCGTGCTGGAGCGCCCGCTGGAGCATCTGAAGACCGGGGCGGCCGGCGACTTCCCCTTCTGCCTGTGCTGGGCCAACGAGAACTGGACCCGCACCTGGGACGGCCAGGAGACCGACGTCCTGCTGGAGCAGACCTATGCCCCCGGCGACGCCGAGGCCCTGATCGCCGAGCTCGCCCCGTTCTTCGCGCGACCCAACTATATCCGGGTGGGCGGCAAGCCCCTGGTGCTGATCTATCGGGTGGGGCTGCTGCCCGACGCCCGGCTCTGGGCCGAGGTCTGGCGCGACTGGTGCCGGGCCAATGGGGTGGGCGAGATCTATCTGGCCTTCGTCGAGACCTTTGAACAGGCCGGCGCCCATCCGGAGCCGGCGGCCCTGGGCTTCGACGCCTCGGTGGAGTTCCCGCCGGCCGGCGCGGCGACCCCGATCCATCCGCCGGGCGCCGTGGTCAATCCGCACTTCAAGGGCCAGGTGGCCGACTATCGCCGCACGGTGCGCCACTATTTCACCGAGGCCGTACCGGGCCACACGAGGTTCCGGGGCGTGGCCCCGTCCTGGGACAACACCGCGCGGCGGCAGGACGCGCCCTATGTCTTCCACTTCGCCTCGCCCGGCGCCTTCCAGGCCTGGCTCGAGGTGATGCTGGCCGAGACCCGGCGGCAGAATTTCGGCGACGAGCGGATCGTGTTCATCAACGCCTGGAACGAGTGGGCCGAGGGCGCCCACCTGGAGCCGGACGTGAAGTTCGGCCATGGCTGGCTGGAAGCCGTGCGCAACGCCCTGGACGCGGACCTGTTGGCGCGATGAGCGAGACCCCGGACCTTTGCGTGGTCGGCCACCCCTTCGCCCCGATCGGCATGGGGACCCATGGCCGCGCCGCCATCCGCGCCCTGCGGGCCGCGCGGCTGTCGCCCGGCGTCGTCGACATCTATGGCATGGACCGCCGCCGCGACGCGGGCCTGGAGGCCGAGTTCGCGCCGCTGCTGGCCCCCGGTCTCAGCCCCCGGACCAACCTCTTCTGCATCAACGCCGACGAGGTCGAGCCGACCCTTGCGCGGATGGACGCGGGCGCCTTCGCCAGCGCCTACAACATCATCTACCCGGCCTGGGAGCTGGCGCGCTATCCCGAGCCCTGGGCCCGGATCCTGGAGCGGTTCGACGAGGTCTGGGCGCCCTCGGCCTTCGTGGCCGACGCCATAACCCCGGCGGTCGCCCGGCCGGTGCTGCACATGCCGCTGTCGGTCGAACCCCGGCTGGGGAGCTTCCTGGGCCGGCGCTACTTCGCCATCCCCGAGCACAGCTTCGCCATGCTGTTCTCCTTCGACTTCTCCTCCTACGCCCAGCGCAAGAATCCGGGCGCGGTGCTGGAGGTGTTCGAGCGGCTCGTGGCGCGGCGGCCGGAGGCGGCTCTGCATTGCGTGATCAAGTTCAAGGGCGGCGATCCGGAGCATCCGACGGCCAAGGCGCTGATGGCCCGCATCGCGGCCCTCGGCGGCCGGGCCCAGGCGCTGACCCGTGAGCTCAGCGACGACGAGATGGGCAATCTGGTGCGCAATGTCGACGCCTTCGTCTCCCTGCAGCGGTCGGAGGGGTTCGGCTTCGGCATGGCCGAGGCCATGGCCCTCGGCCGCGTCGCGGCAGCCACCGGCTATTCCGGCAATCTTGACTTCATGACGCCTGAGACCAGCCGGCTGGTCGACTATCGCCTGGTTCCCGTGGGGCCCGACGACTACCCCTATCCGGACGATCAGGTCTGGGCCGAACCGGACCTCGACCAGGCCGTGGCGATCCTCGAAGCCCTGCTCGACGACCCCGTCGAACTGCGCGCCCTGGGCGGCCGGGCGCGGCGCCACATGCGCACCCATTTCAGCCACCGGGCCAGCGGCCTGCGCTATGCGGCCCGGCTGGGCGAGCTGGCGGCTAAGGCTTAGCCGCCGCAGGCTCGGGGATCAGGCCGCCCGGGTCCTGGGCGATGGCCACCTGGCGGACGATGAACTCCCCGCCCCCGGTGGCGTCGAGGTCGATGCGGATCTGGTCGATGAGCGAGCTGGTCCAGTCGGCGCCGCCGGCCGCCGGATGCTTCATGTCGAAGATCAGGACGGTGGGCGTGTTCAGGGGCGGGTCGCCGCCGAACACCGGCTTGGCGTGGAAGGCCGCCGATTCCTTGTGGCCCGGGGTGGCGTAGTAGAGCGTGCCGTCCCAGCCGGTCCCCGCCAGGGTGCGGACCACCCGGACCAGCACCAGGGTGCGGACATGGCCGTCGACATTGAGCCCGCGCGGGCTGCGCAGGATCGGATCGGCGCCGACCTCGCGATAGGTCATGCCCAGGCCATCGGCCGGGGCCACCTCGCCGCCGGTGGCGACAAAGCCGTCGGTGGCGCCTTCGAAGGTCCAGAGCTTCTCGGCCCGCAGGGGCTGGCCCTTGAACAGGAAGACCTGGTTGGCCCTGTCCCAGGTGACCGGGGCGGCGGCGGCGGGCGCGGGGATCGCCGGCGGCGCGACCGGCGCGAGAGGCGCGCCGACCGCCGACAGGCCGAACTCGGCGACGCCGGGGGGCGGGGCCGCCAGATGCGGGCGACGCGGGGCCGGACGGTCGCAGGCGGCCAGCCCCAGGGTCAGGGCCAGCGCGGCGAGGCCGGCGGGGCGAAGGGCGCGGGCGCTCATGGCCGGCGCTCCAGCCCGAGCTCGGCCAGCGGCGGGTCCAGGGCCAGATAGAACAGGCCGGCCAGGGCCGCGAGGTCGAGGAAGTAGAGATAGCGATAGTCGCAGGCCAGCGAGATCACGAAGAAGCTGGCGGCGAAGCCGAGCGCTGAGACCATCAGCCCGGCGATGGCGACGTCCTGGGGCTGGCGGCGCACCATCAGCACGCCCGCCGTGGCCAGAGCGATCAGCGCATAGGTCAGGTGCGAGAACACCGGGGTGTCGATCAGCCAGGAGGCATAGTTGCCGAGCGACCGGTCGGTGGGGTCCTGGCCCAGCGGAATCTCCAGCGAGGCGGCCAGGGCCGGCGGGCCCGCGACGCCGAAGGTCACCGGGCTGCAGCTGTCGATGGCCGGGGTGAGGAACACCCAGCGGAAGACCGAGGCCCGATGGCGCAGATAGGGGCCGGGATAGCGCAGGATCACGTCACGCCACTGGGCGGCGATCACCTTGGCCGGGGTGCGCCACAGGGCGTGGCCGATGATCGGATCGGAGCCCAGATAGTCCACCCGCTCGGCCGAATAGAGCCGGGTCGCCCGGTGGCGGATGACCTCCTCGGCCGCGGGACTGACCGCGGCGATGTCCTTCAGCCGCGCCTTGGGATCATGGGCCGCCACCCCGATGATGTCGTACTGCTGCAGGATGCGCAGGCCGGGATTCTCCGCCGTGTTGACGACCCGGGTCGGCTCGGCGAGCCAGCCCATGACGGCGGAGGCCGCGATCACCACCACCAGGCCGCCCAACCCCCAGGTCAGGCTCGACTGGCGGCCTTCGCCCCGAACGGTCCAGGCCATCACGGCTGCGGCGATCGGCGCGACCACCAGGCCGTTCTGGCGCACCTGGGCGGCCAGGGCCAGCAGCAGGACCAGGCCGGCCAGGGCGAGCCAGGGCCGCGCCCCCGGCGTCCAGTCCCGCGCGATCCGGGCCAGCAGGGCGAAGCCGGCGACGGCCAGATTGGCGAACAGAACGTCCTTCCAGACGATGCCCTGATAGATCAGCAGGGCCGGCGACAGCACCAGGAGGCCGGCGGCGGCGACGCCCCACCAGGAGGTCCGGGGCCGCAGCCGGATCAGGCTGATCAGGGCGGCGAAGGCCAGGAAGCCGCTTGCCGTCACATAGAGGCCAGGGCCCGGCGAGAGATGGTCGAAGAAGCCCAGCACGGCGGCATAGGCGGCCGGCCCCCAGGTCTCACGCTGGCCCACCCGGCCCTCATGCAGCTGGGCCAGGGAATCATAGGTCATCTGGCCCGGCAGGCTCAGCGCCAGCATGACCAGGAACCCGGCGCCCAGCAGCCAGCGCGCGACGGTGTCGGCGCCGAGGGTCAAACGTGGTCTGGTCATAAGGGGCCCGTCCTGGCTGGAGTGTTACCTAGGCGCAGCCGCCCAGGTTGAGAAGACCCGAATCGGGCCGATGGCTTGGCGGGGCCCGCCGTTCCATGCTCAAGATCGGCCATGACGCGCGGCGAGGGCTTCCAGATCAGACCGGCGGAGACCGGCCCGGCGGCGCTCGAGGCCTATGGGGCGATGCTGGGCCAGGTGTTCGGCCGCGCAGACAAGTTCACGCCCGACAGCCTGGCCTGGCGCTATCGCGACAACCCGGCCGGAGCGGTGGTGGGCGCCGACGCCTGGGCGGGGGAGACGCTGGCCGCCCACTATGTCACCTGCCCGGCGGCCATGACGCTGGAGGGTGCGCCGGCCCGGGGGCTGTTGTCGCTGA
>NZ_CANCLE010000199.1 GCF_947378715.1 Phenylobacterium aquaticum
TGGGGCTACAAGCTGCCGCGCCGGGGCGACACCGTCGATAACGCCAACAATGTCGACTATTCCCGGCTGACCGATGGCGACCCGGCCACCTTCTGGAAATCCAACCCCTATCTCGATCCCAGCTACACCGGGGAGGCCCAGGCCCGGCCGCAGTGGCTGACCCTGACTCTCGACGCGCCGGCCCAGGTCGACGGGGGCGAGATCGACTGGGGCGAACCCTATGCGGTCCGCTACGAGGTCCAGTACTGGTCCTCGCTCAGCGACTATGACCCGGCCGGCCGTTGGGTGACTTTCCCGACGGGCGCGATCTCCGACGGCGCCGGCGGCCATGTCCGGCTCAGGCTGGGCGCGGCGCCAGGGCCGGTGCGCTACCTGCGCATCCTGCTGCAAACGGCGTCGGGCACGACCGCCCCCGGGGCGACCGATCCTCGCGACCGTATGGGTTATGCCGTGCGCGAGGTGGGTTTTGGCCGCTGGGGCGCGGACGACGCGTTCCAGGACGTGGTCCGCCATGCCGCATCGCATCTTGGCCAGACCTCGACCCACGTCTCCTCAACCGACCCCTGGCACCGGGCGGTCGACCGGGACCCGAACCTTGAGCAGGCCGGCTTCGATCGGGTGTTCGCCAGCGGCCTGACCAACGGCCTGCCAATGCTGACCCCGGTCGCGGTGCTGTTCGGCGCGCCGGAGGACGCCGCCGCCGAGGTCCGATTCCTAAAGGGCCGTGGCTATCCGATCCGTCAGCTGGAGCTCGGCGAGGAGCCGGACGGCCAGTACGGCGACCCGCGCGACTATGGCGCGCTCTATCTGCAGGCGGCCCGGGCGATCCGGGCCGTGGATCCCACGCTGAAACTGGGAGGCCCCAGCCTGCAGAGCGGCTTCACCGCCAGCTACATGTCGCCCGAGGTCGACCGGTCCTGGGCGCGGGGATTCCTCAGCTATCTCGCTGGGCGAGACGCGCTGAAGGAGCTGCAGTTCCTGTCCTTCGAACACTATCCCTTTGACGACATCTGCGGCGACACCTTCGGCAAGCTGCGCGCCCAGACCGGCATGATGTCCGACGTGATCCGGCGACTGCGGAGCGAGGCGGCTCCAGCCCTGCCGCCCCTGGTGATCAGCGAATACGGCTTCTCCGCCTTTTCCGGCCGGGCGATGTCGGAGCTGCCCAGCGCGCTCCTGATGGCGGATATCGTGGGCCAGTTCCTCAGCGAGGGCGGACAGACGGCCTATCTGTTCGGCTATCCGCCCAATGTGCCGATCAACCAGCACCAGGCCTGCGCCGGCTATGGCAACATGATGCTGTTCCAGGCCGACGCCGACGGCCAGGCCAAGGACCCGATGCCGTCCTATTTCACCGCCCGCATGCTGTCGGGCGACTGGATGCAAGCGGGCGGACGACCCCATCGGCTCTATGCCGTCACGGTTGAGGGTGGGGAGGGCGCTGTCACCGCCTATGCCCTGACCCGGCCCGATGGTCGGATCGGTGTCCTGCTGGTCAACCGCGACCCGACGGCGGCGGCCCGGGTGACGCTCGCCGCCGTGACCACGCTGGGGCGAGAGGCCAGGCCGCTCACGGGGCCGGGGAAGGTCATACAGTACTCTCCGGTCCAATATAGCTGGGTGTCGGACGGCCCGAACAGTCATCCGGGGCTCGATCTGCCGCCCACCCGGCGATCCCTGGGGCGGAGCCTCGGGCCGATGGTTCTGCCTGCCAGTTCCATCACCGTGATGGTCGGCGCCCCACCGCGATGAGATGAGCCAAAGGGGTGTTTCCCAACCGAGGCATGCCGCCGGTCTCGCACGGTTCGGCGGATCCTCTGCGACGGATCGTCAACCAGTCGGAAACCATATCAGCACAGAATCTGCCTCAGAATGCTTCCGTTCCGCCAAGCGCTTGAGGCGGGCTGCCGGTAGGCCTGAGGGTTTCATGTTCAAGACCATCGACGATCAACGCCGGTTCGGAAATCGCGTCCTGGGAACCGTGCTGTGGGTCCTGGTTTTGGCGACGATTGTCTCCGCCCTGCTGCTCAAGGGCCCCTGGCTTGGCCTGGGCGTCGGGGCCGCGGTGCTGGCGGGGGGCGCGTCCATGCTCTGCGCGGGCGACCAGCAGGGCGCGGCCGGCCGCATGGCGGTGGCTGCGGCGATGATGGGCATTGTCTCATTGCTGGTGGCGGCCTTCCGGGGGAACGCCTGGCAGATCGACATGCACATGGCCTATTTCGCCGCCCTCGCGGCCCTGGTGATCTATTGCGACTGGCGGGTGATCCTGGCCGGCGCGGCCGTCGTCGCCGTCCACCACCTGACGCTCAGCTTCCTGCTGCCGGCGGCGGTGTTCCCTGGCGCGGCGGGGCTTGGCCGGGTGCTGGTCCACGCGGTGATCCTGATCGCCGAGGCCGCCGTGCTGATGTGGATCTCGCAGAGCATCGTCGGCATGTTCGCCGTCTCCGACGCCGCTGTGCGTCGCGCCGAGGACGCCCTGGCCCTGGCCCAGGACTCCATGGCCAAGGTCGAGGCCGCTCGCGCCGCCGAGGAGGAAGCCTCCCTGGCTCGCGCCCGCCTGCAGTCGACGGTCGACGAGGAACGCGCCCTGGTCACCGAGACCCTGGCCCAGGGTCTGGAGCGCCTGGCTGGCGGCGACCTGTCCCATCGCCTCGATAAGACCTTCGCCCCGCAGTTCGAGAAGCTGCGCCGCGACTACAACAACGCCATCGGCAAGCTGGAAGAGACCATCGGCTCGATCAAGGGCTCGACCGACAGCATGCATGGGGCGGTGGCCGAGCTGAACCAGGCCGCCTCGGCCCTGTCGCGCCGCACGGAGAACCAGGCCGCCAGCCTGGAAGAAACCGCCGCCGCCCTGGATCAGATCACCGCGACGATCAGCCAGTCCGCCGCCAACGCCAAGCGCGCCGCCCAGGTGGTCGTCACCACCCGCCACGGCGCCCAGGAGAGCAATCAGGTGGTGGCCGACGCCGTCGCCGCCATGAGTGAGATCGAGGCGTCTTCCAGCCAGATCGGCCAGATCATCGGCGTCATCGACGAGATCGCCTTCCAGACCAACCTGCTGGCCCTGAACGCCGGCGTCGAGGCCGCCCGCGCCGGCGAGGCCGGCAAGGGCTTCGCCGTGGTCGCCTCCGAAGTGCGGGCGCTCGCCCAGCGTTCGGCGGAAGCGGCCAAGGAGATCAAGAACCTCATCCAGACCTCCGGCAGCCAGGTCGGCGCCGGCGTGCAACTGGTCGGCAAGACCGGTGAGGCCCTGCGCATCATCGCCGGCCAGGTGGCGGAGATCGACGAACTGGTCGCCAATATCGCCGCCTCCGCACAGGAGCAGTCGCTCGGCCTGGCCCAGATCAACGGCGCCATCAACCAGATGGATCAGGCGACCCAGCAGAACGCCGCCATGGTCGAGGAATCCACAGCCGCCACCCAGTCCGTGGCCCACGAGGCGGAGGCCCTGGCCGAGGCGACTTCCCAGTTCCGCCTCAGCGGCGCGGTCAGCAACATCAGCGCCGCCCGCCGACCGGGCCTGCGCCGGGCGTCCTGACCCGCGCCTGATCCCGCCAAGCCCGCGCGAGCCCGGATGGCGCTGGCCGCCGATGGGTCCCGGCGATAATACGGGCTCAGACTCCCGGTGTCGGGGCGGCAGGAGCTAAGGGATGGCGCATTTGGATCGCGGCGGCTTGCCGCTGTCGACGGGGTCGGATGTGGCTGCGGCGCGCTATCGCGAGGGCGTAGACCTCATGCTGGCGGCTTGGACCGGAAGCACGGAGGCGCTGGATCGCGCAATCGCCGCTGATCCGGACTTCGCCTTGGCCATCGCCGCCCGCGCCCGGGCGCACACCCTGGCCTCGGAGCCCGCCAAGGCCAGGGCCGCGATCGATCAGGCCGAGCGCCTGGTGACGCAGGCTGGGACGGACCGGGAGCGGAGCCATGTCGAGGTCCTGGCCCTGGCGACTCGCGGCGACGCCAAGTCCGCCTTGGAGCGGGCGCTGGTCCATCTGGACGCCTGGCCGCGCGACGCCTTCATCCTGTCCCTGCCGCTGGGCGCCTTTGGCCTGTTCGCCTTCTCCGGCATGGCGGACCACACCCAGGCGGGGGTCGATCTCTGTGAGCGAGTGGCCGCTCACTATGGGACGGATTGGTGGTTCTTGACGGCTCTGGGCTGGTCGCACACCGAGAACACCAATGTGGCGCACGGCCGGCGCCTGACCGAGCAGGGCTTGGCCCTGCGCCCGGACAACGCTCATGCGGTTCACGGGCTGGCCCACGCCCTGTTTGAACAGGGCGCGGGGCAAGAGGCCGACGCCCTGATCACGGCGTGGCTGCCGGGATATGATCGGTCCGGATTGCTCCACGGTCATATTTCCTGGCACCAGGCCCTTGTCGCCCTGGAAGCTGGCGATGTGGAGCGTGCGCTTGGGCTCTATACGCGTGGGGTCCGCCCGGCGACCAGCGCCGCCATGCCGATCAATGTCGTCAGCGATTGCGCCTCGTTCCTTTGGCGGGTCGACGCCTACGGCCAGGCGGCGCCGCGACCCCTGTGGGACGAGCTGGCCGACTACGCGATGACGGTGTTTCCCAATGGCGGTTTCGCCTTCATCGACGTCCACATGGCGATGATCGCCGCGGCCAACGGCGACGCGGCGGGCCTGGAGAAGCGGATCGAGACCGTCAACCAGCACCTGGCCAGCGGCAGGTTCCCGGCGGGTCCGGTCGTGCCGGCCATCTGTCGGGCCCTGCCAGCCTTCGCCCAGGGCGACTATGGACGCTGCGCCGCCTTGCTGGAGCCGGTGGCGCAGGACGTGGTCCGAATTGGCGGAAGTCACGCCCAGCGTGAGGTCATCGAGGACACTCTGCTCCAGGCGTGGCTGCGAAGCGGTGAGACCGCAAAAGGGCGAGCCCTGTTGGACGCTCGCCTCCATCGCCGCCCCTCGGTGCGGGACGAGCAATGGCGCGCGGGTCTGGCGGCATAGGGGCGGCGGCGCTGGTCTCGACGGTTCGATCGCCGACGACGCGTGCAGTGCACAACTAGCCGAAAGCCTTACCGCACGCCGTTCTTGTCCCTATGAGGCGCGAACAAGCTTCGCGGGCGCCGTAACGTTAATGTAGAGGCGGCTGGACCTCGTGAATTCACCATATACTGTCTGCAACTTGGCCGGATGCTGGATCTGACAGCAGAAAATTGCGGAAGGTAACCGGTTTCCTAACGGTTTTTTCCTTGCGCGGGCTCGCCATTTTCCACGCGGGTCACTATGCGGTGGGGTTCCGGGTCCGGCGGTGTCCGGCGTCACCAAGGAGTTCCGAGCTTGTTCCAGGCCACGTCGATTCCGGGTCTTCGTCCTGCGCCGACCAAACACGCCAAGTTGGTCCAGTGGGTGGAAGAGATCGCCGCCCTGACCCAGCCGGATCAGGTCTGGTGGTGTGACGGCTCCGACGCTGAATGGGACGCGCTGACCAAGGACCTGGTCGCGAGCGGGACTCTGAAGCCGCTGAACCCTGAGAAGCGCCCGAACTCGTTCTTCGCGGCCTCCGATCCGCGCGACGTGGCCCGAGTAGAAAGCCGCACCTTCATCTGCTCGGAACATCCGGACGACGCCGGCCCGACCAACAACTGGCTCGACCCCACCGAGATGCGGGCCGATCTGTCGGACCTGTTCAAGGGCTGTATGAAGGGCCGCACGATGTATGTCGTGCCGTTCAGCATGGGACCGCTGGGCTCCAAGATCAGCCAGCTGGGCGTCGAGATCACCGACAGCGCCTATGTGGCGATCTCGATGCGGGTCATGACCCGCATGGGCAAGGGCGCCCTGGATCAGATCGGCGAGGACGGCTTCTTCGTGCCGGCCGTTCACTCGGTGGGCATGCCGCTGGCCGATGGCCAGGCCGACGTCGCCTGGCCCTGCAACGAGATCAAGTACATCGTCCATTTCCCCGAGAGCCGGGAGATCTGGTCCTATGGCTCCGGCTATGGCGGCAACGCGCTGTTGGGCAAGAAGTGCTTCGCCCTGCGCATCGCCTCGGTCATGGCCCGCGATGAGGGCTGGTTCGCCGAGCACATGCTGATCCTCAAGCTGACCTCGCCTCAGGGCGCGGTGCGCTATGTGGCGGCCGCCTTCCCCAGCGCCTGCGGCAAGACCAACATGGCCATGCTGCAGCCGACCATCCCGGGCTGGAAGGCCGAGACCATCGGCGACGACATCTGCTGGATGCGCTTCGGCGAGGACGGCCGCCTCTACGCCATCAATCCCGAGGCCGGCTTCTTCGGCGTCGCGCCCGGCACTGGCCGCGGCACCAACATCAACGCCATCGAGGCGCTGCACTCCAACTGCGTCTTCACCAACGTCGCCCTGACCGACGACGGCGACGTCTGGTGGGAGGGGCTCACGGAAGTTCCGCCGGCAGGCCTGGTGGACTGGAAGGGCAATGCCTGGGAGCCCGGCGGCGATCCCGCCGCCCACCCCAACGCCCGCTTCGCCG
>NZ_CANCLE010000200.1 GCF_947378715.1 Phenylobacterium aquaticum
ACGCAGCCGGCCACGGCGATGGTCATGACCCCGTCGCCGGCGGCGGCCTTGGCGTCGCGCAGCTCGCGGATCTTGCCGAGCTCGGAATAGACCTTCTCGGTGGCCTTCTCGCGGATGTGGCAGGTGTTCAGCACCACCAGGTCGGCGCCTTCGGGCGTGTCGGTGACACCATAGCCCAGCGGGGCCAGCACATCGGCCATCCGCTCGCTGTCATAGACATTCATCTGACAGCCGTAGGTCTTGATGTAGAGGCGCTTGGTCGGCGCTGTCCCGGTCATGGGTTGGGTTATGGGGTCGAGGCGGGGCCGGCGCAAGCGTCCCACACCGTCAGCACCGGGACTCCTCGCCCCGCTTGCGGGGTGAGGTTGGGTGAAGGGCAAGGCGCGCGCCCGCGAGCGCTGCGATTCCGTAAGGACCCTCACCCTACCCTCTCCCGGAGGGAGAGGGGGAACGCCCTACTCCTCCAGCGGCGTGCCGTAGAGCTCCAGCCGGTGGTCGATCAGCTTGTAGCCGAGCTTGCGGGCGATCGCGACCTGCAGGGCCTCGATCTCCTCGTCGACGAATTCCACGACCTTGCCGGACTTCATGTCGATCAGGTGGTCGTGGTGGATCTCGGTGGCTTCCTCATAGCGCGAGCGGCCATCGCGGAAATCGTGGCGGGCGATGATGCCGGCCTCCTCGAACAGCCGCACGGTCCGATAGACCGTGGCGATCGAGATGTGCGGATCGACGGCGTGGGCGCGGCGATAGAGCTCTTCCACATCGGGGTGGTCATGGGCGTTGGACAGCACGCGGGCGATGACCCGCCGCTGCTCGGTCATGCGCATGCCTTTTTCGACGCAGAGGTTTTCGATGCGATCCACGAAACGCGGGCTCCCGAGTCAGACGATGGAGAATAGGGCTAGAGGGCGACGCTGTTAAGGTCGAGGCGCATCACCGCCGCATCGACCCGAACGCCATCCTCGCGGTCATAATAGCCGCGACGCAAGCCCGCCCGGCGAAATCCGATCCCCTCATAGAGGTGAAGCGCCGCCAGATTGTCGACGGCGACCTCCAGGAACATCTCCTCCGCGCCGGCCTGGCGCGCGAGACCGGCCGCCGCCAGGCTCAGGGCCTTGGCGACGCCGCAGCGGCGCGCGGGCGGGATCACGGCGAGCGTCAGGATCTCGGCCTCCCCGGCCACGGCGCGGCAGAGGATCATGCCGGTGGGGCCGGCGTCCTGGGCCAGCAGGGCGAAGGTTCCCGGACCCTCCAGCAGGGCGCAGAGCTCGGCGGCGCTCCAGCCGGGGCTGAAGGCCTGCCAGTGGACGGCGGCCAGGGTCTCGGCCTCGTCCTGGGCGGCGGGGCGCAGGGTCGTGGCGTCGATGGTCATGCGCCGAGCACCTTGCCGCCCGGCAGACGGGCGTCGGGCGCACGCAGATAGAGCGGCCGGGGCGGGACCGGGGGGCGAACGGCGGCCAGCCGGGCCACGGCGGCCGGGTCGGCGTGATCGGCGGCGATCAGACGGGCGCCGGGCAGGACCTGCGCCAGCAGGGCCGCGCCGCTGCCCACCAGGGTCGCCGGCCCATGGCCGGCCAGTTCGGCCAGGCGGGCCAGGGCCACGCCAATCTCCAGGGCGTCGGGCGCCATCAGGGCCGCCCCGCCGGCGAAGGCCTGCAGATAGACCTGGCCGCGCTTCGCATCGAGCACGGCGAAGACGGTTCCGGGCGCCTCGGCGGCCAGGGGTTCGGCCAGGGCCTCCAGCAGCCCCACCCCCACCACCGGGATCGACAGGGCCGCGCCCAGGCCCTTGGCGAAGGCCAGGCCGACCCGAAGACCTGTGAAGGAGCCGGGGCCGACGGTGACGCCGACCCGGTCCAGACGGTCAAAGCCCAGGGCGGCCTCAGCCATCACCTCGGCGACCAGGGGGGCCAGCCGCTCCTGGTGGCCGCGCAGCATGGGGTCGGCGCGGCGCGCCAGCACGCGCCCATCCTCGACGACGGCGGCCGAACAGGCGGCGAGGCAGGTGTCGAAGGCCAGAGTGATCATGTCCGCCCGGCGCTACACGATCGCCGGGGGCGCGGAAAGGGCGCTTAGAGCGCCTGCTCGACGCGGGTCACCTCGGGCACATAGTGCTTGAGCATGTTCTCGACCCCGGACTTCAGGGTCGCCGAGGAGGACGGGCACCCGGAACAGGCGCCGCGCATGTGCAGCCACACGACCCCGGTCTCGGGCTCGAAGCGGTTGAACAGGATGTCGCCGCCGTCCTGGGCCACGGCCGGGCGGATGCGGGTGTCGAGCAGTTCCTTGATCTCGGCCACCACCTGGGCGGTCTCGCCCTCATAGACGGTCTCGTCGTCGTGGCCGCCGGAATGGCCGCCGGCCGCCTCGCCGGTGAACAGCGACTGGCCGGAGGTAAAGTGGTCCATGATGGCGGCCAGGATCGGCGCCTTCAGGTGGGCCCAGTCCTCGTCGCGGCCCTTGCCGACGGTGAGGAAGTCCGCCCCGAAATGCACGCGCTCGACGCCGTCGATCGCGAACAGCTCGGCGGCGAGCGGCGAGGCGCCCGCCTCGTCGACGGAGCGGAAGTCCCGCGAGCCCTCGCCCAGGACGTCGCGTCCGGGCAGGAACTTCAGGACCTCGGGGTTCGGCGTGGCTTCGGTCTGGATGAACATGGAGCTGATGTGGCCCGTCCGCGCGCCCGGCGCAAGATATGCGGCGCTCAGGCGCCCCCCGCCACCCCGGACAACAGGTCGGCGACGGTGATGGCGGAGAGCCGCGCAGCGGCGGCCTGGTCGGCCAGGGCTATGGCCGCGCCCACCGCGTCGGGGATTTTCTCACCCACCGGACAGCCCTTGGCCCCGGCCGGCGGCACGCCCAGGTGGGCGCAGCCGGCGACCGCGCGCAGCACCAGGTCCAGGCCGATCAGATCGGCGGGCTTCAGCAGCCAGGCCCCGCCATGGGCGCCGGCCCGGGTGGCGACCAGCCCGGCCTGGGCCAACAGGCCGATGACCCGGCGGATCACCACGGGATTGGTCGGGATTGAGGCGGCCAGCTCCACGCTGGAGACCGCAGCCTCCGGCGACATCGCGCCGCGATGGGCGAGATAGGCCAGCGCGTGGGCGGCCACGGGAAATTTCTGGCTGTCGGCCATGATGGTTCCGAAACTAGGGCTGTCGCGCCCATGTTCAATGCCTAACCGCACCGCGCGACGATGGCTCGCGATCCGACCTCGGCGGCCCTGCGGCGGCTTGCCCACCGCCGCTGTCATTGAACCCCACTGGGAAAGGGTGTATCGCGCGCCGCTCACGACGGCATGGGGCCGGCCAAGGGAACCTGTTCGCGTGTTCCCGGAGATATTGGATGCCTGATCCGGCTGGACCTGCCCACGGGGCGGTCGAGGAGTCGCATCACTCCCTTCAAAAAGAGAGTTTCGCGGGCCTGGCGCTCGGCGCCATGGGCGTCGTGTTCGGGGATATCGGCACCAGCCCGCTCTACGCGATGCGCGAGGCGCTGGCCCATTCACGCAGCACGGTGAGCTCGGAGCTCGCGGTGTTCGGGGTCGTGTCCCTGGTGACCTGGGCCCTGATCCTGATCGTCACCATCAAATATGTCGTCTTCCTGATGCGGGCCGACAACAAGGGCGAGGGCGGCACGCTGGCGCTCATGGCCCTGGCCCAGCGCTCGCTCGGCAAGCGGTCGACGGCGGTGTTCTTCCTGGGCGTGATCGGCGCGGCGCTGTTCTATGGCGACGGCATCATCACCCCGGCGGTCTCGGTGCTCGGCGCGGTCGAGGGCCTGAAGGAGGCGCCCGGCATCGGTCGCACCCTGGCGCCCTACGTCCTGCCGGTCTCCGCGGTGATCCTGGTCGCCCTGTTCATGGTCCAGTCGCGGGGCACGGCCAGCGTGGCCAAGGCCTTTGGGCCGATCACCCTGGTCTGGTTCCTGACCCTGGCGGGCCTGGGCCTGGTCCATATCGTGGACGCGCCCCGCATCCTGCAGGGCCTGTCGCCGCACTATGGCGTGCTGTTCCTGTTCAATAACGGCTGGCTGGGCTTCGTGATCCTGGGCAGCGTCTTCCTGGCGGTGACCGGGGCCGAGGCGCTCTATGCGGACATGGGTCACTTCGGGAAGGACCCGATCCGCGCGGCCTGGCTGGTGCTGGTGCTGCCGGCCCTGCTGCTGAACTATCTGGGCCAGGGGGCGCTGGTGCTGTCGCATCCGGCGGCGCGGCATAACCCGTTCTTCCAGATGATCCCCGACGTGGTCTATTGGCCCGTCATGCTGCTGGCCACGGCGGCCACCGTCATCGCCAGCCAGGCGGTGATCACCGGGGCCTTCTCCATGACTCAGCAGGCGGTGCAGCTGGGCCTGTTCCCGCGCATCGACATCCGCCGGACCTCAGAGACCCAGGCCGGCCAGATCTTCGTGCCCCAGGTCAACAGCTTCCTGATGGTCGGCGTGCTGATCCTGCTGTTCACCTTCCGCACCTCGCACAACCTGGCCGCCGCCTATGGCATAGCGGTCACCGGGGCGATGTTCGTCGACACCCTGCTGTTCTTCGTGATCATCAAGTCGATGTGGAAGCGCCCGACCTGGCAGGCGGCGCTGGCCGCCGGCGCCTTCGGGATCTTCGACATCATCTTCATCTCGTCGAACCTCTTGAAGATTCCCCAGGGCGCCTGGCTGCCCCTGGTGCTGGGCGCGGCCATGGTGGTGATCATCTGGACCTGGACCCGGGGCGCCCAGATCCTGTCGGACAAGACCCGGCGCGATTCCGTGCCGCTGCTCGAACTGTCGGAAATCCTCAAGGCCCGGCCGCCGCATCGGGCGCCCGGCACGGCGATCTTCCTGACCTCGGACCCGGACCTCGCCCCCGTCGCCCTGATGCACAATCTCAAGCACAACAAGGTGCTGCACGAGAAGAACATCATCCTGACCGTGACCACCACCGAGACCCCCCGGGTCAAGGACGAGGATCGCGTGCAGATCGAGCCGATCAATGACGACTTCAAGAAGGTCACGATCCGCTACGGCTTCATGGAGAGCCCGAACATTCCCAAGGCGCTGGGTCTCTGCCGCAAGCTCGGGCTGAAGTTCGACATCATGGCCACCAGCTTCTTCCTCGGTCGCCGCTCCGTGGTGCCCGCCGCCCAGTCGGGCATGCCGCTGTGGCAGGACAAGCTGTTCATCTTCCTGATGAAGAACGCCGCCAATCCCACCGACTTCTTCAAGATTCCCCCGGGCCGCGTGGTCGAGCTCGGCACCCAGGTGACGGTCTAGCCCATGCCTATTCTCAGCCTCGCCGGCGACATCCTGTGGATCATCGCGCTCTCGATCATGGCCGGGGGCTCGCGCTCGGCCTGGGGCCGCATCGCGCCCGAGACCAAGGTGCCCCTGCAGTTCGCCCAGAACGGCGCGCCGACCTGGCGGTTCAGGCGCAACATCGCGCTCAGCGCCCTGCCGACGGTGGCCTTCGTGGTCGGCATCCTGCTGGTGCTGTTCAACCGCAATGTCGCGGCCAATCCCAACACCGCCCTGATCTTCTTCGGAGTGCGGGCGACGGTGGCGGCCCTGTTCGCGGTCATGCACCTGCGCTGGCTCACCGCCGCGCTGGAGCTTCTCGACCGCGAAGGTCTGCTCAAGCCCCTGGCATAGGGCTTGTGATTCAGAGCCTTTAGCCCTTTAAGGCCGCATCTCTCGCGCCTCCTGCCCAAGGATCCCCTCGTCATGGCCGCTCCCTCGATCAAGAAAGTCGTCCTCGCCTATTCGGGCGGGCTGGACACCTCGATCATCCTGAAGTGGCTGCAGACGGAATATGGGGCGGAGGTGGTGACCTTCACCGCCGACCTCGGCCAGGGCGAGGAGATCGAGCCGGCCCGGGCCAAGGCCCTGGCCGCCGGGGTGAAGCCGGAGAACATCTTCATCGAGGATGTGCGCGAGGAGTTCGTCCGCGACTTCGTCTTCCCGATGTTCCGCGCCAACACCGTCTATGAGGGCAGCTACCTCTTGGGCACCGCAATAGCCCGCCCCCTCATCGCCAAGCGCCAGGTCGAGATCGCCCATCGGCTGGGCGCCGACGCCGTCAGCCATGGCTCTACCGGCAAGGGCAATGATCAGGTCAGATACGAACTGGCCTATACGGCGCTCGCCCCCGACATCCACGTGATCGCGCCCTGGCGCGAATGGGACTTCAAGAGCCGCGAGGCCCTGCTGGAATTCGCCGAGAAGCACCAGATCCAGATCACTAAGGACAAGCGCGGCGAGGCCCCCTTCAGCGTCGACGCCAACCTGCTGCACTCCTCCTCCGAGGGGAAGGTGCTGGAGGACCCGGCCGTGGAAGCGCCCGAGTTCGTGCACATGCGCACCATCTCGCCGGAAGCCGCGCCGGATAAGCCCACCGTCTTCACCCTGGACTTCGAGAAGGGCGACCCGGTCGCTGTCGACGGCGTCCGGATGTCGCCCGCTGCGCTATTGACCAAGCTCAACC
>NZ_CANCLE010000201.1 GCF_947378715.1 Phenylobacterium aquaticum
GGTGCAGGCCGGGCGGACGCCCTCGAACCATTCCCCATGCACGTCGGCGGCTTCGCGCCAGCGGGTGATGTCGGTCAGCATCATGCGGGTGCGGATCACGTCCTTGCGGCTGGCCCCGGCCTCGGTCAGCGCCGCCTCGGCGATCTCGAAACAGCGCCGCGTCTGACCGGCCACGTCGCCGGGACAGGCGGTCCCGCCGCCCGGGGCGATCGGCGCGGTTCCGGCCACCACCACATAGGGGCCCGCCCGCACGGCGCGGGAGAACCCGATCACCGGCTCCAGCGGAGACCCCGAACTGACCAGCTTGCGCATGCGCGTCTCCCCCAGGACCCAGGCCGCAGCGGCTAGCAGAGGGCCCATCTGGGGTCGAGTCCCAAGCGCCCATAGCGCGCTTCCCCCGCCGCCGGCGCCGCTATAGGGTCCCCGCGGCCCGCGGCAACGCGCGCCTGCCCATTTCTCCGACGACGGACGCCGCCTCTTGAGTTCGACAGGCCCAGCCGCGGACGGCCCGACCCTCGCCGCCATTCTCCAGGCCCTGGAGCCGAGGCGCCCCGCCAAGGGTCCCTTCGTGCTGGGGATCACCGGGGCGGTCGCCGCCGGCAAGAGCGTGTTCGCCGGCCAGCTCTCCCGCGCGCTCTCCGCCTCCGGCGCCAAGACGCAGATCGTCCACACCGACGGCTTCCTGATGACCAACACCCGGCTGGCGGAGCTGGGCCTCACCGACCGCAAGGGCTTCCCGGAAAGCTATGACCATACGGCCCTCGCCGCCGCGCTCACCGCCATCCGCACCGGCCCGGCGACGTTCCCGGCCTATTCCCACACCACCTATGACGTCGATCCGGCCCTGGCCCGGCGCCTCGATCCGCCCGACGTGCTGATCATCGAGGGCCTGGCCCTGCGCCGCCCCGAGACCGGACCGGCCAGCCTGCTCGACGCCCTGATCTATATCGACGCCGAGGAGACCGACCTCGAGGCCTGGTACGTCGAGCGCTTCCTGCGGTTCTGGGAGGCGGCCGAGGACGACCCCGGCTCGTTCTACGCCCGCTTCCGCCACATGGACCAACCGGCGGTGATCCAGCTGGCCCGCATGGTCTGGACCGAGGTCAATCTGAAGAACCTGCGCGAGCATATCGTCGCCGCCCGCCCCCTCGCCGACCTGGTGGTGCGCAAGGGGCCCGACCATGCCGTCGTGGGTGTCGCGCCCAACCCCCAAGCCGCGTCATGACCGCTGCATGACCGCCGCTAGAAGGACCCCGTCCATGTCCCGCATCCGCCTGGCGCTCGCCGCCGTCGCCGCGACCCTGATCGCGACCTCGGCGCTCGCCGCCCCGCCCGCCGACCTGCCGGCCGCCATCTTCACCGACCCGCCGGCCGACGCCGCCCACCCGGCCCGCATGGAGGTGCTGCACATCCCCAGCCACGGGGTGGAGATCAACGGCGTCGCCTATCTGGCCGCCGGCCCCGGCCCGCACCCGACGGTGGTGCTGTTCCACGGCCTGCCCGGCAATGAGAAGAACCTCGACCTCGCCCAGGCCATCCGCCGGGCCGGCTGGCACGCGGTGACCTTCAACTATCGCGGCGCGTGGGGCAGCCCCGGGGTGTTCCGCTTCCGCCAGAACCTCGAGGACGCCGACGCGACCCTGGCCTATATCCGCACCCCCGCCGTCGCCGCGAAGCTGGGGATCGACACCGGCAGGCTGGTGATCCTCGGCCACAGCATGGGTGGCTGGGTGGTCATCAACACCGCCGCCCATGACCATGGGCTGGCCGGCCTCGTCACCTATTCCGCCGCCGACATGGGCGACCGGGCGGGCGCGTCGCACGCCGCCCTCGCCGCCGCCATGGCCAACAACAAGGAGGCCCTGGCCGGCGTCACCGCCGACAGCATGGCCGACGACATCGCCACCCTGGGCGACACATCCTTCGCCAAGGCCGCGCCGGGGCTGAAGAATATCCCCTATCTGGACCTGACCTCCGACGACGGCCTGGCGGCCTCGGACGAAGCCCTGGCTGCGGCCATCAGGGCTGAGGGCGGGACGAAGGTCAGCCTCGGCCACGCGGCGACGGATCACGGCTGGTCCAGCCACCGCATCGACCTGGAAGCCCGGGTCATCACCTGGCTGCAGGCCCTGAAGTGAGCGTCCGCCTCTGGATCTCCACCCTGTTCGACCCGGTCTATCGCTGCGGCGGCTGGGCCTATGTGCGGGCCAGCGGCGCCGACCTGACCGGCCAGGCCGGCGGCCAGCGCCAGACCACCGCGGGCGGCCTCGCCCCCCTGGCGCTCGCCGCAGCCCTGGCCGACCTCGACCCCAAGGCGGCCCTGACCCTCCATGCCTCCCCGGCCGTGCGCGCCGTGCTGGCCGCCCTGCCCGCCCATGTGGCCGCCGGCTGGCGCACCCCCGACAATGAGCCGGTCCCCGACGCCGAGCTGTGGAAACTGCTGCTGCCCAAGCTCGGCGCCCGGCCCCTGACCCTGCTCCCCGCGCCCGAAGGCAAGCTCAACCCCACAGCCTTCGCCGTCGCCTGGGCCGAGCTTGGCCGCGACAAGGCCAAGGCCTCGGGCAAGCCTTTCGCCTCGGCCATTCCGAAGACCAACCTGGCGAAAGTGAAGGGGCTCTAGTTCCGCGCCACGGGCACAGCGACCTCGTTGCGGCGGAAGCCGGGTAGGGTCCAGGGCGGATCATAGAACCAGGCCACGGGCGCGCCGGTCGCATGCCAGCCCGCGCTCGCCTGGGCCAGAGCGGCCTTCAGGGCCTCGGTCTTGGCCGCCACCGCCTTGGCGTCGGTCGAGCCCGAGAAGCGCAGCACGGCATAGTCCTGGGCCGGCAGGTCGACGATGCGCACCGCCGGGTCGCGCGGCGCGGGCAGGGTCGCGCGGGTGTATTGCGCGGGCATGGTGAACTGCACGGTCCAGGTCCCGCCGGGCCCGGCGGTCTGGGCCACCGGCGCGGTCATGGCGATCTTCTGCGACGCCTGGGCGACCGGGGCGGTCATGGCGATGGAGCGCTTGGCGACATTGCCGCCGAAGATATAACCCGCCACCTTGCGGAAGCCGGCGTTGCGGGCCTGTTCCTCTGTTCCGCCGGCCGAGGCCTCGGCCGCCAGCCTGGGGCCGTAGCGGCGGATCTCCACCGCGCCCACATGACCGGTCACCTGATATTTGGGCTGCTCGACCGCCGCCTGTGCGGCGCCTGCGCCGAACACGGCCAGTCCGGCCCCGATGATCGCCGCCGTCTTCATGATTACCTCCCCCGTGCGTCACCCGATGGGCGCTGTGCTGGCGGATATACGGATCGGCAAGGGTGAAGGTTGCGCGAGGCCCTACCCCCGCGGATACAGGATGATCTGGGTGCACCTGAACGCGGCCATCAGCTTGCCGGTGGCGGCGTCCTCGACGCGGGCGTCCCAGACCTGGGTGGTGCGCCCGCCATGCAGCAGGCTGGCCACGCAGACCACCGCCCCCTCGCGCAGGGTGCCGACGAAATTGCACTTCACCTCCGCCGTGGTGAAGCCCGACGCCCCCTCCGGCCAGGCGGTGGAGACCCCATAGGCGCAGAGGATGTCGGCCACCGACAGCACCGCCCCGGCCAGCAGGAAGCCGGTATGGGCCACCAACTCGGTCCGCACATCGAACCGCCCCACGACCCGGCCCTCGGCGACCTCGGTGATCACCAGGCCGATATGCTCCGGCAACTTGCCGATATTGGCGCGGTTCAGGTCTTCGACGCTGGTCCGGTTCACGGTCGCGGCCATGGGGACTCCTCCTCGATCAGGGGCGCAAAGGTCGGGGATTTCGCGGGGAAGGCAAGGCCAAGTCGCCGTCGTCGGTGGGTGCGCGCCGCGCACGGATCGCAGAACGCCTCCTTCGCCCGCAAGGGGAGAAGGATCTCAGGGGCGCCGGTCCTCCATGTCCCACCCCTTGGGCGCCAGCCGGGCCATCTCCCGGCGCAGGTGGATGAACCACCGCTTCTCGCGGCGCCGGTCGCGTCGGGTCAGGCGCTCGAACAGGGCGGTGACCTGATCCTCCAGTCCGTCGCGCTGCGCGCCCCGCGCATGGCTATAGAGCTCGGCGAAGTCGGGATGGGCGTGCAGCCAGTTATAGACCGTGCCGATCGACGGCTGGTCCGGATCGCGGCAGATGGCCGTCAGGCTCTCGCCCAGCACGATGCGCCGGCAGATCTCGCTCGCCCGCGCCTTGGAATAGCTGTGGTTCCAGGCCGGCCGCGTCCAGGTCCACTTCCGCGCCGCCGCCGCTGCGGCCTTTCGCTCGCTTAGCGCCGCCGCCCGCGCCCGCCGCGCCGTCTGTCGGGCCAGGACCAGATCGCGCCCGAACTGCGGATAGATCCGCATCCAGCGATAGACCGTGCCGTAGCAGGGCATGCCGGGCTCGCGGCACACCCCCACCACACTCACCCCCGCCGCCACCCGCCGACAGACCTCGGCCCCGATCTGCGGCGTGAACATCGATTCAAAGCGCGGCGCCACGCCCGGGCGGCGCGGCTGGTAGTCGGAAAGGGGCATGGGGGCTCATCCGCCGTGAACGGGGATGAGAACAATAGCGGAACATTGGAGATTTGGCGAGGCGAAGCTGCGCCCCGCTCGCCCCCGCAGCCCCTAGGGCTTGGCGTCCTTGACCGCGTCCTTCAGATCGCCGACCGCCGATTTCACCCCGCCGACGACCTGATCCTTCTGGCCCTCGCGCTGCAGGTGCTTGTCGCCGGTGACATCGCCAACGGCGGACTCGATCTTGCCCGAGGTCTTCTGAGCATGGCCGGAGTCCCGGTCACAGGCCCCCAGGCTCATGAGGGCGACCAGGGCGATGGCGGCGGGAAGGCGGGTCAGGGACATGCGGCGAAGCTCCGTTTGGGGGCTTAACGCGTAGGCGGGGCTTAGGTTCGGGAGCCACGGCCTTGCCACCCGGGCGGGGCTCGGGTTCTATGGCCACGACCTGAGGTGGAATTCCGCATGCTGCCTATCTTCGCCGCCGCCATCGCGGCCCTGCCGCCCGGCGCGGCCGATATCAACCCCAAGGACTGGGACACCCGCCCCAGCGGTGACGAATTCGCCCGCATTTATCCAAGCAACGCGTCGGTTCACGGCCTGATGGGCCAAGCGACAATTGCTTGCATTGTCACCGACCGGGGAAATCTGACCGACTGCAAGGTCACGGAGGAATATCCGCGTTTCGAAGGCTTCGGACACGCCGCGCTGGAACTATCGACCCGATTTCGGCTGCGGATCGAACTTCCCTCAGAAGCGCCTAACGTCGGCCGATTGGCGACCATCCCTATCCGCTTTGCACTGCCCGGCAGCAATCTCTCCTCGAACCCTCAGATCGACGGCCCATTCGCCTGCTACGGCCAGATCACCCATGTGATCGCCCACGACCAACAAAATGGCGTGGCCTGGAAGGCGTCACTCTATTGGCTTGTTCAATTGGCCGCCGCTGTCGCGAACGCCCACGGCACGCCCGCCTCCGTCGACGGCGAAGCCAAGCGCGCCCGCGAGAGCGGCGAGGACGGAACCCTGAACGTTCCCGTTGGCTACGAACTCGCCACCTGCATGACCAAGGCGGGCGGCAAGTAGCCACCTAAGCCACTCCTGCCGAGCGCCCCAACCGGAGGCCCCAAATGACGCTTCGTCGCCAAATGAAGCTCCTCCGCATCGGCAGCGACCAAGCCGTCCGCATTCCCCGAGAGTTCGAGCTCCCCGGTGAGGAAGCGATCACGCACCGCTATGGAGACCGACTAATCATCGAACCGGCGCATCCCATGTCTCTGCTCGCCCTGCTGGCCGAACTGCCAACGCTCAACGAAGACTTCGACCCAATCGAGGACCCCGCGCCTGCGCCCGTGCAAATCCAACCGAGGCACCAGCCCCCCTGACAATCGAGAACGGGCAAGGCTAACGCCCCTCATCCACCGCTCCTTAACCCTTCCCCCCTCAACTCGGCCGCTGTAGGAACATATCCCGAACACGACGACTCGCAGGCGCCATGACCTCTGTCCGCATCCTCGGCCTTGACCCCGGCCTCCGCCGCACCGGCTGGGGGGTGATCGTGGCCGAGGGGTCCAGGCTCAGCCACGTGGCGCATGGGGTGATCGCGCCCAAGGACAGCCTGCCGTTCTCAGAGCGGCTGTTGATCCTGTTCGACGCCATCGAGGCGGTGATCGCCGCCCACAGCCCCGACGAGGCCGCGGTCGAGGAGACCTTCATGAACAACAACGCCGCCTCGGCCCTGAAGCTCGGCCATGCGCGGGCCATGGCCCTGGTGGCGCCGGCCCGGGCCGGGCTGGCGGTGGCGGAATATGCCGCGACCGTGGTCAAGAAATCCGTGGTCGGGACCGGCTCGGCCGACAAGGACCAGGTCGGCTA
>NZ_CANCLE010000202.1 GCF_947378715.1 Phenylobacterium aquaticum
GGTCAGGCCGCCGGTCTCCTGGATCAGGCGGTCGGACAGCGTGGATTTGCCGTGGTCGATGTGGGCCACGATGGAGAAGTTGCGGATGTGGGAAAGCGGCGTCGTCATGTTGGCCAGCCTCTAGCACATTCGCGGGCCTGTGCGAGCCGGTCTGCCTTGTGCGACAGAATATCCGCGACTAGAACATAGAGGGAACAACCGGGCCGTCGGCATGTATCACTCGCCTAAACGCGCGATCGCCAAGCGAATGCGACAGGCGCCAACGGCGCAGGAGGCGCGTCTCTGGGACGCTTTGCGAGCTCGCCAGCTGGGCGGATTCAAGTTTCGGCGACAGCTTCCGATCGGCCCTTATGTTGTGGACTTCGTCTGCTTGCAGCAGCGTTTGATCGTCGAGGCGGACGGTCCGTTTCACTTCGACGACGGGGATCGCGACGCGTGGTTCGCCGAGGCGGGCTATCGGGTCCTTAGGTTCACCAATCAGCAGATCGCCACGAATCTGGAGGGCGTATTGACGTCCATCTTGGCCAAAGCCTCCCCACGGCGATCCTTCTCCCCTTGCGGGAGAAGGTGGCCCCTCGGAGAGGGGTCGGATGAGGGGACTCCTTGACTGAGGTGCGTGAGCGCGCTAGCGCGCGCACCCCTCATCCGACCTGGCTCCGCCAGGCCACCTTCTCCCCCAAGTGGAGAAGGATTTGATGCGACTCCACGCCCCACTGCGGGGCGCCGGGCCCGGACATGGTTAATCCGCCGTTAAGGCTCGCGCCGCAATGAAGACCAGATGGGATGGGACCGTTGCGGTCCAGAACCTGGGAGAGCCTTGTCCATGGATCGTCGCACGCTGATCGCTTCGGCCGCCGCCGCCCTGGGAGCGGCGAGCGCCGCCCGCGCCCAATCCTACCCCAAGGCGGCCTATCCGGCCGGCACCACCAACATGCCGGTCCAGGGACCGCCGCCGCCGGTGACGCCGTCCCCGACCTATCCCGCCAATGCGCCGGCCGAGACCTTCAGCCGCGAGGAGATCGTCAACAACGTCTCCGACTTCATGGGGGTCACCGCCGAGACCGCCGGGGGCGTGGTCGAGCGCGTGTTCAAGGACAATGGCCGACCGACCGGCTACATCGCCGGCGAGGAAGGCTCAGGCGCCGTGGGCGTCGGCCTGCGCTATGGCCGCGGCCTGCTCTATATGAAGAACAAGCCCCCGGTGGAGATCTGGTGGCAGGGCCCCTCGGTGGGCTGGGATGTCGGCGGCAACGCCAGCCGGGTCTTCACCCTCTGCTATAATCTCCAGTATCCGGACGTGATCTTCCAGCGCTTCCCCGGCGTCGACGGCTCGGCCTATTTCATCGGCGGGCTGGGGGTGAACTATCAGCGGGCCAACGACATCGTCCTGGCCCCGATCCGGGCCGGCGTGGGCCTGCGGCTGGGCGCCAATGTCGGCTATCTGTCCTATAGCCGCGCCCGCCACTGGTGGCCGTTCTAGATCCCTCAGTGCTTGTCGGTCTTCGAGGTCAGAAGGTCCATGACCGCCAGCAGCACGCCGGAGACCACGAAGGTCACGTGGATCGCGACCAGCCAGGCCAGGTGGCGGTCGTCGATCTGCTCGCCCTCGGCCAGCTTCATGAAGGCCTTGAGCAGGGCGATGGCCGAGATCGCCACGATGGAGGCGATCAGCTTCATCTTCAGGCCTGAGAAGTCCACCGTGCCCATCCAGCTCGGCCGGTCCTCGTGGTCGCCGGTGTCGATCTTGGAGACGAAGTTCTCGTAGCCGGAGAAGATCACGATCAGGAGCAGGTTGCCGGCCAGCGACAGGTCGATCAGCGACAGCACCATCAGGATCGCCCCTTCCGGGGTCATGGTCATGACGTGGCTGAATTCGACGAAGGCCTCGCGGAAGAACACCACCACCAGGGCGGCCAGCGCCACCACCAGCCCGACATAGAAGGGCGCCATCAGCCAGCGGGCGCGGAACAGACCGGTCTCCAGCCAGCGCTCAATGGCGGGTTTCGAGGACGGGTGGCGTGGCGTGGGCGACTGGGTCATGGCCTGGACATTTATGAAAGAAATCCGGTGGATCAAGATGTTGTCGCGTGTCGGGCGACGACGGCAAATACTCTCCACGCCAGGTATAGACTCCCCATTTTGGGGATATGGCCAAGAAAAGAGTCATTCGCCTGTCGTCTTAAATCAAAATTGAACCCCGTTCTGTGAAGTTGGCCTCGAAGGCGCTGGCGCTGTCCGCCGCGGCTGAGAGGAGCTTGACGACCTGGTGAGAGATTTCGCGTCGGGCGATCCTCGGCTGTCCTGGCAGGACATCACCGGGTGGAGCGAAGGGCTCGACGCCCGTCTGGGCGAGGTCCGCGCGGCGCAGATTCACGCCATCACGGGCGCCATTCCCTTGATGGTGCTGGCCAATCTTCTGATCGTCGCCGTCCTCATGGCCGTGGTCTGGCCCCATGCGCCGGCCCGCGAGGTGCTCACCTGGGGCGCCGCCATGGCGGGGGGCCTGCTGCTGGCCCTGGACGCCTGGCGCCGGGTCCGCGGACGGCCCGCGCCCCGGCGGCTCTCCGCCCGGGCGACCCGTCGAGCGACCGTTCACGCGGGCGCCCTGGGCGTTCTCTGGGGCCTCGCGCCGCTGTTGTGGTTCTCCCAGATCGGCGGGCTGGACCAGGCCCTGATCTCGGCCCTGGTCGTCGGTCTCATGGCGGCCGGCGCCTTCGCGCTCGCCGCCGCGCCCACCGTCGCCATCGGCTATGTGGCCGGCCTGGGGCTTGGGGCGATGCTCGCCCTGGTCACCACCGGCGAGGTGATCGGAGCGGCGGCCGGGCTGCTGCTCGCGGTCTATATGGCGGTGCTGATCGCGGGCGTCGCCGGTGCGGCCCGCCAGTTCGTGGCGCGATTCCGGGCCGAGGCCGCCCTGGCCGAGCACGGCCAGCTGATCGGCATGCTGCTGCATGACTTCGAGGACAAGGGCGCCGACTGGCTCTGGCAGATCGACGCCCAGGGCTTGCTCAGCCATGTCAGCCACCGCATGGCCGACCTGCTCGGTCGGGTGGCGGGCGACCTGATCGGCGCGCCCTTGCTGGAACTTTTCCGGGTCGAGGGCGTGCGCCCTCTGTCCCACGCCATGGAGCGCCGCCAGCCGTTCCGCGACCAGCTGACCCCGGTGGAGATCGCCGGCGAACTGCGTTGGTGGTCGCTGTCGGCCAGCCCGGCCCTGGACGAGGACGGCGATTTCATCGGCTATCGCGGGGTGGGCTCCGATGTCACCGAGCAGCAGCGCGCCAAGGCCCAGATCGAACAGCTGGCCCGCTTCGACGGCCTGACCGGCCTGCTCAACCGCACGCAGTTCCACCAGGAGGTCCGCCGCGCCATCGGCGCCGAGAGCCTGGTCCGGCCGGGCTCGGCCGCGCTCCTGTGCCTGGACCTCGACCACTTCAAGGACGTCAACGACACCCTGGGGCACCCGGCCGGGGACGCCCTGCTCTGCGCGGTCGCCATGCGGCTGCGCGCGGTGCTGCGGACCGACGACCTGCTGGCGCGGCTGGGTGGCGACGAGTTCGCGGTGCTGGCGCGTGGCGAGCAGGACTTCGAGGCGCTGGGCGCCCGGCTGATCGCCGCCATCTCCCCGCCCTATGAGATCGACGGGGTGGAGGTCAGTGTCGGCGTCAGCATCGGCGTCGCCGTGGTCGGCGAGGATGGCCTGGATGTCGACCATCTGATCCGCAACGCCGACCTGGCGCTCTATCGCGCCAAGGAGGACGGCAAGGCCCGGTCCCGGCGCTACAATCCCTCCATGCATGCGCTGGCCGAGGAGCGCCGCGCCCTGCAGACCGATCTGCGCCAGGCCCTGGAGGCCGACGAATTCTATCTGGCCTACCAGCCGATCCTCGACGCCGCGACCCACCAGGTGGTGGCCTTCGAGACCCTGCTGCGCTGGCGCCACCCGACCCGGGGCGAGGTCTCGCCCTATAAGTTCGTCCCTGCCGCAGAGGAAGCCGGCCTGATCAACATGATCGGCGAATGGGTCCTGCGCCGGGCCTGCATGGAGGCGGTGGGCTGGCCTGAGCATGTGCGGGTGGCGATCAATGTCTCCCCGGCCCAGGTCATGAACCCCAACCTCACTGGCCTGGTGCTCAGCGCCCTGGCCACGGCCGGGCTGGCGCCCGACCGGCTGGAGCTGGAGGTCACCGAGGCGCTGTTCCTCAAGGAGACCGAGGCGACACAGGCCGCCCTGCACAAGCTGCGGGCCCTGGGCGTGCGGATCGCGCTGGACGACTTCGGCACCGGCTATTCCAGCCTGGGCTATCTGCGAACCTTCCCGTTCGACAAGATCAAGATCGACAGGTCCTTCGTCGAGGGCGCGACCCACCGACCGGACTGCATCGCCATCATCCGGGCCATCATCGCCCTGGCCGACAGCCTGGGCATGGTCACCACGGCCGAGGGGGTCGAGACCCAGGCGCAACTGGACGCCATCCAGGCCATGGGCTGCCGCCAGGTCCAGGGCTTCCTCTTGTCCCACCCCGTGCCGCTGGCCGAGGCCACCCGCTTCGCCCTGCTGGGCGTGGATGTCGCCCAGGCGGCCTAGGGCTTTTCCGCAAGGTCCGTGCTGGCCACCAGCCGCGCGCCGGAGGCGGCGAAGGCCGCGTTGCTGCGGGCGATGATCTGGTCGGCGGTCTCGCCGCCAAAGTCCCAGGTGCTGTGCGCATCCGACACCACCGTGACCTTCAGTCCGGCCTGGAGCGCCCCGGCCACCGTGGCGGTGACGCACTGGTCGGTCTGCGCGCCCAGCAGCACGACCTCGCCGGCGCCCTGGGCCGCGATCCATGGGCTGAGGTCGGGATTGCTGAAGGCGTCGCCCACCTGCTTGGAGAAGGTCGGCTCCTCCGGCGCCTGGCCGAGCGCCGGCCAGACCGGCCAGCCGGCCGCGCCGGGGGCCAGGCTATCGCCGCCACCGCCGTCATGGCGCACGAAGGCCACCTTGCGACCGCTGCGCCGCGCCCAGTCGATCACCGTCCGCACCCGGGCGACCAGGCCGTCGGCGTCATGGATCGGCGGCTCGGCGACGCCGTCGAACATGCCGGTCTGCAGGTCGATGACCAGGACAGGGGCGGTGGCGGCTATGGCGGGTTGGGTCATGGGGAAAACATAGCGCCGGGAGGTCGGCGATCAAGTTTGACGCGGACCGGATTCCCCTGGACCAATCGCTGATCTAGCGCGGCGCCATGCGGATCGCGCCGTCGAGGCGGACGTCCTCGCCGTTGAAATAGGCGTTCATGATCATGGTCTCGGCCAACTGGGCGTATTCCTCCGGACGGCCGAGGCGCTTGGGGAACGGCACCTGGGCGGCGAGGGCGGCCTTCACGGCCTCCGGCGCGCGACCGAGCAGGGGCGTGTCGAATATGCCGGGCAGGATGGTGTTGACCCGGATCGCCTCGCCGGACAGGTCGCGGGCCACGGTCAGGGTCAGGCCGACGAGGCCGGCCTTGGACGCCGTATAGGCCGCCTGGCCGATCTGGCCGTCCTCGGCGGCGACGGAGGCGGTGTTGACGATGGCGCCGCGCTCGCCGTCCTCCATGACGTCCAGAGTCAGCATGCCGGCCGCCGACTTGGTGATGCAGCGGAAGGTCCCGATCAGATTGACCTGGATGATGCGCTCGAAATTATCGAGCGGATATTCCTTGATCTCGCGGGTCTCGCGGTCGCGGCTGACGGTCTTCACCGAACCGCCGACCCCGGCGCAATTGACCAGGATCCGCTCCTGGCCATTGGCGGCGCGAGCCTTGGCGAAGGCGGCGTCGACCTCGGCGCTGGAGGTGATGTTGACCGGACAGAACACCCCGCCCAGCTCCTGGGCCAGGGCCTCGCCCAGTTCGGCGTTGAGGTCGAACAGCGCGACCTTCACCCCGTGACCAGCCAGCCGGCGCGCGGTCGCCGCGCCCAGGCCGGAGGCGCCGCCGGTGATCACGGCCGAGATGCTGCTGTCGAGTTTCATGGGGGCTGCTCCCTTGGGTCAGATCTGTGGCGGGGGACCAAACACGCTTTCGGTCCCCCGCCAAGATTCACCCAGCGGAAGGCCAGGGACCGCAGATTGACTCATTCATAAGTCATGACTTATGAAATGGCCTATGCATGAGATCGCGGTGACCCTATTGATGCGAACGCTGTCGGACCCTACCCGGCGGGCGGTGTTCGAGCGC
>NZ_CANCLE010000203.1 GCF_947378715.1 Phenylobacterium aquaticum
CGGTAGTCGCGCTTGGGCGTGTCGGCCACGGTCAGCACCGCGCCGGTCGCGCGGATCTCCAGGATCGGGTCGGCCAGGAACACCTTCAGCATGCCGCCGTGGGAGTCGAACTTGACCTCGCCCAGGAACTTGCCGACCCCGGTGAGCGCGCCGTCCGCCCCGAGCCGCAGGTCACTGCCGGGGGCAAGCGCGAAGGTGAAGCCGCCGTCCTCGGCGCGCGCAGCGCCGGCCCCGACCTCGATGGTTCCGCCCGTGGCCTCCACATAGCTGCGGAAGCTCTGCTTCACGCCCCAGCTAAGCGCCGTGGCCTGGTGTTGGGGCTCGGTCATGGGTCTTGGTCCTCCACGGCTTGCAGTCCTAGCCTAACCGCGCCAGCGCGCGAAATCGATGAAGGCGCGCAGGGCGGCCGGCATGTGCCGGCGGCTGGGATAATAGAGCAGCGGGCCCGGGAAGGATTGCGACCAGTCGGCCAGCACCTCGACCAGGCGGCCGGCCTCGATATGGGGCCGGGCATAGTCCTCGAAGGTCAGATAGAAGCCCGCGCCCTCGGCGGCCACGCGCAGCTGGGCATGGGGGCTGGTGGCGGTGAGCGGGCCTTCCGGCTCGACCCGCACCACGCGGCCGTCCTTCTCGAATTCCCAGGCGGGGAGCCGGCCGCTGGCGAAGCGGACGCGGATGCAGGGGCGGGCGAGCAGGTCCTCCGGCCGCTCCGGTCTTCCCCAGCGGGCCAGGGCGGCGGGCGAGGCCACCACCACGAAGCGCTGCGGCCCGCTGATCGGCACGGCGATCATGTCCTTGGCCAGGCTCTCGCCCCAGCGCACGCCCGCGTCGAAGCCGCCGGCGACGATGTCGACGAAGGCGGTCTCCGAGACGATGTCCAGTTCCACGCCAGGATGGGCGGCCAGGAAGGGGGCGATCAGCGGCCCCAGCGTCAGCTCGACCGCCGGCTCCGGGGCGTTGATGCGCAGGCGGCCGGTGGCGGTGCCGGCCTCGGTCTGCACCTGGTCGATGGCCTGGGCGATCTCGGCAAGCGCCGGGGTCAGGCGCTCCAGCAGCCGCGCCCCCGCCTCGGTGAGCGCCACGCTGCGGGTCGTGCGATTGACCAGGCGCACAGCCATGGCCGCCTCCAGGTCGCGCAGGGTCTGGCTCAGAGTCGAGACCGAGACACCACGCTCCAGGGCCGCGCGCCGGAAATTGCGGTGGCGGGCGATGGCCGCAAAGGCCGCCAGGTCGTCGAGGTCGGGACCCCTCATTATACGAAATACCAAACAGCTTGTGTCGGACTATGCGGATTATCGCATGGACGTTGCAGGCGCATAAGTCCCCTCACATTCGCAGGAGACGCCCCATGATGCTTCGTCCGCTCGGCCGCACCGGCCCGCAATCCTCCGCCCTCGGCCTGGGCTGCATGGGCATGTCCGACATGTACGGCCCGTCCGACCGCGCGCAGAGCCTGGCCACGATCGACGCCGCCGTTCAGGCCGGGATCAACCTCATCGACACCGGCGACTTCTATGGCATGGGCCACAATGAGATGCTGATCGGCGAGGCGCTGAAGCGCCACCGGCGCGCCGACCTGCTGCTGAGCGTCAAGTTCGGCGCCCAGCGTGCGCCCGACGGCGCCTTCCTGGGCTTCGACGGCCGGCCCCAGGCGGTCAAGGCCTCGGTGGCCTACAGCCTGAAGCGCCTGGGCGTGGACCATATCGACATCTACCGCCCCGCCCGCCTGGACCCCGCCGTGCCGATCGAGGAGACGGTGGGGGCGATCGCCGATCTGGTGAAGGCCGGCTATGTCCGCCACATCGGCCTGTCGGAGGTGGGCGCCGGGACGATCCGCCGCGCGGCGGCCGTCCACCCGATCGTCGACCTGCAGATCGAATATTCGCTGATCTCACGGGGCGTCGAGGACAAGATCCTGCCGGTGTGCCGCGAACTGGGGATCGCGATCACCGCCTATGGGGTGCTGTCGCGCGGCCTGATCAGCGGCCACTGGACCAGGAGCCAGGCCACGGCCGGCGACTTCCGCGCCCATTCGCCCCGGTTCCAGGGCGAGAACCTGGACAAGAACCTGGCCCTGGTGGAGGCCCTGCGCGCGGTCGCCGACGCCCGCGACGCCACCGTGGCCCAGATCGCCATCGCCTGGGTGCTGGCGCAAGGCGGCGACATCTTCCCGGTGATCGGCGCGCGGCGCCCCGACCGCCTGGACGAGGCGCTCGGGGCGCTGGACCTGGTGCTCAGCGCAGCCGACCTGACGGCCATCGAGGCGGCGGCCCCCAAGGGCGCGGCGGCCGGCGACCGCTATGCGGCGGCGCAGATGGTGATGCTGGACAGCGAGCGGTGATCAGTCTGAGGCAGCCGCCAGGGCCCGGCTGACCGCCTCCGGCTCCTTATCCAGCACGGTCAGCAGGATGCGGATGGCCGGCTCCGGCGTGGTTCGGCCCTGCTCCCAATCCCGGACCCGGCCCAGGGCGAAGCCGTACCGGCCCGCGAAGGCGGCCTGGGTCAGCCCACGGCGCCTGCGGATCGCGCGGACATCGACGGTCGGCGGTGCGTGAATACGGTAGGTCGAGGGGTCGGCGCGGCCCTCGACGATCTCCACCGCCTCATTGAGGCCGGCCATGATCCGATCGAAATTGGCGTTCTTCATGCACGCTCCCAAAACTCTAAGGCCTGAGCGGCGGCCGATGTGCGCCGACCAGACGTTTGGCGACCACCGCCATCGCCGAGATCTCCGCAGGGGTGAAGGTCGCCCGCGAGCCCTTGGCCAGGACCGCGAGCAGATAGACGGGCATATCTTCCCCGCCAAAGATCGTCACCACGCGATAGCCCCCGGATTTTCCGCGCCCCTTGCCAGCGACCCGCAGCTTTCGGCAGCCGCCGGACCCCACGATGAGATCGCCTGCCGAAGGCGCGGCCGCCAAGCTATCGACCACCCGTCGCATCTCCTCGGGAGTCATGCCTTCGGCCTTGGCGGAGGCAAGATATGCGGCGGTTTCAGCGACCGTCTGCACGGCAGAATATACTGACAATCAGTAGTTTTGGCAAGATCGCTCCTCCCTGCCGCCCGTAGCTTTTTGTTCTTGTTATGTTCCTTATGTCAAGGCCTTCCGCCCCGCCCCATCACACGCACTGGACATCGCCCCCTCGCGGCCCCATCCTTCGCAGTCAAACAGATGTTCGTCCCACCATTGGGGAAGCCTGCCCATGTTCATGCGTTTCTTCACCGAGCTCCGCGACGCCAAGGTTCCGGTGTCGCTGAAAGAGTACCTCATGCTGATGGAGGCGCTCGACAAGGCGGTGATCGATCGCAGCGTCGAGGACTTCTATTTCCTGTCCCGCGCCGCCCTGGTGAAGGACGAGAAGAACCTCGACAAGTTCGACCAGGTGTTCGGCCACGTGTTCAAGGGCCTGGAAAAGCTCGAGGGCATGGGCGTCTCCGACATCCCGGCCGAGTGGCTGAAGAAGCTGTCGGACCAGTTCCTCACCGAGGAGGAAAAGGCCCAGATCGAGGCCATGGGCGGCTTCGACAAGCTGATGGAAGCCATGGCCGAGCGCATGAAGCAGCAGCGCGAGGAAGACGGCGACGGAGACGGGGACGGCAAGGGCGCCGGCAAGAACGGCAAGGGCCCGACCGGCGACTCACCCTTCGGCGCCAATGGCTATCACCCCGAAGGCATCCGCATGGGCCAGGACAAGGGCCGCCACGGCAAGGCGATCAAGGTCTGGGACAAGCGCGAATACAAGAACCTCGACGACTCGGTCGAGCTCGGCACCCGCAACATCAAGGTCGCCCTGCGCCGGCTGCGCAAATGGGTCCGCGACGGGTCCGCCGACGAACTGGACATGAACGCCACGATCCGCGGCACGGCGGAGAAGGGCTACCTGGACATCAACATGCGCCCGGAGCGTCGCAACAAGATCAGCGTGCTGATCTTCTTCGACATCGGCGGCTCGATGGACAGCCACATCAAGGTCTGTGAGGAGTTGTTCTCGGCCGCGCGGACCGAGTTCAAGAACATGGAGTTCTACTACTTCCACAACTGCCTCTATGAGAGCGTGTGGAAGGACAACCGCCGTCGTCACGCGGAAAAGCTGAACACCTGGGACGTGCTCCACAAGTTCAGCCACGAATACAAGGTGATCTTCGTCGGCGACGCCACCATGAGCCCCTATGAGATCACCTATCCGGGTGGCTCTGTGGAGCACTGGAACGAGGAGGCCGGGGCGATCTGGATCGACCGGGTCACCCAGATCTTCGAGAACGTCGTGTGGCTGAACCCCACCGCCGAGCGCCACTGGGACTACACCCCCTCGGTCGAGGTGATGCGCCAGCTGGTCGGCGACCGGATGTTCCCCCTGACCATCGAAGGACTCGACAAGGCCATGCGGCAATTGTCCCGCTGACGGCATGAATGTTGCGTAGCGACGGGGGATATCTAGACTTTTCCCATCGCTTGAGGATTCGCCTGTGACCGACCCCGCCGCGCCGATCGAGGAGACGAACGAGGCGGCCACCAAGGCCGCCGTGTTCTGCGCCGCCGAGCGATTGTTCGCCCTGCACGGGTTCCAGAATGTCTCGGTGCGCGACATCACCGCCGAGGCCGGGGTGAACCTCGCCTCGGTGAACTACCATTTCGGGTCCAAGGACGCCCTGCTGTTCGAGATCTTCCGCCGGCGCACGGCGGAGCTGAACCGCGAGCGGGCGCGGATGCTGCACGAGGCCAATGACCGCCATGGCGGCAAGCCGCCGGTGCGCGAAATCCTCGAGGCCCTGTTCGCCCCGCCCCTGCGCTGGGGCTCGGCCAATGGCGACCGCCGCATCTCGGTGCAGTTCATCATCCGCTCGCGCAGCGAGGGCACCGAGGAAATGCGCGAGGCCCTGACCAATGACGTCAGCCACCTGGCCCGCTTCGCCGACGCCCTCATCGCCGCCCGCCCCGACCTGCCGCGCGAGACCGTCTATTGGCGGCTGCATTTCTGCCTGGGCATGGTCCACAACAACCGCTTCGCCGAGTTCGACCGCCTGCACGTCCTGTCGGCCGGGGTGACGCGGGAGAGCGACACCGAGGGCCTCCTGAAGCGCATGCTCGACTTCGCCGAGGCCGGCTTCGTCGCCTAAAGACGAGCGGCGAAGGCCCGGAAGCCCGCCGCGAAGGCGTCCGGCTGTTCCAGGAACGCCGCGTGGCCGCCCGGGAAGACCGTGACCTGCGCATGCTTCATGGCCTTGATGGCCGGACGGCAGCGGCTGAGCGGGATCACCCGGTCGTCGCGGGCCCAGGCGAACCAGACGGGTGCGTCCAGGGCCGCCGCCACCGCGCGCAGATCGGCGCTGGGCTGGCCGAACCCCTCCCAGGCCCGGCGCAATTGCCCGGCCATCTCGCGGCCGGCGGCGATGATCCGCCGGCGCTGGACCCTGGCGGCGCGGGCCGGCAGAACCAGCCAGCGGTAATAGGCCCCATAGGCCGCGCCATACCACCAGGCGCCCCGCTCACCGGCGCCGAAGAAGGCCGCGAACAGGCCGCAGAACCGGGCCACCGTGGCGTCGACCTCGACCAGTCCGCCCGGGTCGCAAAGCACCAGGCCGGCGACCGCATGGTCCCGGGCAAAGGCGATCGCCGCCGCCCCTCCGATCGAGCAGCCGACCAGGATGGGGCGCGCGATCCCCAGTTGATCCAACAGCCCCGCCAGCAGTTCGGCATAGCGGGCCGGGGACAGGCCTTCCCGGTCCTCACTGGAGCGGCCGTGACCGGGCCAGTCGAGGCGGATCACCTCGAACCGATCGCCGATCCGCTGAGCCAGCGAGGCGAAGTCGCCGCCGCCATGGCCGATCGCGTGCAGGCAGACCACCGCCGGCCCCCGCCCCTCCCGCGCCACGGCCAGGCTCACGCCATCGACCACGATCATCATCGACCCCGCCGGAACCCCGACCGCCTCGCGCCTGGACATGCCGCGCCTCCATGTGATTTGAATATCACAAGTGATATCTATATCACTTTCTGTCAAGGAGATGGCCATGGCGATCAAGACCAAGGGCGACACACGCGAGACGCTGATCGCCGCAGCCGCTGCAGAATTCGGCGAACAGGGCTTTGCCGGCACCGACACCAACCGGATCGCGCGCCGCGCCGGCTTCGCCCCCCAGACCTTCTATCGCTGGTTCAAGGACAAGACGGAGATCTTCATCGCCGT
>NZ_CANCLE010000204.1 GCF_947378715.1 Phenylobacterium aquaticum
GCTGCGGCATCTGGGAATGGGACCTCTCCGAGGACAAGATCTTCATGTCCGACGTCACCGCCGCCCTCTTCGGCTGGCGCGGCGGGGTGGTGGAAGGCCAGCAGGTGCTGGAGCGCGTCTCCGAGGGCCACCGCAACGGTCTGCGCGAGGCCCTGTCCACGGCCGCCATCTACGGCGGCTTCGACGTTTCCTTCCGCGTCCCCAGCCTCAGCGGCGGCCGGCCCGTCTGGATCGACGCCCGCGGCCAGGGGTTCGGCAAGAGCCCCGAGGGCGGCTATGCGCGGATCATCGGCGTAGCGCTCGACGTCACCGAGGAGCGCCTGGCCCAGGCCCGCGCCCAGGCCGCCGAGACCCGCCTGCGCGACGCCATCGAAAGCGTGTCCGAAGCCTTCGTCCTCTGGGACAAGCAGGGCCGGCTTTTGATGTGCAACAAGAACTACCGCAGCTTCTTCCGGCTCGAGCCCCATGTGCTGAAGCCCGGCGTCGCCCGCGAGGAGCTGGAGGTCCAGGCGCGGCTGGCCGTGCGCCAGGAATTCCCGGCCCTGGGCGGCCGCAAGGGCGTGCGCGAGGCCGAGCTGGTCGACGGCCGCTGGGTGCAGATCTCCGAGCGCACCACCGCCGAGGGCGGCCTGGTGGTCACCGCCGCCGACATCACCGCGCTGAAGGCCCAGGAGGAGGCCCGCCGGGTCAACGAGGACGAGCTGCGCCGCGCGGTCGTCAACCTCGAGCGCAGCCAGGAACAGCTCTCGGAACTGGCCCGCAAATACGAGAACGAGAAGGTCCGCGCCGAGGGCGCCAACCAGGCGAAGTCCGAGTTCTTGGCCAATATGAGCCACGAGCTGCGCACGCCGCTGAACGCCATCAACGGCTTCTCGGACATCATGGCCCAGGAGATGTTCGGCCCGCTCGGCGACGCCCGCTACAAGGGCTATTCGCACGACATCCTCTCCTCGGGTCAGCACCTCCTGGCCCTGATCAACGACATCCTCGACATGTCGAAGATCGAGGCCGGCAAGATGAGCCTGAAGTTCGAGCCCCTGTCCCTCGAGGACGTGGCGGAGGACGCCGTGCGGCTGGTCCGCAACCGCGCCGAGACCGCCGGACTGGCGCTGACCATCGACCTGCCGCCGCACCTGCCCGAGGTCGAGGCGGACTACCGGGCGATCAAGCAGGTGCTGCTCAACCTGCTGTCCAACGCCATCAAGTTCACCCCGCGCGGCGGCCGGATCACGGTGCGGGCCGAGGGCCGCCACGATCCGTTCGGCGAGCGCATCCGGGTCAGCGTCCAGGACACCGGCATCGGCATCGCCCAGGACGACCTGGCCCGGCTGGCCCAGCCCTTCGAGCAGGTCGAGAACCAGCATTCCAAGACCACCCAGGGCACCGGCCTGGGCCTGGCCCTGACCAAGTCGCTGGTGGAGATGCACGGCGGGTCGCTGGACATGCAGAGCGCGCCTGGCGAGGGCACCATGGTCAGCTTCTCCCTACCGATCCGTCAGACCGGCGTCGCCCTGGCGACCAGCGGCGCGGCCGCCTGATCCGCGCCTACTGAGCGTCCGGTCCCGGCGGCGGGGGTTCTTCCCCCATGGGTCGCATGCGGCGCATGCCCATCATCGGGCCCGGCGCCGACTGCACCAGGCCATGGGCCAGTTCGGCCCGCTCGGCCGGCGGCAGGCTGGCGGCGAAGTCGACGATGCGGCTTTCCACCTCGCCCCGCGCCTGGACCTCCAGGGTGCGGGCGTCGGCCAGTCGCTTGCTGACCCCGGTGGGATCGAGGGGCTCCTGGCCCAGGGCGGCGAAGGCGTCGCGGCGCGCCTTCCGCGCCTGGCGGATCTGCAGGCCGACGCCCATGGCCTGGCCCTGCAGCAGCTGGCGATAGGCGTCGCGGTGCTCGGTCGGCAGCTCATCGGCGGCGGCCCACAGCGGCTGTGGACGCCGGGGCGCCTCAGCCACGCCGTGCAAGCGATGGCCGATCAGGAACATTCCCACCACCGCCCCGATCACGAACAGATTGACGGCGAGCGACAGGAACAGGGCGAGGGTCAGGTTGCGCGGGCTCATCCTAGGCTTGGCCCTCCAGGGCCGAGGTGGTGAAGGCGCCGCCGGTGTCGGTCAGGCCCTCATAGCTGGTCATGGCGGCGCTGACCGGTTCCGTGGCCTCCGCCGTCGTCGTGGTCGCGCCAGAGAGCGCGACGCCCATCATCAGGCCAGCGGCGCAGGCCGCCGCCAGGCCGGTTCCCAGCGCGCCGCGCCAGATCCAGGCCACGGCGGCGCGCACCGGCGCCCGGGGCGCCTGGGCGATGACGCTTTCCATCAGGGCGTGGCTCACCACCGCCGGGCGCCAGCTGTCGAGCAGGGCGTCCAGGGCTTCGGCGCGACCCAGCATCTGGCGGGCCAGCTCCGGCTGGGCCGTCATGAAGGCGGCGGCGGCCTCGCGCTCCGCAACAGGCCAGCGCGCCACCGCGCCGCCATGGGCTTCCGCCAGCGTTTCGAACCGTTCAGGGGTCATTTCGCCATCCTCATGACGCCACCATATCCGCCAGCGCGACGCGCAGGGCGCGCCGGCCGCGGGACAACAGACTCTCCAGGGCCTCGATGCTCACCCCCATCACGGCCGCCGCCTCGATATTGGTCAGGTCCTGATAGTGGCACAGGGCCACCGCCTCCCGCTGCCGGTCCGGCAGGGCCTGCATGGCCTGGGCGACACGGCGGCCGACATCGGCGGCTTCCAGCCCGCGATCCGGCGCCGGGCCCTCGTCCGCCCGGTCCGGCGGGCTGTCCATGGCGATCTCTCGCTTTCGCCTCAGCCGGTCGTAGCAGAGGTTCAGGCCCACCCGGTGCAGCCAGGTGTCGAACTTGGCTGCGCCCGGACGCCATTTGGGCGCCTGTCGCCAGGCGCGGATCATCGCCTCCTGCGCCACGTCCTCGGCCTCCGGGGTCTCGCCCAGCATGCGCTGCGCCAGGGCCAGCATCCTTGGCAGCTTGCGCGCCGTCAGGGCCCGCACAGCCGCGGCGTCGCCCGCCGCGACGCGCAAGATCAGGGCCTCGTCCGGATCCTGAGCGTCCAAACCTCACCTCGCCCCGACCCGGCGCCTGGCCGTTCGCGGGATCAACCGGGCCCACGCCGGTTCTGGCGCAGGATGAGCATTTCATCGCGGCTAAGCCAGCCATCATGATTGGTGTCGGCCTCATCGAAGCGCTTGCGCGCGCCCGCCTCGATCTCGGCGCGGGTCAGGAACCCGTCGTGGTTGGCATCCTGCTTGGCGAAGCGCGCCTGCATCCGCTGGGCGGCGTCAGGCGGCCCGAAGCCCGCCCGGCGGTCGATCATCGCCTTCACCTCGGCCTTGCTGATCCTGCCGTCCTTGTTGGTGTCCAGCCGGCGCAGCATGCGGTCGGCAGCGGCGGTCTTGAACTCGGCGAAGGTCACCTTGCCGTCGTGGTTGAGGTCCGGGTCCTGGCGGGGTCCGCCGCCGCCATGCATCATGCCGCCCCCGTGCGGCGGTCCCCGCTCGGCCTGGGCGACGCCCGCGACCAGCATGAAGCCTGCGGCGATCAGAAGACGCTTCATCGACAGTTCCTTCCGGTCGCCGGGGGAGGCCTTGGCGCCGTTCAATCCTTCAACGTCGCTGCACCGTGAGTCCGTCGGTCAGGAGTTCAGGATCACCTCATAGGCCGCCCGCGCCGACTGCCGCACCCGGTCCAGCTTCGCGCGCAGGGCCTTGAAGTCCCGCGCGCCGCCGGCCCTCGCCAGCAGCTGGCGGAAGCCCTTGGGCTCCTGGCTGACGTCCTCCGCCCCGGTCAGGGCGAGCTTGAGCAGCTGGGTCAGGTCCTGCTGCAGCCGCCAGGCGGCGCGCAGGGCCTCGAGCGGTGCGTGATCGGCCAGGCTGGCGGTCTCGGCCTCGGTCAGGGCCTCGGCGGTGTTCTGGCGCAGGGGCGCGCCCTCGGCCCCGTAGGCCAGTTGCAGATACTGGGCGGCGAACTCGATATCGACCAGGCCGCCGGGCGACAGCTTGAGGTCCCAGGCCCCCTTTGGCGGTCGCTCCTGCTCCATCAGCTCACGCATCTCGCGGACGTCCGTCGCCGTGCGCGCCCGGTCGCGGGGCCGGCGCAGAGCGGCGTCGACGGCCCCTTGCCCCGCCTCGGCGAAAGCCGGGCTGGTGGCCCAGACCACCCGGGCGCGGGTCAGCGCCATCAGCTCCCAGGTCTCGGCCTCGCGCTCATAATAGTCCTCGAAGGCCGCGAAGCTGACCGCCACCGGCCCCTTGGTGCCGGAGGGGCGCAGCTGCATGTCGACCTCATACAGTTCCCCCTCCCCCGTCGGCGTGGACAGGGCCGCGATCAGCCGCTGGGTGAAGCGGCCATAGAAGACGTCGGCGCTCCAGCCCTTCACCGAAGAGGCGGCGGCGGGCTCCGACGCGCGATAGAGGGTCATCAGGTCGAGGTCGGAGCCGGCGCTCATCTCGCGCGAACCGCACTTGCCCAGGGCGACAACCGCGACCTCGCCCGGGAACTCGCCACCGATCCGCTCGGCCTCGGCAAGCGCAGCGGGCCCCAGGGCCTGGATGCAGAGGTCGGCGAGGTCGGCGAAGGCCGCGCCCGCCACCTCGGCGCTGGCCGTGCCGCTCATCACCTGGACGCCGATGCGGAAGGTCTGTTCGCGGTGGGCGCGGCGCACGGCGTCCATGGCCGCCTCGAAGCCCGGCGCCTCGGCCACGGCCCGGTCCATGGCGGCGCGCTCTTCCTCGATCAGGATCGGCCCGAAGAAGTCGCCGTCCAGCATGGCGTCGATCGCCGCCGGCCGTCGCGCCAGGGTCGAGGCCAGGCGCGGCGCATAGGCCATCACCCGCACGATCAGCTCGAACAAGGCCGGCTGGGCCAGGAACAGCGACTGCAGCTGCACCCCGGTCGACAGGCGGGAGAAGAAATCGGCGAAGCGGTTGAAGGCGGGGTCCGGCGAGCCCGTGGCCTGGGCGGCGTCGAGCAGGCGCGGCGCGAGCCGGGTGAACAGCTCCCGACCCCGCTCGGTGCGGGTCGCGGCGATGTGGCCGTGGTGCCAGCCGCGAATGGTCTGGGACACGCGGGGCGGATTGGAGAAGCCCATGCGGGTGAGCGTCGCCAAGGTCTCCGGGTCGTCCTCGACGCCGGTGAAGATCAGGCTGCCGAACTTCGACGACAGCGGCTCCTCGTCCGGGAACAGTTCGCCATAGCGCCGGTTGACGGTCTTGAGGGTCCGCTCCACCAGGGCGTCGAAGCTGCGCAGTCGCCCGTGGCCATAGAGGGCGGCGACCCGTTTGCGCTCGGTGTCGGACTCCGGAAGCTTGTGGGTCTGCTCGTCGGCCAGCATCTGGATGCGGTGCTCGACGCCGCGCAGCAGGTGGTAGGCGAGCGTCATCTCCTCGCAGGCCTGGGCCGTCACATGGCCGGCGTCACGCAGGGCGGTCAGGGCGTCGAGGGTGCGATAGCTGCGCAGGTCCGGATGGCGACCGCCCAGGATCAGCTGCTGGGTCTGGACATAGAACTCGATCTCCCGGATGCCGCCCCGGCCCAGCTTCAGGTCCATGCCCTTGGCGGTCAGCCGGTCATCGACCTTGTGGACATGGATCTGGCGCTTGATCGAATGGATGTCGGCGATCGAGGCGAAGTCGAGGTTCTTGCGCCAGATGAAGGGGATCAGCTCCGCCAGGAAGGCCTCGGCCCGGGGCAGGTCTCCGGCGCAGGCCCGGGCCTTGATGAAGGCGGCGCGCTCCCAGTTCTGGCCGACGCTCTCGTAATATTCCAAGGCCGCCGGCACCGGGACGGCGGGCGGGGTCGAGGCGGGATCGGGGCGCAGGCGCAGGTCCACCCGGAACACATAGCCGTCGGCGGTGCGATCCTGCATCAGGTCGGCCAGGCGGTGGGTCAGGCGCACCGCAAAGCCCTGGGTTTCCACGCCCGGCGCCAGCGGCAGGGCGTCGGGCTCGTAGAAGACCGAGATGTCGATGTCGCTGGAATAGTTCAGCTCATAGGCGCCGTGCTTGCCCATGGCGATGCAGAAGAAGCCCGGGACCGGGCCATAGTCGCCGAACTCCGGGGGGATCAGCCGACCCGCCTGGGCCTCCTCCCGCGCCGCCACGGTCAGGGC
>NZ_CANCLE010000205.1 GCF_947378715.1 Phenylobacterium aquaticum
CCCTCGGCCGTACCGGATTGACCGTCTCGGAGATCGGGTTCGGCTGCGCCAGCTGGTGGGGGCAGGCGGCGTTTTCGGAGCGGGACGCCCAGGCCCTGGTCGAGGCGGCCCTGGCCGGCGGGGTCACACTGTTCGACACCGCGCCCGGCTATTCGGGCGGCGGGGCCGAGCCGCGACTCGGTCGCGCACTGAAGGGCAGGGACCTTTCGGGCCTGGTGATCGCCACCAAGGCCGGAACCCGGTTCGAAAATGGCCGGATCGTCCGCGACATGTCGCCTCAGGCCATCCGGACGAGCGTCGAGCGCAGTCTGGAGCGGCTGGGTCTCACCTGCCTCCCGCTCCTCCAGCTCCACGGCCCCTCGGTCGCCGAGCTCGGGCCCGATCTGCTGGAGCCGCTTGCCGACCTCAAGCGCCAGGGGCTGGCCACCGCGCTGGGCGTCACCAGCTTCGACCCCGCGGTCATTGACCACGCCACCGGCCGCGCCGAGATCGACGTGGTGATGGTCGACTACAATGTGCTGCGCCCCGAACGCGGCGCCCTGATCGCCCGGGCGGCGGCGGCCGGGAAGGGGGTGCTGGCCGGCATGCCGCTGGCCATGGGCCACACCGGCGGCCAGGTCCTCAAGCTCGGGTCTCCCCGCGATATCTGGTACGCGCTCCGGGCGCTCAAGAACCACCGGGCCGAGATCGCGGCGGGCGCGCGCTTTGGCTTCCTGCACCGGCGCGCCGACATGACCGGCGCCCAGGCTGCTCTGGCCTATGTGCTGGACAACCCCGACGTCGCCGCCGCCGTGGTGGGCGCCACCCGCATGAGCCATCTCCAGGATAACCTCGCCGCCTCCGGTCTCGCCCTGCCGCCCGGCCTCGCCGCCGCCATCCGCGCGGCTCAGGACGCCAATCCAAACTAAGTTCGACGCCATTGCCGGCCCGGGCGGTTTGGGATTTGATCGTGGGTCAGAGAACGGGCGTGCCACGCCCGCGCAACCGGGAGGACGGGCCTATGGCTGACGGCGCCATGAAGCTGGCCGACGAGGCGCGGATGCGCGCCTATTCCATGCCGCTTGACGAGATGCATCCCGGCGATCCGGACCTGTTCCGCACCAACACCCACTGGCCCTATTTCGAGCGCCTGCGCGCCGAGGCGCCGGTCCACTGGTGCAAGGACAGCGAGTTCGGCCCCTATTGGTCGGTGACCCGCTACAACGACATCATGGCCGTCGACACCAATCACCAGGTGTTCTCGTCCGAGGCGGCGCTGGGCGGCATCACCATCCGCGACGCCCGGCCGGACCTGCGCCGTCCCAGCTTCATCGCCATGGACCCGCCCAAGCACGACGTGCAGCGCAAGACCGTCAGCCCGATCGTCTCGCCGACCAATCTGCACGTGATGGAGCCGATCATCCGCGAGCGCGCGGCCAAGATCCTCGACGCCCTGCCGATCGGCGAGACCTTCGACTGGGTCGATCGGGTGTCGATCGAACTGACCACCCAGATGCTGGCCACCCTGTTCGACTTCCCGTTCGAGGAACGCCGCCGTCTGACCCGATGGTCCGACATCGCCACCTCGATCCCCATGCCCGGCGGGCTGGTGGAGACGGAAGAGGCCCGTCAGGCCGAGTTGATGGACTGCCTGGCCTGGTTCACGAAGCTGTGGAATGAGCGGGTCAATGAGCCGCCGCGCGGCGACCTGATCTCCATGCTGGCCCATGGCGAGGCCACCCGGAACATGACGCCCGACGAATATCTCGGCAACGTCATCCTGCTGATCGTCGGCGGCAACGACACCACCCGCAACTCGATTTCCGGGGGGCTGCTGGCGCTCAACCAGCACCCGGAGGAATACGACAAGCTCCGCGCGAATCCCGACCTGATCCCCTCGATGGTGTCGGAGATCATCCGCTGGCAGACGCCGCTGGCCCACATGCGCCGCACCGCCACCGAGGACTACGAGTTGGCCGGCAAGACCATCAAGAAGGGCGACAAGGTGGTGATGTGGTACGTCTCGGGCAACCGCGACGACACGGTCATCGAGGCCCCGGACCGCTTCATCATCGACCGCGAGCGCCCGCGCCAGCACCTGTCCTTCGGCTTCGGCATCCACCGCTGCGTCGGCAACCGCCTGGCGGAACTGCAGCTGCGCATCGTCTGGGAGGAGATCCTCAAGCGCTGGAGCAAGATCGAGGTGGTCGGCGAACCGCGCATGGTCCGGTCGAGCTTCGTGAAGGGCTATGAGACCCTGCCCGTGAGGATCGTCGGATAGGCCTCACCTGACGCGACGTCGCCCTTTTCCTCCCCCTCGGGAGGCGTCATGTTCTCCCCAGAACATCGAGAAAATCAGGGCGGAAACAACATGACGGCCAAGTCCGAGACCGTGGACCTCTCCCAGCTCGACGCCGCGCTGGAGAGCGCCCATCTGCCGGCGCTCTGCGCGGCCATGGTCCATCTGACCGGCGACAAGGCCTGGCTGCGGCCCGAATGGGCGCCGGCCTATGATCCTCTGGATCGCAACCAGATCGGTGTCTCAGCTGAGGAACAGGCCAGGCTGCGCGCCGCCGCCAAGGCCGCGATCATCGCCTATCTGACCGGCCAGGCGCCCATGGGCCCGGCCCCCAGCCCCGCCACCATCGAGCGGATGATCAGCTTCGTGGCCGGCGCCGAGATCCCCGAAGGCTATGGCGAGTTCCTCGCCGACGAACTGGCCATCGCCGGGACCAGCTCCAAGGACCCGCAATGGGAGGCCCCGATCCGCCAGGCGGCCGGCCAGAAGCTGAGGGTCCTTGTCGTGGGGGCCGGCATGTCCGGCCTGCTGGCCGGCATCCGGCTCAGCCAGGCCGGCGTGCCCTTCCAGATCGTCGAGAAGAACGCCGATGTCGGCGGCACCTGGCTGGAGAACACCTATCCGGGCTGTCGGGTCGACTCTTCCAACCACATGTATTCCTACTCCTTCGAGCCCAACCACTTCTGGCCGCAGCACTTCTCGACCCAGCCGGTGCTGCTCGACTATTTCCGCGGCGTCGCCGACCGCTACAGCCTGAAGAAGCGCATTCGCTTCCAGACCAGCGTCGAGGAGATGGTCTGGGACCAGGCGCGCTCGGTCTGGAAGGTCACGCTGAACACCCCGATCGGGCCGGAGACCACCGAGGCCACGGCCGTCATCACCGCTGTGGGCCAGTTGAACCGCCCGCGCTTCCCCGACATCAAGGGCCGCGACAGCTTCAAGGGCGAGGCCTTCCACTCCGCCCAATGGCGCCACGACGTGGACCTGGCCGGCAAGCGGGTGGCGGTGATCGGCACCGGGGCCAGCGCCTTCCAATTCGTGCCGGAGATCGCGGACAAGGTGGCCAGCGTCACGGTCTTCCAGCGCACCCCGCCCTGGAGCCTGCCGGCCGAGCACTATCACCAGGACGTGCCGGCCGGGATGAACTGGCTGCTCGAACACCTGCCCAACTATGACAAGTGGTATCGCTTCTTCCTGTTCTGGATGGCCACCGACGGCTTCCTGGCCGGGGTTCGCGCCGACCCCAGCTGGAACGGACCGCCGGACACGGTCGGGCCCGACAACGCCATGTTCAAGGAAATGCTGGCCATGGCCATCCGGGCCCAGGTCGAGGACCGCCCCGACCTGGCCGAGAAGGTGATCCCGAAATATCCGTTCGGCGGCAAGCGCGCCCTGCTCGACAACGGCGTCTGGCTGGAGGCGCTGAAACGCCCCAACGCCCAGCTGATCGACACCGCCATCACCGAGATCACGCCGACCGGCATCGTCACCTCTGACGGCCAGGCCCACGAATTCGACGTGATCATTTACGGCACCGGCTTCCACGCCTCGAAATTCCTGTGGCCGATGAAGATCAAGGGCCGGGGCGGGGCCGACCTGCACGAGACCTGGGCCGGGGACCCCAAGGCCTATCTGGGCATGACCACGCCGGGTTTCCCGAACCTGTTCATGATCTACGGGCCCAACACCAATATCGTGGTCAATGGCTCGATCGTGTTCTTCTCGGAATGCAGCGTGCGCTACATCGTGGGCTGCCTGCGGCTGATGGCCGAGCGGGGCATAGCGGCGCTCGAGGTCAAGCGCGAGGTCACCGAGGCCTTCAACGCCAGGATCGATGCGGGCAATGCGCTCATGGCCTGGGGCTCGCCCAATGTGAGCAGCTGGTACAAGACCGAGAACGGCCGCGTCAGCCAGAACTGGCCCTTCGCCCTGGTGGACTACTGGCGCGCGACGCTCGCGCCCGACCCCAAGGACTTCGCGCTGAAGTGGGCGGCGGAACCGGTGGTGTGACGCTGATCCCCTCCGGGGGAGCTGACTGCCATGCGGGCTGAGAGGGCCGGCCCGAAGGGACGGATCGGGGCTACCCGCCGCAACCGCCCTCTGCGAGGACGGCCCCCTCCGGCCCCTCCGGGTCCACCTCCCCCAGCGGGGGAGGAGCGATGCTGTTCATCGGCGCTCTCTTCAGTGGCCGCGCTCAAACGCCGCACGCGCCAGCGCCCACGATCACTCGCGGCGCCAAGTCTCGGATTTTCAGGGAGAAGTGGCGCGAATGACGGGGCTCGAACCCGCGACCTCCGGCGTGACAGGCCGGCGCTCTAACCAACTGAGCTACATCCGCATCTCTGCGTCGCGTCGCCGCGAGGGGCGTCTGATATGTCCCGGTCGGAATCGTGTCAACGCCGGAGTTGCGAGAAGCGTCATTCGCGGCGTGTTTCTTGTGCGCGGCGTCGCCCGCGACCCGCTCTGGGGCGCTCGATAACAGGGTTACGCATTTAGGGCGCGACAGTGTGACACCGCCGTTTGAACCCTGCGCGATGCTGGTCTAGAAGGGCCCGCGACTCCTTCGAGGATTCCATGAACGCCTTTCTCCTGCAGTACCTCCCGATCGTGATCTTCCTGGGGATCTCGAGCGTCCTGGGGGTCGTTTTCATTCTGGCCTCCGCGCTGCTTGCCCCGCAGGCGCCGGACCCCGAGAAGCTCTCCTCGTATGAGTGCGGCTTCAACGCCTTCGACGATGCGCGGATGAAGTTCGACGTCCGGTTCTATCTGGTCTCGATCCTGTTCATCATCTTCGACCTCGAAGTGGCCTTCCTGTTCCCGTGGGCGGTCTCGCTCATGAAGCTGCCGACCGCCGTCGCGCAGTTCTCGTTCTGGTCAATGATGTCCTTCCTGGGCGTCCTGACCGTCGGCTTCATCTACGAATGGAAGAAGGGCGCGCTCGAATGGGAGTGATCGTTCCCGCGGGCTCCGCCGGTCGTTCGACCGTCGAGGGCTATGACCCGAAGCTGCACGACCCATTCTTCGACGGGGTCTCCCAGCAATTGGCGGACAAGGGCTTCATCACCGCTGCGGCCGACGACCTCATCACCTGGGCTCGCACGGGCTCCTTGATGTGGATGACCTTCGGTCTGGCCTGTTGCGCCGTCGAGATGATGCACGCCTCGATGCCGCGCTATGACCTGGAGCGGTATGGGTTCGCGCCCCGCGCGTCACCGCGCCAGTCCGACGTGATGATCGTCGCCGGCACGCTCTGCAACAAGATGGCCCCGGCCCTGCGCAAGGTCTACGACCAGATGCCGGAGCCCCGCTACGTCATCTCCATGGGCAGCTGCGCCAACGGCGGCGGCTACTACCACTACAGCTACAGCGTCGTGCGCGGCTGCGACCGGATCGTGCCCGTCGATATCTACGTGCCGGGCTGTCCGCCCACCGCCGAGGCCCTGGTCTACGGCGTGCTGCAACTGCAGAAGAAGATCCGCCGCACGGGGACCATCGAGCGATGACCGACGTCGTGCCCGAAGGCGAACAGGCGCCCGCCGAAGTTCTGCCGCCGCTGGTCCTGCTGGGCCAGGCGATCCAGGCCAAGGCGGCTGGGGCCATCACCGGCTT
>NZ_CANCLE010000206.1 GCF_947378715.1 Phenylobacterium aquaticum
CACGCCTATCTGATGAGCCAGACCGGCGCCCGGGCGGCCGGCGACCCCGCCCCGATCAAGTTCCTGGAGCGCCTGCCGGTCAAGCTGCGCGGGGCCGAGATCTGGGCGGTGGAGGCCGAGGACCACTATCTGCGGCTCCATACCTCCAAAGGCCAGGACCTGATCCTGCTGCGGCTGGCCGACGCGATCAGCGAGCTGGAGGGGATCGAGGGCGCTCAGGTGCACCGGTCCTGGTGGGTGTCGCGGGCCGCCATCGCCGACGCCCGGCGCGGCGATGGCCGCGCGGTCCTGACCCTGCAGGACGGTTCAGAGGTCCCGGTCAGCCGGACCTATGCGAAGCTGCTGCGCGAGCAGAATTGGATCTAGCCAGCCAGAGCTCGGCCGCGAGCAAGTTGGGGACCCAGCACAGGAACGAGATCGCCCGATAGGTGTCGTCATAGCCCCAGGGCGAGAGGAAGGCGAAAGGCAGGTAGAGCCGCAGGGTCACCGCCGCCAGGGTCAGGGCGAAGCTGCGCACCATCCAGCGCTCGTGCAGGGCGAAGCGCCGCGCGACCGCCAGGCGCCAGGCCCGCCCGGTCGCAAACAGCCAGGCCGCCGCCAGCAGGCCGAACCCCGCCGTCGAGACCGGCCCGGTCTTGGCCCCGAAGGCCAGCACCATCCCCGCCGCCCCGGCGACCAGACAGGCGGCCACATAGAGCTTGCCCAGGGTCCGGTGCAGACCTGGCCGGCGGCGGCGAAGGCTGGCGATGAACTGGAACGGCCCGAGGATCAGGGCGGTGGCGGCGAAACCGGCGTGCAGGGTCAGGGCCCCCAGCGCCGTGAACCGATTGGCCAGGATCGGCGGCGCCATGCCCGGCCCGTGGGGGATCAGGTAGCGATAGGCCGTGACCCCCACCAGCAGGGACAGGACCAGGACGGTCCAGTGCCCGGCGCTCATGCCGCCCGTCCTGCTGTCCGGCCTGGGGGTCCCGCTCGCCATCGCGCGTCTCCGCCTTTGATCACCGGCGTCAGCAAAGCCCATTCGCCGGCGAATGGCCCGTTACGTTTTTGTATGGCGACTATGCGCCCGTCTGGACCTGACGGTTTCCCGCACGCGCCGTTCAGCCGCAATTCAGCCACCAGGGACGAGGGTCCTGCCGTCGGGTTCGGCGGAGGGTGTGGAAATGTCTGGAATGAAGTCGGCGCTGATCTTCGTGGCGGGCGGTCTGACCGCCCTCATCTGCGCGGGCGTGACGCTCTGGGGCGTCCACGAGGCCCACAGGCCCGATCCCGAGGCGATGTTCACCGCGGGCGCCCTCGACACGGGCGGCCGCTATGATCCCCCATCGTGGTTCGCGGGCGACAGGAACTGCCGCCCGCGTCACGTTGTGTGCGTAGGCTAGGCGAGGAGATCCTTGATGGTCTCGCGTTCGCCGACCAGTTCGTCATTGGTCAGCGCGATCTTCGACTTGGCGAAATCGTCCATCTCGTAGCTGTCGATGACCTCGTGGCCGGTCGCCGTGGTCTTCACCGGCATGCCGGCCCAGACGTCCGGGTTGAAGCCGTAGCGGCCTTCCGACTTCACGGCCACCGAGTGGACCTTGCCCACCGTGGTCAGGTCGCGGACGTGGTCGATCAGGGCGTTGGCCGCCGAGGCCGCCGAGGAGACGCCGCGCGCCTCGATGATCGCCGCGCCGCGCTTGCCCACCGCCGGCAGGAAGTCGGTCTTCAGCCAGGCTTCGTCGCCGATCACGTCGGCCGCCGCCTTGCCGCCGATCTTGGTGTGGGTGAAGTCGGCGAACATGGTCGGCGAGTGGTTGCCGTAGATGTAGAGGTCGGAGACCTCATTGATCGACACCCCGGCCTTCTTGGCCAGCTGGGCGCGGCCGCGATTCTCGTCCAGGCGCACCATGGCGGTGAAGCGGTCGGCCGACAGGCGCTTGGCCTGGGCGGCGGCGATCATCACATTGGTGTTGCAGGGATTGCCGACCACCGCGACGCGGGCGTCATCGGCGGCGACCTTGTCGATGGCCTGGCCCTGGGCGATGAAGATCTTGCCGTTGTCCTTCAGGAGGTCGGCGCGCTCCATGCCGGGACCGCGCGGCTTGGAGCCGACCAGCAGGGCCCAGTTGACGTCCTTGAACGCCACTTCGGCGTCGCCGGTCAGGATCATGTCCTGCAGCAGCGGGAAGGCGCAGTCCTCCAGCTCCATGGCCACGCCCTTCAGGGCCTTTTGCGGGCCTTCGACCGGGATCTCCAGCAGCTGCAGGATCACCGGCTGGTCCGGGCCTAGCATGGCGCCCGAGGCGATGCGGAAAAGAAGGGCGTAGCCGATATTGCCGGCGGCGCCGGTCACCGCGACGCGGATCGGCTTCTTCGTGCTCATGGTGCTGCTCCAGATGCTGCGGGCGGGGTCTGCCGTCCAAGAGAGGTGGCGGGTGCGTAGCTCAAGTCAGGCGCCTGCTGCAATGCCGCATAACGTGCGGCCGCGCCACGCTTGGGGCTTTGCGCCCGCCCGGGCCCGTGTTCAAGCTCGCCCATGTTCCAGATCGACCCCGCCTTCCTGGCTGGCTCCGAGCCCCTCGGCGACCTGCCCCTGTGCCACGCCCGGCTGCAGACCGACGCCCGTTATCCCTGGATCGTGCTGATCCCCAGGCAGGCGAACGCTCGCGAGCTGGAGGACCTGATGACCCCCGACCAGGCCCGGCTGATGACCGAGATCATCCGCGCCGGCCGCGCGGTCCGCGCCCTGGGCGAGGCCCTGGGCCTGCCGGTCGACAAGCTGAACGTCGGCGCGCTGGGCAATGTCACGCCGCAGCTGCACATCCATGTGGTCGGCCGGCGCCGGGCCGATCCCGCCTGGCCTGGCCCGGTCTGGGGCCACAGCCCGGCCGAGCCCTATGAGCCCGACGTCCTGGCCTATGGGATGGACACGGCGCGGCGCGCCCTGGGGGTCTGATCCCTCAAGGTTGCGTTCCTGTTGTCATCATCCGGGAATAGAGTCACATTTCGCCTTTCCGTCGCCGGGGGGCGCATATGCGACACCATATCATCCTGGCCATGGCCGGCGCGCTCATCGCCATGCCGGCCCTGGCCCAGACGCCGACTGACAGGACGGCAACCCACAAGACGCCGGCCGACCGGACGGTGGTCGTGGCCGGCGGCGGCAGCCTCTGGCGCGGCCCTCACGGCGACAAGGTCGATCCAAGTCTCGCCGAGCAGCTGGACGGCTGCCTCTATCCCGCCGCCGGGTCGGGGGGCGATTCCTTCCGCTGCGTCGCCCTGACCTCCCGCGCCGCCGCCCGCGCCTATCGGCGGATCGCCGGGATCCACGCCTGGGAGTCAGAGGGCTTCACCGCCGGCGCCACCACCGGCTTCCTCGGCCTCGCCGCCTCGATCGGTCATGGCGCGAGCAATACGGTCAACGCCTGGACCGGGCTGGGCCTCATTCCGATCATCAGCGACGACATCGCCTCGCCGGGCCCCCGGGCGCGGCTCTATACCGTGGCCGGCACGGCCATGACCCTGACCACGGTCCGCGCCGAGGCGCTGCGCGACGCCCTGGGCGTGACCGGCGGCATGATCGCCGGGCCGGGCCAGGCGCCGCTTCAGGCCCGGGTGAAGGCCGAGTGCTCGCCGGGGACCCTGGACGCCATCGACGCCATCGCCCTGGTCGGGGCCACCAAGGCCGAGAAGGCTGTCCAGTCGAAGGCGCGGGACAAGCTGTCCGCCCAGATCCGCGCCCGGTGCGACGAGCTCACCCTGGCGACCCAGAAGCTGGCGGCGGCGGCGGCCCTGTGGAACTTCGGCGGCGACGCCTTCGCCCGCAACCTCGCGGCCGACGCCACGACCCTGGACGACACCATCACCCGGCTGGATCGCCAGACCCTGGCCCCGCCCCGCGGAGCCCTCAGCGTGGTGCTGAACGCCGCCCTGAACCTGCCCTCCAAGCTGGTGGGCGGCGCGACGCCGCCGGAATATGTCGGCCGCAACCTGCCGGTCTTCACCTCGACCTACACCTTCAACCTGGCGCGGGCCCCGGACGCCGATCTGCCCTCGGCGATCGGCGCCGACCTCAGCCTGCCCGCCGGGCTGGACACGGCCGGGGGCCAGCGGCCCGCGATCTTAAGGGAATTCAACAGCCTGACGGCCGAGATCAATGGGGCCATCGCGGCGGGGATCTATTTCAAGACCGCCAATGACCGGTCGATCCTGTCGGTCTCGCCGGGCGCCGACACGCCCGTCACCCTGACCTCGCCGACACGGCCCTAGAGACGCCTGGCCTAGTTCCGCTTCATCGAGACGCCGCGCCGGTCGCCCTGTTCGCTGAGGTCGCCGGACCAGTCGCCGTCGGACTCGGCATTGAGGGTCAGGACCGCGCGCTCGCCGCTGGCGCGGATCTGGAAGCGGGCGATGATCTGGCCGCCATTGCGTTGGACGTCGTCCAGGAAGCCGGAGGAATCGGCCGCCCCCCGGCGGCGCGGGTCGCGCCAGGCGCCTTCCAGGACGCCATTGTTCTTGTCGACCAGCTGCAGGTCATAGAGTTCGGCGCCCAGGACCGAGCGGATGATCCAGTGGCCGTCCAGCGCCCCTTGCATCCCCTGGGCCGAGGCGAAGGAGGCCCGCATCCGCGCCTCATAGTTCAGGTCCGTGGGGGTGGGCGGACCGTCGGGGGTCTTGCCGACCTCGTCGATATGCACCGGCGCCGACAGCTGCGGGCGCGGCGGCCGGGCATAGGAGATCGGCGGCGGGGCGGAATAGGGCTGGGGTCCGGCGGACGGTCCGGCGGGCGGGACCGGAGCATAGGTCGCGGCGGGCGGGGGCGCGGTCGCCACCTGAGGCGCGGCATAGGCCGGGGCCGGCGCGGGCGTCTGGACCGTCGGCGCATAGGTGGCCGGCGCCTGGGGGGCCGTGGCCAGGGGTGCGGCGGCGTCCGGCGCCGGCCCCGCCGGCGGCGTGGCGGCCGGAGTCGTGGGGGCGGCGGCCCCCGGCGTCTGGGCGGCCTTGTCCAGCAGGGCGCCGATCGGATCGACCTCCTGGGCGAGGGCCGGCGCGGCCAGGGCCGTCGCGGCGAGCAGGGCGGCGAGGCAGACCCCTCTCAGGCTCATGGACGGCAGGCTCCGGCTGTCACGCACGCCCCGGACCTCGCGGTCGGGCTCAGCCGGGGCTGGGCGGTCGGTCAAGGCGGGAACCTCCTTCTGCATGGCGAAGCGGGCCTTTTGGTGACTAAGATGGGGGTATGACCACACGATACGACGCCGATGCAAGAAACGTGCTGGGCGGCGAGCTGATGAGTTGCTCGCTCGACCCCGTCACCGGCTTCTTCCGCAATGGCTGTTGCGAGACCGGCCCGCACGACACCGGCCTGCACACGGTCTGCGCGGTGATGACCGCCGAGTTCCTGGCCTATTCGAAGATGGTCGGCAACGACCTCTCCACCCCGGTCCCGGACTACGCCTTCCCCGGCCTCAAGCCCGGCGACCGCTGGTGCCTCTGCGCCCCGCGCTGGAAGGAGGCGCTGGACGCCGGCGCTCCGCCCCAGATCGTGCTGGAGGCGACCCACGAGGAGACCCTGGCCATCGTCCCGCTCGGCGTCCTCAAGGACCACGCGGCGGCCTGATCACCCCACCTCGACCCCCACATAGCGGGCCCGGGGCCGGATCAGGGCGCCGGACTGCAGCTGCTCGATGGCGTGGGCGATCCAGCCGGCGCAGCGGGCGACCGCGAACAGGGCGAAGGGGGCGTCGGCCGGCAGCTTCAAGGCCTCCGACATGGCCACCAGGGCGAAATCCACATTGGGCTTCAGGCCCGTGAAGGCCTCCACCGCCTGGGCCAGCTCGGCCAAAGGCGC